>VBIS01000012.1 GCA_005880605.1 Chloroflexota bacterium
TACTGCTCGGCCGAAGTCACGATCACCAACCTGCTCGACCTGCCCGCGGTCCGGGGTCTCGTCCTGAACACGCGTGACGTCAGCGAGCGTAAGACGCTGGAGGCGAAGCTCACCCACCAGGCCTTCCACGATCCGTTGACCGATCTTCCGAACCGAGCGGCGTTCCGGATCCATCTGGACCACGCGCTCGATGGTGAAGGCGAACGCCGAATCGCCGTTCTCTTCCTCGACCTTGATGACTTCAAGGCCGTGAATGACACCCTGGGCCATGACATCGGCGACAAGTTGCTGGCGGCGGTCGGGGCCCGCATCGCGTCGACGCTCCGACCCGGCGACACCGTGGCTCGACTCGGTGGCGACGAGTTCGCGGTGCTCCTCAAGAGCATGGAAGACGAGCACATCGCGACCCGCGTGGCGGAGCGGATCACCCGCCAGTTCATCGCCCCCTTTGGAATCGGCGGCAAGAAGATTACGGTCCATGCCAGCATCGGGATCGCGGGACTGGTGTCCGGGCAGGAAGCGGCGGAGGAATTGATTCGGAACGCCGACGTCGCGATGTACATCGCCAAGACCAAAGGCAAAGCCCGCTATATCGAGTACGACGCCACGCTCGCCGGCGCGGCTCTTCACCTCATGGAACTCGAGGCTGACATGCCTCATGCCCTGGCCGAGAAACAGTTCGTTCTTGACTACCAGCCCGTCGTATGGCTCGAATCCGGAGCGATCCACAGTGCCGAGGCGCTGCTGCGATGGAACCATCCCGAGCGCGGTCTGCTTGCTGCCCCGGACTTCACGGCCGTCGCTGAGCGCAGCGGCATGATCGTCGAGCTTGGCCGCTGGGCCGTGCAGCAGGCGGCGCGCGATGCCCGCCGCTGGCAGGTGCGGTATCCCTCGACGCCCCCGATGGCGATCAGCGTCAATCTCTACGGGCGGCAGCTGCAGCGGCCCGAGCTGGTTTCGGAGGTGGTGGATGCGGTCGACGCCGCCGGGCTCGACCCGCAGTCCCTGATCCTCGAGTTGGCCGAGAGCGTCCTGACCGATCACCACCAGCCGCTGGGCCCGGTCCTGCAGGAGCTTCGCCAGCGCGGATTCCGTCTGGCGCTGGATAACTTCGGTGTCGGCTACTCCTCACTGGGACGCCTGCGCGACCTCCCCGTGGACATCCTGAAGATGGACCGGTCATTCGTGGCCGGGATCGGCCAGGGCGTCACCGACGGCGCCATCCTCCGTGCCATCATCGGCATCGCGAACAGCCTCGGATTGATGACGATCGCGGAGGGCGTCGAGCGGCCCGAACAGCTCGCCGCGCTCAACGGAATGGGCTGCCACGCCGGCCAGGGTTTTTACCTCTCGAAAACGGTCGACTTCGAGGGAATGGAGGCGCTGCTCGCGTCCTGCATCCAGTCCAGCTCGGGTCGGCAGTTGCCCCCGGCCTGGCGGCAGACCGCTTAGCTTCCGATACCGCCAAAATGCGTGGATGCGCTTTGATGCGGGCGGTGGCGCCGCGCTGACCGGACTTGCGGCGGTCCTGGTCATGGCCGGATGTGAGAGTGCCAAGCCGCCGAGCGAGCCAAGCCTGCCGCCGCCGAGCATCATCAGCGGGTCGCTGGAGCTGGCGGCGGGCTGCGCCGCAGGGGCCCAAGCCGTTCGCAGGCCAGGCGAGCCCTCCGTGGCAGCCGAGCCTGCCAACCCCCGCCAACTGGTTGCCGCCTGGCTCGAAAATCAGTCGCCCGATCATGTCGGCATCACGGTCGCGCTCAGTCATGACGGCGGGACGAGTTGGAGCCGATCGCCACTCCCGGGACTGCTCACCTGCGATGGGGGTCGCTATATCCACGCCAGCGATCCCTGGGTGTCGATCGGTAGCGATGGCGCGATCTACGTTACGTCGCTTGGGACACAGGCGCCAACGTCCGCCGGCACGGCGCACGACATCGTCGTCAGTGTCTCGCGGGATCACGGAGCCACGTGGGCCGCGCCCGTGGTCCTCGAAAGTGGGACCGCGCCGCCGGCCCAGCCGGACAAGGAAGCAATTCTTGCCGACCCCAGGCGCCCGGGGACGGCGTATGCCGTCTGGGCCACCTATCAAGTCACGCCGGGCGTCGAGCCATCGAACGACCGGGTGATGTTCGCGCGGACCAGGGATGGCGGCCGCACGTGGTCGAATCCGACTCCGATTTACAGCGGTAACGACGAGGCCCAGGAGAACCAGCTACTGATGACCGCCGGCGGCGTTCTGCTCGACGTCTTCGTCGAAGGGTCGTCCTTACCGGGGACGCCGCACCCGCCGCCTCTGCCGGTGAAGATCCGTGTCATCCGCTCGACCGACCAGGGACAAACCTGGTCGGCGCCAATCGATGCGACCCAGTTCACGTACACCAACGCGGTCGACCCCGGCACCGGCAGCCAGCTGCGTTTCTTCGGTCAGGACATCACGGCCGCGTCAGCCGGCAATGCCCTCTACGTGGCCTGGTTCGAAGAGCACACCGAGTTCTCCACCGTCCTGGTCGCACGGTCGGAAGACGCGGGTCTTCACTGGCGAGCGCCGCAGGTGGTGGTGCGTGAGAAGCCCGAGGCATTTCTGCCCACGCTGGCGGTGGCGGGCGACGCCACCGTCGGGCTGCTCTGGTTCGACTTTCGCCATTTCACGTCGAAGAGCGCAGCCTTGAACACCGACGTCTGGTTCAGCAGCTCGCGTGATCGCGGTCTCAACTGGACCGAACGGCACGCTGCCGGGCCGTTCGACCTGCGATCCGCGCCGGCGGTCCGTTTCGGACCGTTTCTCGGCGATTACATGGGACTGTGCGGGCTACCGGATGGCTTCGCGGCGGTCTTCATTCAGGCGAAGCCGCAGAGCCGGAACGGCACGACCGATGTGTTTTTCTCCCACATTCACAACTAAGCAGGCTTTCGTCCGAAGAAGTTCGTCCCGATCGCGCTCATGACAAGCTTCCCGTCCTGGTTACGCAACTCACCACGCCACCGTACGATCCCCATGTTGGGGCGGCTGATGGAGGCTCGCGTTTCCAGCACCTCGATCCGCCCGCTGAGGGTGTCGCCCGGCCGCACCGGGGCGGGCCAGCGCAGGTCCTCCATTCCCGGCGATCCCATGCTGGTGGTTTGTGCGATCAGATTGCGCACCAGCAAACCCATGAACAAGGCGCCGGTATGCCATCCACTCGCGATCAGGCCGCCGTAGATGGTGAAACTCGCGGCATTGGGATCGAGATGCATCGGCTGCGGGTCGTATTGGCGCGCAAACTCGATGATGTCCGATTGGCTGAGCTGCACGCTACCGAGGTCATCGAACTCCCCGACGTGGAAGTCCTCGAAATACCGGGTCAGTGCTGTAACGTCCGTTCGAGCTGGTCGAGATGAATCTCGAGGTGCCCACAGAGAGGCAACTGGGCAATCTCGGCCGCGCTCATCGAAAAGCCCTCATAGAGGATCGCCCGGCGCTGCATTGCCACGGCGTCGGCCCCGCGAAGGTAGGCGATCGTCCGCTGGTGATCGCGCTGCGCCATCGCGAGGAGCTGATCCGGCGGCAACGAACTCAGCTGTTCACCAGCCGGATCACGACTCTGCACCGCTTCGAGCAACTCGACCTGGGAAACCTTGCCCGAGCCAACCCGTGAGGTGAGGACGCCATAGAACTTCGAGAGCACGACGATGTGCGCAAGAATCTCCTGGGCGCTCCAGCCTCCGGAATTCTCCCTCCCCCTCTGGGGGAGGGTCAGGGTGGCGGCCAGTTTACCCAGCCTCGCGGAGTCGGCCTCCAACCGGTCGGCGAGCGCCTGCCGCTCGTGATCGACGACTTCGTCCAGGAAGCCTCGCATCTCGCGTTCAGTGAACGCGGGACTCTCGATGCGCACGGTAATGAGTGTACGGCCCCACGCGGGCCTCGCCCGCCAGGGGTCAGGTAGCCTTGTCGGGTGGAACACAAGAAAATCAGTCCGTACGGCTCGTGGCGCTCGCCGATCACGGCCGACGCCATCGTCGCCGGCGTTATCGGCCTCGGCCAGATCCAGCTGGATGGCGACGACATCTATTGGGTGGAGCAGCGCCCGGCCGAAGCCGGCCGCAACGTCGTCGTTCGACGTCGGGCCGGCGGAGCGATCGAGGACGTCACGCCGCCCGCGTTCAACGCACGCACGCGAGTCCACGAGTACGGTGGCGGCGCCTACCGGGTGCGTCAGGGGACCGTCTGGTTTGCGAACTTCAAGGATCAACGGCTCTACCGGCAGGATCCGGGCCGTCCACCGGTCGCGATCACGCCGGCGAAGGACATCCGGCACGCCGACCTGGTGCTCGACGAGCGTCGCAACCGGCTGATAGCGATCCGCGAGGACCACAGCACCGGCGCGGCCTCCGCCGTCAACTCCATCGTCAGTCTTGATCCATCCTCACCAACTCCCTCCCCCTCGACAACGTTGGTGGAGGGCAACGACTTCTACTCCACCCCGCGGCTCAGCCCATCCGGATCGCATCTGGCCTGGCTCACCTGGAATCACCCGAACATGCCCTGGGACGGGACCGAGCTCTGGGTGGCGGCCCTGACCGACGACGGCGCCGTGGTGACGCCCCGTAAAGTCGCGGGCGGGGAGCGGGAATCGATCTTCCAGCCGACGTGGTCGCCTGAAGGCGTGCTCTATTTCGTTTCCGACCGGACCAACTGGTGGAACCTCTACCGCTGGCAGGGCCAGGACATCGAGCCCGTCGTCCAGCTGCCAGCCGAACTCGGGCACACCGCCTGGCTGTTCGGGATGAGCACCTATGCCTTCGAGTCGGAGCGCCGGATCGTCTGCCAGGTGCGGTCGAACGGCCTGGCCAGGCTGGCCGTAGTCGACTCTGAGACGGGGCGCCTGGAAAACGTGGAGACGCCGTACAGCGCATTTTCGCCGTACGTGCGAGCGCATGCCGGCAAGGCGGTCACTATTGCGGGCTCACCCCTCGAGCCGCTTTCGCTCGTCGCCGTCGATCTCGCGAATGGAAAGGTGGAGGTCCTGCGCCGCTCGGCCGACCTACCGGTGTCGCCGGCGTACCTTTCGGTGCCCGAGACGATCGAGTTTCCGACCGAAGGTGGTGTGACTGCGCACGCGTTCTATTACCCACCGGTGAATCCGGATTATGAAGCGCCGGCCGGCGAGCGGCCGCCCTTGATCGTCTACGTCCACGGTGGTCCCACGGGCTCGGTCTCGAATGCCCTCGACCTC
The DNA here is from genome assembly GCA_005880605.1 of Chloroflexota bacterium. Classification (GTDB taxonomy): domain Bacteria; phylum Chloroflexota; class Dormibacteria; order CF-121; family CF-121; genus CF-13. Next base: position 5,214 of record VBIS01000012.1, read on the forward strand.
GGCGATCAGTACTGGACGTCTCGCGGCTTCGGCTTCCTGGTGGTCAACTACGGGGGGAGCTCGGGGTTCGGGCGCGACTACCGGCAGCGACTCAACGGGCAATGGGGCGTCGTCGACGTCGACGACAGCGTCAACGGCGCTCGTTACGTGGTCGACCGCGGGCTGGCTGACGGCAACCGGGTCGCGATCACGGGCGGCAGCGCCGGCGGTTACACGGTGCTGCGGGCGCTAACGTCGACGCACTATTTCAAGGCCGGCGCCAGCCACTTCGGCATCAGCGACCTGGAAGTCTTTCACAGCGACACCCACAAGTTTGAGTCGATGTACGACCAGGGCCTGATCGGACGCTGGCCCGAGGAGCGGCACATCTATCGAGAGCGGTCGGCGATTCACTTCCTCGATCGGATCACGGCACCGGTCATCCTCTTTCAGGGTCTGGAGGACAAGATCGTCCCGCCGAACCAGGCGGAGCTGATCGTCGCCGCCCTCCGCAAGAAGGGCCTGCCGGTCGCCTACATCCCCTTCGAGGGCGAGCAGCACGGCTTCCGCATCGCGAAGAACATCAAGCGATCGCTCGAAGGCGAGCTCTATTTCTACTCCCAGGTCTTCGGCTTCACGCTGGCCGACCCGGTCGAACCGGTGCCGATCGACAACCTCAAGCAGCCCGCTGGAACGACGTAAGCTCGGCCGCACCGCGCTGCAGGTGCCGGCGATCGGGATGGGCACCTGGCAAACCTTCGACACGACGGCGGACCGCGGGCCAATCGTCGACGAGGCGCTGTCGGCCGGGATTACCCTTTTCGATTCGTCGCCGATGTACGGGCGAGCCGAGGACACGCTGGCAAAGGCGCTGGCTGGTCGCCGCGATGAGGCGATCATCGCCACCAAGATCTGGACCAGCAGCCCGGCGGAGGGCTGGCAACAGGCCGAGCATGCTTTAAGGCTGTTCGGGCGGGTGGAGATTTACCAGGTGCACAACCTGGTCAATTGGAAGGCGCAGCTCAAGATGCTCGAGGGGCTGAAGGGGGAGGGGAAGGTCGTCGCGGTCGGAGCGACCCACTACGATTCCGGCGCCTTCGACGATCTCTGCGACGTCATGCGCACCGGTCGGCTCGACATGATCCAGCTTCCGTACAACCCGCGGCGCCGCGAGGCGGAGCGACGAGTCCTGCCGCTGGCCGCCGAGCTGGGCCTGGGCGTGCTCATTCACAGTCCGCTGCGCAATGGTGTCCTCGACAACCCGCCGAGTCCGC
>VBIS01000013.1 GCA_005880605.1 Chloroflexota bacterium
CCTTGTCCTCGAAACCATCAAGGGGTCTGTGGCCTTCGCCGAGCGGACCCAGAAACACCCGGCGCAGTTGCGCGACATGGTGACGTCGCCGGGCGGGACGTCAGCGGCAGCGCTCCATGAGCTGGAGCGTGGCCGGCTGCGCACGGTCCTGGCTGACGCCGTCTGGGCTGCATACCGCCGGACGATGTCGCTCTCCGATAGCCTGAGTGCCGGAAAAGAGCCAGAGCCGATGCCGCCTCGCAGCGATTCGTAACTAGGGAGGAAGACATGAGCGCGCAACAACCCAAGGGAGCCCATCTGAACGGTAGCGTGCCACTCGGCAACAGTGAGACCGTGTTTCGCACCGTCAGCTCGACGCTGGGCGATCGGCTGCGCCGCATTCCCGACGGGGAGACCGGTGTCCGCACCAACTGGATCGGGTTTCAATCGGACGCTTTCGCGGCAACGGAGAAGTTCGACCTCGTTCCACCCGATCCGAAGTCATACGCGCCGCTGCCATTTTTCATCCCTCGAGCGGGGGTCGACCCAGGCCAGATCCGCTTCGGCCGGCTTGGCTACGCCGATGCCGCCAAGGCGTCCTATGAAAAGTTTGCCGCGCTCAAGCGCGAGGGCCAGATCCGATCCGGCATCCGTTTCCAGGTGAGCCTGCCGACGCCGCTGGCACCGGTCGCCGCCTTTGTCGCGCCGGACGCCGTGCCGGCCGTGGAACCCGCGTACGAAGCCGCGCTGCTCGCCGAACTGGACGAGATCATCGCCGCCGTCCCACACTATGAGCTCGCCATCCAGTGGGATGCCGCGGTCGAATTCGGCATGCTGGAAGGTGTCTGGCCGGTGAAGTTTACGGACATTCGCCGGGAAGTGCTGGACCGCCTGGTCCGAATCGGCAACCACGTTCCCGCCGACGTGGAGCTCGGCTACCACCTCTGCTACGGCGACGCCGGTCACAAACACTTCAAGGAACCGGCCGACGTGTCCAAGCTGGTAGACATTGCCAACGCGGTCGCGTCGGGTGTCCAGCGTCCCGTCCAGTGGATTTCGCTGCCGGTTCCACGCAATCGCGCCGACGACGCCTACTTTGCGCCGCTGCGGGATCTCAAGCTGCCCGCCGAGACCGAGCTCTACCTCGGCCTGGTCCACCTCACCGACGGCGTCGAGGGCACCGAGCGACGCATCGAGGCCGCGCAACGCGCCATCGACCGGCCGTTCGGCGTGGCCACCGAATGCGGATTGGGACGCCGGCCGCCGGACACGATCCCGCAACTGCTTCGCATCCATGCCGAGGTGTCGGCGCCGGTGGGCGAACCCGTGAAAGCGACCTAACAGCGTCAGACCCAGGTCGGGTCGTCTGACTCCTTGACCTGCCCGTCGGAGCCGAAAACCAGAAAGCGCTGAAACGACTTCAATAGCCAGCGGTCGTGCGTAACGGCGAGGATGGTCCCCTCGTACTGCCAGAGCGCGTACTCCAGCGCATCGGCCGAGGCGACGTCGAGGTTGTCGGTCGGCTCGTCCAGCACCAGCATGGTCGATCCGCGGACCTCGAGCACCAGGATCTGTAAGCGCGCCTGCTGGCCGCCCGACAGTTTTTCGAACGGGACGTCAGCGGCGCCGTCGAGCTCGTAGCGGCGCAGCGTCCCCATGGCGGCGGTCCGGTCGAGCCCCTCGCGTGTCAGGACGGCGAGCGGAGCGGCGCGCGCGAGATGCGGTGAATCATGCAGCTGCGAGAAATATCCGACATTGACGCGGGCGCCTAGCATCCAGTCGCCGGTGTGGTCGACCGGATGGCCCGCCAGCAGCCGGACGAAATGGCTCTTGCCGGTGCCGTTCTTACCGATCACGCCGACGCGCTGCCCGAAAAGGACCTCCGCACTGAAGGGCTTCGTCAGCTCCGGGAAGGCGAGCTGCTTGACGCGCAGCGCGATCGTCCCCGTGCGACCGCCGCCTAACCGGATCGTGACTTTCTGCTCGCGCGGTCGCTCGACCAGCTCGGTTTTCTCGTCGAAGAGGCGTAGCCGGCTCTCAGCGGCGCGGACTTTCGGGCCCCACACATCGGACGATTGCGCCCGACGCCGATATTCCTTGAGAGTGGCGATCAACGCCGTGCGCTGCTCCTGAAAGCGCCGGTGATCCTCCTCCAGCCCGGCGATTCGCGCCCGCCGCGCCTCCTCGTATGTGGCAAACGATGCGGGATGGGTCCACGTCCCGTGCGCCTCGAGGGTCACGATCTGGGTCGACGTGTTCCCAAGAAATTCGCGGTCATGACTGATATAGAGGATGGTCTTACGGCTGGCCGACATGGTTGCCTCGAGCCATTCCTTACCGAGGACGTCGAGGAAGTTGTCTGGCTCGTCCAGGAGCAGAACCTCCGCGTTGGAGCGAAACAGCGCCTCGAGCAGGATGCGTTTCAGCTCGCCGCCGGAGAAGGTATTCGCCACGCGCGCCCCCAAGGCGTCGAACGACTCACCCGTGGCCTCCATGCAGGCGGCGTTCCAGCCTACTTCGAGGTCGTAGCCGCCGAGCTCACCCCACTGATGGACGGCGTCAGCGTAGGCGATCCCTGCGGCCTGGGTGGCGCTCGCCTGCATCACGCGCTCGGCTGCCACCAGCGTGGCGCCCGCCCGCGCCAGGGCAACCGGGGCCTGGGCGATGAGCAGCTCGCGCAGCGTGGCGGGGGAGCGGGGATCGTGGATGAGCTGCGGCATGCGTGCCAGCCGTCCGATCACACGAACGAGACCCTTGTGCCCTTCGTCCGCGTCGGCAATCAGCCGCAGGAGCGTGGTCTTACCCACGCCATTCGCCCCCACGAGGGCAACGCGCGTGCCATCCGGCACTTTGAAGGACACCCTGTCGAAGAGAGTTCGACCACCGGGAAACGCGTAGCCGACCTCGACCAGCTCGATGAAACCCACGGGGCTAGCGTACGGGCTGCCCCCACCCTGCCCTCCCCCAGAGGGGGAGGGAAATGAAAGGGCCCCACGCTGCCATCCCCCAGAGGGGAGGGGATCTTCGTCTGGTAGGCTCCGTCCGTCTGCATCGAGTCGACGCGTTCAGCAAGGAGCAGGGTGTGGTTGGACAGGACGTTATTCCCCAGATCGACGCGGTGATCACCGGCCGGCGCATGCTCGCGCATCCTTTCTACCAGCGCTGGCTCGCAGGCGACCTCAGCATCGAGGACCTGCAGTCCTACGCGGGGCAGTACTACAAATTCGAGGCCGCTTTTCCTGGATATCTGACGAAAGTCCTGGCGAAGCTTGACACCGCGGCGGACCGCAAGGTGCTGCTCCAGAACCTGATCGATGAAGAGGGCGGGCCCGAATCCCACCTCGAGATGTTCGCCCGCTTCGGCAAGGCGCTCGGGGTCGGCCGCGACCAGCTCGAGAGCGCTCCGGTGAAGGACTCGACCCGGGTGCTGCTCGATACGTTTGCGATCGCGACTGCGAATGGGTCGCCGGCCGAGGGTCTGGTCACGCTCTACGCGTACGAGTCGCAGGCCGCCGAGGTCGCCGCCAGCAAGACCGAGTCGCTGATGAGCCGCTATGGCCTCAAGCCGGGCGACGGGACCGACTTCTGGTCGGTGCACGCCCAGGCTGACGAGCTCCACAGCGCCTGGGAGCGCGAGCTCCTGGAGCGACTGATCCAGGACCCCGAACCGGTTGTCGCCGCGGCCGGGCGCGCCAGTAATGCGCTCTGGGGATTCCTCGACGGCTGTTCGAAGATCGCCTAGACCGCTCCGTCACGCTACTGCGCAATCCGTAGTTGCGCTACTCCGCAATCCGTAGTACTATGCCGTCGATGAGCCAGGCCGAAGTCGATACCACGCAACTCTTGAAGGGCGTGCTCGACCTGGCGGTGCTGGCAGTGCTGGCCGACGCGGACAGCTATGGCTACGATGTCGTCCGGCGGCTGCGGGAAAACGGACTTGACCACGTCGGTGACGCGTCCGTCTACGGCACCTTGCGGCGCCTCTACCAGGCCGGGGCGCTGAACTCGTACGTCGTGCCGTCCGAAGAAGGGCCGCATCGCAAGTACTACGGCCTCAACAACCGGGGCCGGAAGACCCTCGACCAATCCGCCCAAACGTGGGCTTCCTTGAGCAAAGCGCTCAACCATCTGCTGAACGGGAGGAGCAACGGTCATGGCAAGTAACGACCCAGCGAGCGACGTCGCGACCTACGCGGCATCGGTGCGGGCTGCACTCTCCGACCTCCCGTCCGATCAAGCGGCTGTCCTCTTGGAGGATCTCGAGGATCACTTAAGGGAGATTGCCGCCGAGGCCGGAGGTCCGCTGACCGAGCGCCTCGGGCCGCCCGAACAGTACGCCAAGGAGTTGCGCACCGCGTACGGTGCGACGCAGGTCGACCCACGGCGGCAGGACCCGGCCCTGCGTGATCTGCAGCTCGCACGTGCCTGGCTAACCGGCTCGAAATGGTACCGGCAGGTACGGGCGTTCCTCCCGGAGTTGCGACCCGCGTGGTGGGTGCTTCGTGGCTACCTGGCGGCCCTGATTCTGACTGCGGCCTTCAGCCAGGGATACGGCATTGGGCCGATTCCCGATCCCACAACCAAACGCGGGCTCGCCGAAATCGTCGCGGCCGGAGTGGCGATCTGGCTCTCGGTTCGGATCGGCCGCCGTAGCCGCAACCTGCCCCAGGGAGCCCGGTTCCTGGCGATATCGGCGAACGTGGTGATTGCGTTCGTAGGCGTCGCGGTTCTGGGAAACATGCACAGCTTCACCTACTCTGAGCTCATCGGCACGGCCACTCCCGAACAGCAGCCGTTTACCGCCGCCTTCGCGGCGGGGCCGGTCTCGAATATTTATCCCTACTCACAGGACGGCAAACCGCTGACCAACGTCCTGCTCTTTGACCAGGACGGCCGGCCCATCACGGTCGACAAGTCAGACGCCCAGACGAGTTACCCTATCGGGGCCGATGGCAAGGCGATCACCAACGCCTATCCGCTCACGCAGCGGCATCTGAACGGGGATCCCGTGGTCGCGCCGCGCGTCGCCTTCCCGCCGTGGCCGACGCCAAGCCCGACCCCGACACCCAGTCCGACGGCGACTCCGAGTCCGAGCCCAACTCGCTAAGCAACCCCCCACCCCGACCCTCCCCCGCAAGGGGGAGGGAGATTCAAGAGGGCCGGGTAATCGCTCCCTCGCTGGCCGAGGAGACCAGGGCGGCATATTTCGCGAAGACGCCGGTCGCGTAGCGCGGTTGCGGAGGCTTCCAGGCCTTCAGGCGCTGGCTGATCTCGGCCTCGGGTAGTTCGACATTGAGCTGTCGTTTGCTGACGTCGACCACGACGATGTCGCCGTCGCGCAGTGCCGCGAGCGGACCGCCACGCGCGGCCTCGGGTGCGATGTGGCCGACCATGAGTCCGTGGGTCGCGCCGGAAAACCGGCCGTCGGTGATCAGCGCCACGGCATCGCCGAGGCCTTCGCCGACGAGCGCCCCGGTCACGCCCAGCATCTCTCGCATCCCCGGGCCACCGACCGGCCCTTCGTAGCGGATCACTACGACGTCGCCCGCCTTGATCTGACGGTCGCGAACGGCGGCAAAGGCCGCCTCTTCGCTGTCGAAGACGCGCGCCGGGCCGCGATGCATCAGGCGCTCGTGACCGGCGAGCTTCACGACGCAACCCTCGGGCGCGAGATTGCCGCGGAGAATGGCCAGTCCACCGGTCGCCTTCAACGGCCTGGATAGCGGCGTGACGACCTTCTGGTCCGGCGTTTCCACGGCCGCCGCGGCAACCTGGCCCAGCGTGCGGCCATCGACAGTGCGAGCGTCGGCGTTGATCAGCCGGCCTTCGGCCAAGCGCTGCGCAACCAGAGCAATTCCACCAGCATCGTGCAGGTCTTTCGCCACATACGCGCCGCCCGGCTTGAGGCTCGCAACCAGCGGCGTGCGCCCGGCAACTCTGTCGAAGTCGTCGATGGTCAATGGAACACCGGCCTCTCGCGCGATCGCAAGCAGATGCAGGACTCCATTGGTCGAACCACCGCTGGCGGCGACGGAGGCGATCGCGTTCTCGAGCGCGGCCTTGGTCACGATTTGCCGCGGCCGGATGTCCTTCGCCACCAGGTCCATCACGAGCCGGCCAGCCCGCTCGGCGACCTCATCTTTCTGTGGATCGATCGCGGGAACGTCATTCGCCCCTGCTGGGCTGATGCCCAGGAATTCGATCGCCATCGACATCGTGTTCGCGGTGAACTGTCCACCGCAGGCGCCGGCGCCAGGGCAGGCGCTGTCCTCGATCTCGCGCAGCTCGGCCTGGCTCATCTTGCCGGCACTGACCGCGCCAACCGCTTCGAAAACCTCCATCAGCGTGATGTCGCGCCCGCGGTGGCGGCCGGCAGCGATCGTGCCGCTGTACAGAGCCAACCCCGGGATGTTGATCCGCACGAGCGCCATGACGGCGGCCGGAATCGTTTTGTCGCAGCCCGTGATCAGGACCAGGCCATCGAAGAGATGGCCCCGGGTCACGAGCTCGATCGAATCGGCGATCACCTCGCGGC
>VBIS01000293.1 GCA_005880605.1 Chloroflexota bacterium
TCCGGTTCTGGACCGGGATCTCGGCCAGCGCGACCGGCTTCGCACTGGCCCTGACCAGCCCGATCTGGGGCCGGCTCGCCGATCGCTACGGCCGCAAGCCGATGCTGGTTCGCGCCATGGTGGGCGGCGGCATCTCTGTCGGGTTGATGGGCCTGACGCAATCGGCGCTACAGCTGACGGTGTTACGCGGCGTCCAGGGGGCGAGCTCCGGAACCGTCGCGGCCGCCACCGCGCTGGTCGCAACCGAAACGCCGAGTGAGCACCTGGCGTGGGCGCTCGGCATCTTGAACTCGGCGATCTCGCTCGGGGCTGCTGCGGGACCCGCGACGGGCGCGCTGGCCGCAAACTTCACCGGGTTGCGGGCCATCTTCCTGGCGGGTGGCGGCTTGTTGCTGCTCGCCGCGGTGCCCGTTCTGCTGTTCGTCCGCGAAAGTCCTCGGCGCCTGGTTCGGGCCGCGGCCCCGCCCACCATGCAAGTGCTGCGGGCGGCGCGACCGGGGACCGTGCAAGCCCTGGTGGTGTTGATGGTCGCGCAGGCGCTACAGCAGACCAGCTTTGGTGCGGCTCAGCAACTCGTGGTCTTGCGCTTGCTCGACCTCACCGGCGCGAAGCAGGCGCAAGCGCTGACCGGCATCACCTTTGCCGGGTCGGGGATCGCCACGGCACTGGCTGCCGTCACCTACTCTCGGCTGCTGCGGCGCACCAACTACCGGACGGTGACGACCACGGCGTCCTTCCTGATGGGCTTTACCTTGCTCGCTACCGCCCTTGCCGGAACGCCGCCGCTGCTGATTGCCACCTTCGTGATCAGCAGCTTCGTCGCCGGTGCGTTGATTCCGGCGTTTGGGGCCATGATTGGCCTCGAGACACCGCGCAGCATCCAGGCGACCATCTTCGGCGTCGGCTCGAGTGCGATCGCGCTGGGCTTTGGCTTCGGCCCGCTGATCGGTGGCTTCGTCGCCTCGGCCGCCGGAGTGCAGGCGGGGCTGGCGGTCGCCGGCGGTATCGCCCTAGCGCTCGCGCTGCTGATTGGTCTTATGGCGCGCGAGCCCCTTCATCGGCGAAAAGCGCCAAGTGCCCCCACCCTGCCCTCCCCCACAAGTGGGGGAGGGAAATGAATCATTCAGACTCAGGAAGGCGCCGAGGATGATCGACCAGGCGGCCACGAACCAGACTAACGCGAGAATCCCAGCTCCTGGGAAGATCGCGGCGATCAGACCGAAAATCACCGACGCCGCCCCTGACGCGATCAGCAGCCACTCGTTGTTGAGCACTCGGCGGAGCTGAATGGCAGCCACGATGCGAGCGATGCCGGTGATAATGGCCCAGGCGGCAACCAGGTAGAGGAGCGCCAGCGCCGTCCATCCAGGCCCTACGACCAGAACCACGGCGCCGAAGAGCACGCTGATCACACCTTCGGCGATGGACCATCCCTCCCGGACGCGCACGCCGGCGACGACGTTGATAACCCCTTCGACCAGGGCAAAGGCCGCAACCAAGAGCACGACGACGCCGATCGTCAGTCCGGGCCAGACGAAAGCGACGATACCGAAAAGAATGGCGACCAGGCCACGAAAAGCGAGGGCGCCCCAATTACGAGTCATGGCTTCTAGCATGTGCATTACCTCCTAACTGATTGTCGACTGACGCCCCCACCCTGCCCTCCCCCAGAGGGGGGAGAGGATGGCCCGAGAGTGGGGGAGGGGAATATGATCGGAATGATGGCCACAACGTGGGAGACGATCGAAGAGCGAGAGCGTCGCGTCCGGGGGACGCGGACGACGAGCGCGATGGTCCGTGCCGCCGAACAGATCCCCGCCGCGGACAACCTCAAGGCAGCATTTGCCGAGCGACCGTTCATCAGCCGCGAGGAGTTACGCAACATCGCCCGCCAACACGATGAAGGACCGGTCATCACGCTCTACCTCAACTTCTCCCCGGACCGGCCGCTTCTGAGTGTCTTCGACAGCCTCCGGCACGGAGAGCTCGAAGCCCGCAAACCGTACATCGACTCGCAACCCCATGCTCAGCGCCTTCGAGTCCCTGAGGACCTCGCCGATGTGCGCACCTTCGTCGAGGGGTTCGAACCCGAGGGAGCTCGCGCCATTGTCATCTACAAGCAAGGTGCCCGACTGAACCGGGTCATGCCGCTGCCAGTCCGTGTCGCCGACTCCCTGACGATCGACGTCGATCCCTACATCGAGCCCCTCGAGGCGATTCTCGAGGAGCAGCGGCGCGTGCTCGTGGTCGAGCTCTCGAAGGAGAAGACAGCGGTGTCGCTGTACGAGCTCGGCTTCGAGGAGCCGGTCCAGGCGATCACGTCGGTTGTTCCACGGGACGAGGTCGAGGTCTCCCGTCGCGACGAAGTCCAACGGCACCGGTTGACGCACCTGCAATGGCATCTCAAGGCCTCGGCGCAACTGGCGGACCGCCTCTTCCGGGAAAAGGG
>VBIS01000122.1 GCA_005880605.1 Chloroflexota bacterium
GCTACCTATCGGATAGATTCCACAGGGCGATGTTAGGGCCGAGCCAGCAGTCCATCGAACCGTCGTATGCGGACCTGCTCCGCGTGGGCGGCTTCGGTCGGGTCGTGTTAGGAACACTGCTGGCGAGGCTCGGTGGCCAGATGTGGGGGATCATCCTCGTCCTGTTCGTTCTGCAGCGTTACCGGTCACCCAGCCTGGCGGGTCTCACGCTGCTGCTCTCGATTCTGCCCGGGCTGATCTTCAGCCCGGTTGCCGGTGCCTTGCTCGACCGTCAGGGGCGGGTTCGGCTGATGATCCTCGATTACTTAGTGACGGCCGGTCTTACAGCGGCGATCGTCATCCTTTCGCTCGCGCACCGCCTACCGCCCCCGCCCCTGCTGTTGATCGTGAGCTTCCTCGGCGTCAGCAACATCTTGAGCATCACCGGCACGCGCTCGCTCTTCCCCCTCATGCTGCCGCGAAACCTCTGGGACCGGGCGAACGGCCTCGATAGCAGTCTTTACTCGCTGACGACGGTCATGGGTCCAGCGATCGCCGGCGTCGCCGTGGCGAGATTCGGGCCAGAGGCAGCATTCCTCGTTGCCGCGGGTGTGGTGGCACTTGCCGCAATCTCCTTGCTCGGCGTCCGCGAGCCTGTCGCCCGGGCCGAGCCCGAGGGCTCGCTGATTGGAGACGCGTGGGCGGGCCTGATGTATGTCGTCCGACACCCGAGCCTGCGCGGCCTGGCGATCACCTTATTCATCTGCAACCTCGGATTCGGCGTCCTCCCCGTCGGCATTCCCGTGCTGGTGCTGCGCCACCTCCACGGCAGCGCCGCCACGGTAGGCCAGGTCTTCGCCGTCTTCGGACTGGCGGGCCTGGTCACGGGATTGATCATTGGCCGCGTCAACACGGAGGGGCGGGAGCGGCTGCTGATCGCCGGCTGCATTGGGGTCCAGGGTGTCGCCCTAGCGTTGCTGGCGTTCGCGAACGCCTTACCGATGGTGTTCGTCCTGGCTGCTGTCGTCGGGGGGGCGGAATCCGTCGTCAACGTCGGGCTCTTCGCCCTCCGCCAGCGGCGCACCGATCCAGCCTGGTTCGGCCGCGCGTTTGCCGTGTCGATGAGCCTCAACTTTGCCGGCCTGCCGATCGGCTCGGCGATATCGGGACCGTTGCTCGAGCATTCGCTCACCCTCCCGCTGCTGCTTGGGGCGGGCATCAGCAGCGTCAGTGTGGTCGCGGCCCTCCTGCTTATCCCGGGACGGGGGCCGGCCGAATCCCGGTAAAGGAATCGGTCAGGGAACGCTCCAGAAATGCGAGGGCTTCGTCGTCGTGCGCGGTTGAGACGAAAGCCGCTTCAAATTGTGAGGGCGGGAGCGACACTCCATTTGCCAGCAGACGGCGGAACCAGCTGGCAAACGACGCGGTGTTGGCTCGTCGCGCGCTCGCGTAATCCACGACCGCTCGGTCCGTGAAGAATGCGGTGAGCATCGACCCGACGCGATTTATGATGAGCGGGATCCCGGCAGCGTCCGCCGCGGACTGCACCATCCTCGCGACCCGCGCACCCGCTTCCTCCAGCTGGCGGTAGGCGCTGTCATCGAGTGCCTCGAGGGTGGCGAGTCCGGCTGCCACCGCGAGTGGATTGCCAGACAGCGTTCCCGCCTGGTAAACCGGTCCGGCGGGTGCGACCTGCTCCATGATGGCGCGCCGTCCACCGTAGGCCCCGATGGGGAGGCCGCCGCCGAGGGCCTTGCCGAGGCAGGTGAGGTCCGGGGTCACGCCGAAGCGTTCCTGCGCGCCACCACGAGCGACGCGAAAGCCGGTGATGACCTCGTCGAAGATCAGCAGGCTGCCGTCGTCGCGCGTAAGCCGGCGCAACCCCTCGAGGAACCCGGGTCCGGGCGGTACGACACCCATGTTTCCGGCCACCGGCTCGACGATGACGGCCGCGATCTGCCCCGGCCATTGCGCCATCGTGGCTTCGACCTCGGCCAGGGCATTGAACCGGGCAACCAGCGTGTCGCCGGCGGCGCCGGCCGTGATGCCCGGCGTCCCGGGGATGCCCAGCGTGGCCACGCCGGACCCGGCCTCGACCAGCAAGGCATCGGCATGCCCGTGGTATCCGCCGGCGAACTTGATCAGCTTGGAGCGGCCGGTCATGGCGCGCGCGAGCCGGACGGCGGACATCGCAGCCTCGGTACCTGAATTGACCAGGCGAAGCATTTCGACCGCGGGCATTCGCTCCGATACCGCGGTGGCCAGTCGCAGTTCCCCCTCCGTTGGGGCGCCGAAGGTCCACCCGCGCTCGAGCTGGGCCTGCAGTGCCGCAAGGACCTGCGCGGGACGGTGACCGAGGATGAGCGGGCCCCACGAACAAACGAGGTCCAGGTAACGGTTCCCATCGACATCCCAGATCCAGGGCCCGTCCCCCCGCGCGATGAAGGGTGGCGATCCACCGACCGCCCGATGAGCGCGAACCGGGCTGTTGACGCCGCCGGGAATCAGGAGCTTCGCCGCCTCGAAGAGCGCCGACGACCGATCGATGCCTACGACGGCTCCCGGTCGAGGTCGAAGGCGTCGCGCATCACGGCCGCTTCGAGAGTTGGATCGGGACTCTCGCGTAGGGCGCGCACGGGACCGTGTAGAAACCTGGCGGTCAGGGCATCGGCCAGCCCGCGCATCGCATCCCGTGTCTCCACCTGATCAGGCGATACCCGCGACAGGTGCCGCTCGAGGACGCCGTCTCGCAGCTGTTCGACGCGATGGACGAGCGCCTCAACCGTGGGCGCGGACTCGCGAGCCTCCAGCGCCAGGCGCGTCGTGTGCAACTCGTCGTCAATGATCCGCTCAGCAGCTGGCACCCAGGCCTTGCGTTCTTCGCGGTTGCTCTCGGCCATCGTGTGCAGGTCGTCGATGTTCAACAGGTGCACGCCGGAGACCTGGGCGACCTCCGGATCGACATCACGGGGAACCGCCATGTCGATGATCAACAGGGAACGGCCGGCGCGCCGCGATTGGAAGCGTTCGACCTGGGGCACATCGAGGACGTGGTGAGGGGCGCTGCTGGAGGTCAGGATGATGTCCACGTCACCGATGATCTCGTCGATTGCATCGAAGGGGACGGCCTGGCCGCCAAGCGGTTGCGCCACCTGGTCGGCGCGTTCGAAGGTTCTCGAGGCGAGGTAGACGTTCCCGATCCGCTGCTTCCGCAGGAGGCGCAAGGCGACCTCACTCATCTCGCCGGCGCCAACCAGCAAGACGTGCCGGCCGTTGAGATCGCCCAGGACATTGGTCGCCGCGGCCACTGCGGCGTGGCTGACCGAGACGGCACGTCGTCCGATCCCGGTTTCATGGCGCGTGCGCTTTGCCGCCCGGATCGCGCCCCGGCCAATGATCTCGAGTCGCGCGTCCAGGCCCCCCGCCTGCCGGGCGGCAACCAGCGCCTTCTTGATCTGTCCGAGGATCTGCGCCTCGCCGATCACCATGGAATCGAGGCCGCTGGCCACCCGGAAGAAATGCGCGACGGCCTCCTCGCCGCTGAGCTGGTAGGCATAGCGCCGCCATGCCTCGAAGGGCAGCGCGTGCGGCCAGAGCCCAAACGATTCGAGCAACCGATCGGCGGTCGCCTCGGGCGAAGCGACGGCGTATAGCTCAGTCCGGTTGCAGGTTGACAGCAACATGCCGCTCTCGATCAGGTCGCGATCGACGAGCCGCCGAACACACTCGCCCACGCCGGCTTCGGGAATGAACACCTGCTCCCGGATCTCGACAGGGGCGGTCTTGTGCGAAATGCCGACCAGGACGAACTTCACAGCCTTCCTCTCTCAAGCATAGCGATGGACACCTGCCCGGAGGGCGATCGGTGAACGGTCAGACTGGAAAGACGCCGTGCTTGCGATCGACTCGCGGTTGCTGGCTGGTCGCATAAGCGGCAAAGCGGTTCGCCAGCTCGGCGCGAAGATCATTGGGCGCGACCACGGCATCGACGATCAGGTCCGACGCCAGCCGGTAGAGGTCGATGTCCTTGCGGTACTCTTCCTGCAATTTCGCGACGTACGCGGGGCGTTCGGCCTCCGGCTGTTCCTGGATCTTGTTGTAGAAGACGGCGTTCACCGCCGCGCTCGGTCCCATCACCCCGATCATGGCGGTGGGAAGCGCCAGCGTCGCGTTGGGCGCGTACGCCGGGCCGGCCATGGCGTAGAGGCCGGCACCGTAAGCCTTGCGCACGATCACCGAAATCTTTGGCACGGTCGATTCGGAGACGGCCGCGATCATCTTGGCGCCATGGCGAATGATGCCCTGCCGCTCCACCGCGGTGCCGATCATGAAACCCGGCACGTCGGCGAGGAACAGCAAGGGGATGTTGAAGGCGTCGCAGAGCCAGATGAAGCGCGCGCCCTTGTCCGCCGAGTCGACGAAGAGGATGCCCCCTTTGTGCATCGGCTGGTTGGCGACGATGCCGATCACCCGGCCATCGATGTGGGCGAGGCCGCAGATGATCTCTCTCGCGTAGAGCTTCTTGATCTCGAAGAAACTACCCTCATCGATCAACCCGTCGATCATTTGCTGCATGTTGAAGGCTCGGCCCTCGTCCTCGGGCACCAGGCTGTCCAGCGGGACGGGCGGCCGCGCGTCCGAGGCGCGCGCCAGAGCAGGCATCTCGGTCCAGTTCTGCGGGAAATAGGAGAGGTAGCGCCGGCCGGCCGCGATCGCGTCTTCATCGGAGGCCACCAGCTGGTCAGCGAGGCCGCTCACGGTCGCGTGCATCCGCGCGCCGCCCATTTCTTCCAGCGTCACCTTCTCGCCGATCACCATCTCCGCCATTCGCGGCGAGCCGAGATACATGCTGGCGTTCCCCTCGACCATGATCGTGATGTCGCAGAAGGCGGGAATGTACGCGCCCCCGGCCGCAGAGGGACCAAACAGCAGACAGATCTGCGGGACGACCCCGGACAGCCGTACCTCCTGGTAGAAAATGCGCCCCGCGTGCCGTCGCCCGGGAAACATCTCCACCTGGTCGGTGATCCGGGCCCCGGCCGAGTCGACGAGGTAGAAGATCGGGACTCGTAGCCGCTCGGCCGTTTCCTGGATGCGGACGATCTTCTCGACCGTCCGGGGTCCCCAGGAGCCAGCCTTGACCGTCGGGTCGTTGGCCATCACGCAAACGGGGCGGCCCTCGATCCGGCCGATCGCGGTCACGACCCCATCGGCGCCGTACCCCGGCTCCTCGTTGTGCGCCAGCAGCCCGTCCTCGATCAGGAAATCCGGGTCGAGCAGCAGCTCGAGGCGGCGCCGAACCGGCAGCTTGTGCTCCTGGCGAAGCTTTTCCCCATACTTCGCCGACCCGCCGGCGCGGGCCGTATCCGATCGAGCCTTCAGCTCATCCTCTCCACTCACGCGGAGACGCTCCCGGCGTCAGGCGGCGGGAGCGCATGCACCCGACCGGGCAGCGGGGCGCCGAGCGTTCGCTCGAGTCCACGCGCGACCTCGATCAGCCGGTTGACGTCGACTCCGGTGACCATGCCCATGGCCTCGAGCATCGCGAGCGCGTCTTCACTGCAGAGGTTGCCGGCCGCGCCCGGCGCAAAGGGACTGCCGCCGATGCCGCCGACCGACCCTTCGAACAGATTGACACCGGTCTCCAGTGCCGAGAGCATGTTGGCGAGGGCGGTTCCGCGCGTGTCGTGGAAGTGCGCGCCCCAACGCACCGCCGGCAGGCGTTCCTTCATGTCCTGAAAGAGCGCTTCGACCTGCGCCGGGTTGGCGACGCCGATGGTGTCGGCCAGCGAAATCTCTTCGATGTTGTCCTCAGCCAGTGCCTTAGCGACCTCGGCAACCCACTGGGGCGACACCCTGCCTTCATAGGGGCAACCAAACGCGACGCTGATGCTGGCATCCACGATGACGCCGTCGCGGCCGGCCTGGGCGAATCCCGGCCGCCAGGGCTCGCTCGAGCCCCTTGCGATTGGGCACGAGCACGCGGAGCTGATCACGGCGATCCTGGAGCGCCTCCAGCACGGCTTCCGCGTCGGCCAGCTGCGGCACCCAGTTGGGGTGCACCATCGAGGTGGCTTCGACGCGCCGAAAACCGCAATCGAGCAGGCCGGTAATGAGCCCGACCTTGGCCGGTGTTGGCAGCGTCGCCGGCCAGCTCTGCAGGCCGTCGCGTGGACCGACCTCCACCCATTCGACCGACGGCACGGTCATCGACCGGTGAATCTCGGTTCGCGTTTTTCGAAGAAGGCGGTGACCCCTTCCTTGAGGTCGTCGCTCAAGCTGAGGAGGGCGAGCTGGTCCTGTAGGTAGGCGATCGCCGACGGGAAGCTCATGTCCTGCATCTTGTAGAAGGCCTCGAGTCCGAGCTTCATCCCGATCGGGCTCTTCTTGGCGAGCTCGTCGGCGAGCGCGTCGACTTCGCCGTCCAGCCGCTCGGCCGGCACGTGCCGGTTGATCAAGCCGAGGCGCGTTGCCTCGGCTGTGTCGATTCGTTTGCCGGTCAGCATCAATTCCATAGCGGCCTTCCGCGGAAGGTTGCGAAAGACGATCGCCATGATCATCATCGGAAAGACACCGACGTTGACTTCGGGCATGCCGAATTGCGCGTCGTCGACCGCGATCGCCAGGTCGCAGGACGCGACCAGTCCGAACCCACCGGCCAGCGCGTGGCCGTTGATCCGGGCGAGGGTGGGCTTGCCCAGCTCCGTCATCTCGAGGAAGAGATCGGCCAGCTGACGCCGCTGGAAGTACCGCTCCAGCTCGGGCTGCTCGCGGCGAAAGCTGTTCAGGTCGGCGCCCGCGCAAAAGACCTTGCCCGCGCCAGTGATGACCATGACGCGGACCTCCCGGTCGGCCTTCGCCTCAGCGAGGGCCTGGCGGAGCTCGCCAACGGTTTCGGTGCTGAGGGCGTTGCGGTCGTCGGGACGGTTGATCGTGATCGTGGCTACCGCGCCCCTGCGCCCGGAGAGGAGGTGTTTGAACGCCACCTCCGCAAGTATATGGCCCACGATTTGGCCTCTTAGCGCAGCACTTCTAGAATGCAATCGTGGAGGACGTCGTGCTGGTGGCGGCCGCCCGCACCCCGTTCGGCAAGCTGGGCGGCGGCCTCTCCACGCTAGCAGCACCCGACCTGGGGGCGGTCGTGATCAAGGAGGTGCTTGCCCGCGCCCAGGTGGACGGTGCCGACGTCGACCAGGTCATCATGGGCACCGTGATCACGGCGGGCATGGGCCAGATTCCCGCCCGGCAGGCCGCGATCAAAGCCGGGTTGCCGACCAGCATTCCGGCGCTCAGCGTCAACAAGGTTTGCGCTTCCTCGCTCAAAGCCGTCAACCTGGCGGCCCTCCTGATCCGAAACGGCGATGCAGAGGTGGTGGTCGCCGGTGGGATGGAGAACATGAGCCAGGCGCCGTACCTGCTCGATAAGGCCCGGTTCGGCTATCGGTTGGGGGATGCGGTGCTGGTCGACAGCATGGTGCGTGACGGGCTGATCGATCCGGCCAACGGGTGCCACATGGCAGTCGAAGGCAGCAACGTCGCGAAGGAGTTCGAAGTCTCACGCGAGCGGCAGGACGAGTATGCGTACGGCAGCCAGCAACGCTATGCCGCGGCCCTGAAGGCCGGCCACTTCCAGGATGAACTCGTCCCGGTCGCGGTGCCCAACCCCAAGGGGACGGCAACGGTCTCGGCCGATGAGCAGCCACGGCCCGAGACCACCATCGAGGGACTGGCCCGGCTGAAGCCGGTCTTCCAGGCGGGTGGCACCGTCACCGCCGGGAATGCGCCTGGCGTCAACGACGGCGCTGCCGCCATCCTGCTGATGAGTGGAGCGGAGGCCAAACGGCGCGGCCTCCCGGTGCTGGCAGAGTGGCTGGCCTATGGCGAGTCGGCGGCCGACACGCCCTACCTGGCGACCGTGCCGGCGACATCGACGCAGGCCGCGTTGAAGAAGCTCGGGCTTCGCGTCGACGACATCAACCTGTTCGAGATCAACGAGGCCTTCGCCGCGGTCGCCTGCACCGCCATGGACCTCCTCGGCCTGGACGAGGAGCGGGTCAATGTCGATGGCGGCGCGCTCGCGGTCGGGCATCCAATCGGCGCTTCTGGTGCCCGCATCTTGATGCACCTCGCCTATGCGCTCCGCAAGCGTGGCGGCGGCTACGGCGCGGCCGCCATCTGCTCCGGGATGGCGCAGGGCGAGGCCACCATCATCCGCGCAACCTAATGGATCTCTCGCTCAGTCCGGAACAGCAGGAGATCCGCAAACTCGTTCGAGATTTCGCCGGGCGCGAGGTCAAGCCCCGCGCCGACGCCATCGATCACAGCGGCGAGTTCCCGCGTGACCTGGTTAAGAAGGCCGCCGAGCTGGGCCTGCTCGGCATCCTGGTGCCGGATGCGTACCAGGGAGCGGGGCTCGATCATCTCTCGTTTGCCATCTTCGTGGAGGAGGTTGCTCACTACAGCGCCAGTACCGCCGGCATTCTTGATGTGCATGGCTCGGTCGGCACCGAACCCATCGTGCTCTTCGGCACCGAGGACCAGAAACGCCGCTGGCTGCCCGACCTGGCCCGGGGGGAAAAGCTGGCCGCCTTCGCGCTGACCGAACCCGAGGCCGGCTCTGACGCCGCGCACCTGAAGACCACGGCGAGTCGGAACGGCCATGGCTACCTCCTGAACGGCAGCAAGATCTTCATCACCAACGCCGGCGAGGCGGGCCTCTACAT
The DNA here is from genome assembly GCA_005880605.1 of Chloroflexota bacterium. Classification (GTDB taxonomy): domain Bacteria; phylum Chloroflexota; class Dormibacteria; order CF-121; family CF-121; genus CF-13. Next base: position 8,703 of record VBIS01000122.1, read on the forward strand.
CGTGATGGCCTCGACCCGGCCGGGGTCGGGCGCGGAGGGCATCACGGCGTTCCTCGTGGGCGGCGACAACCCCGGCTTGAAGGTCGGGCCAAAGTTCAAGAAGATGGGCCTGAACGGCTCGGCGATCGCGGAGGTCCACCTGGACAATTGCGCCGTCGACGAGGCCGACCGGCTGGGTGATGAGGGCCAGGGCTTCCGCATCGCCATGCGCGCCCTCGACAGCGGGCGGATCGGAATCAGCGCCCAGGCGGTCGGGCTGGCGCAGGGGGCGCTCGACGACGCGGTCGCGTACGCGAAGGAACGCAAGCAGTTTGGGAAGCCGATCGCCGAGCTGCAAACGATCCAGAACAAGATCGCCGATATGGCGGTCAAGACCCGGGCGGCCCGCTGGATGACGTGGAAGGCGGCCGCGCTCTGCGACGCCGGCCGGCCCTTCACCAAAGAAGCCTCGATGGCGAAACTTTTCAGCACCGACGCCGCGATGGAGATCACGCTCGATGCCCTGCAGGTCTTCGGCGGCTATGGCTACCTCGAGGAATATCCAATGGCGCGGCGCGTCCGCGACGCCAAGGCCTGCCAGATCTACGAGGGGACCAACCAGGTCCAGCGCGTCGTTATCGCCCGCGAGTTGGTGCGCAGCTGATGGACTTCGGCCTCACCGAGGAGCAGCAACAAATCCGCGAGATGGTGCACGACCTCTGCCTGGAGCGGGTCGACCCGCGTGCGGCCGAAATCGATGAATCCGGCGAATTCCCATGGGACATCAAGGAGCTGTTCGCCAAGCACGACATCCTCGCAATCCCGTTCACGCCCGATTATGGCGGGGTGAGTGGCCGGGCGCTGACGCTGCTGGTTGCGATCGAGGAGATCAGTAAGTTTTGTGTCACCTCGTCGCTGATCCTGAGTGTGCAGTCCCTGGGCAGCCTGCCGATCTGGCTGGCCGGCACCGATGATCAGAAGCGCAAGTACCTGCCGCCGCTGGCTCGCGGCGAGCAGCTGGCGGCCTTCGCGCTGACGGAATCGGGCTCCGGATCGGACGCCGGCGGCATGCGGACCCGGGTGATCAAGCGCGGCGACACCTACGTCATGAACGGTTCCAAGACGTTCATCACCGGCGGCAGCGTGGCGGACACGATCGTGGTGTTCGCGCGCACCGATCAGGACGGCGATACGCCTGCGCGCGATATCTCGGCCTTCATCGTGGAAAAAGCGATGCCGGGTTTCAAGGTGGGCAAGCTGGAGAAAAAAATGGGGATCCGAGGATCACCAACCGCCCAGCTCTTCTTCGAAGACGTGAAGATCCCGTCGGCGAACCGGCTCGGCAAGGAGGGTGAGGGGTTCAAGCTCGCGATGCAGGTGCTCGACCATTCCCGGCCGGGGATCGCCGCGCAGGCGCTCGGCATTGCGGAGGGTGCGTTCGAGCTGGCCCGGCGCTACGCCGGCGAGCGGCGGCAGTTCGGCAAGCCGATCATGGAGTTCCAGGGCATCCAGTTCATGCTGGCCGACATGGCGACGCAGATCGAGGCCGCCCGCGTCTTGACCTATGCCGCGGGCGATGCGCTTGATCGCGACCAGCCCGCCGTCACCGCCGGCTCCTCGATGGCCAAACTCTTTGCCTCGGACACCGCGATGCGGGTGACCACCGATGCGGTGCAGATCCTCGGCGGCTATGGATACCTTCGCGATTTCCCGGCCGAGCGGATGATGCGGGATGCCAAGATCACCCAGATTTATGAGGGGACCAACGAAATCCAACGATTGGTGATTGCCCGCGAGGTGCTAAAGGAGAAGGCGTGACGATCAAACAGCTGTACGTTGCCGGTGCCGGTCTGATGGGGGCGGGCATTGCCCAAACAGCCATCACCTGTGGTTTCGACGTGACGTTGCGAGAGGTCGACGACAAGCTTCTCAACCGCGGCATCGACAACATCAAGAAGCGGCTCGACAGCCTGGTGCAGAAAGGCAAGCTCGACGCGGCCCAGCGCGACGCCGCGCTCAACCGCCTGCATCCGACGACGTCACTCGAGGCGGCCGGCCGCGCCGACTTCGTGATCGAGGCTATCACTGAGAACTTCGAGGCAAAGCAGGACTTGTTCAAGCGGCTCGATGGCGTCTGCAAGCCAGAGGCGATTCTCGCCAGCAACACCTCGTCGATTCCGATCACCCGCATGGCAGCCACCACCAAGCGGCCCGACCGCTTTATCGGGATGCACTTTTTCAATCCGGTGCCGGTGATGCCGCTAGTGGAGCTGACGCGCGGACGTGAGACGTCGGAGGCAACGCTGGCGACGACCCTCGATCTCTCGCGGTCGCTCAATAAGACGCCCATCACCTCGCTGGACTATCCGGGCTTCATCGTCAACCGCATGTTGGTGCCCTTCATCAACGAGGCGATCCGGGCGCTGACGGAGGGGCTCGGAACCCGTGATGACATCGACCAGGGCGCCAGGCTCGGCCTGCATCATCCGATGGGCCCGCTCGAGCTGGCCGACTTCGTCGGCCTCGACACCCACCTCTACATCTGCGGCGTCCTGTACGAAGGGTTGCACGATCCGAGATTCGCCGCGCCGCCGCTGCTGCGGCAGCTGGTCGACGCCGGCCACTTCGGGCGCAAGACCGGTCGCGGCTTCTATCGCTACGGCCCGGACGGGAACCGCCTGGCCGATTAGCCGCCTCCGGTGTGGAAAAGGCGGCGTGATTAGCCGCCTCCGGTGTGGAAAAGGCGGCGTGATTAGCCGCCTCCGGTGTGGAAAAGGCGGCGTGTTAATTACACAGACCCGCGATCAGCGTCTTGGTGCGGCGCATGTACGTTTCAACGCCGCCGGCCGACGAGTGAAACTCCGCGATGTCGGGCGCGACCACGATCATGTATCCGACGTCCTCTGGCTGAGCAAACCCCGGCGGGGGGTTAGCGAGCTTGTTTCGCTGCCCCGGGTCCGCCGCATCCCAGAAGCTGCCGTCGAAGTCTGGTCCCGTCGGGTAATCGAGGCCGCACCGGGTCAGCAAGACGAAGCGGTACTTGAGGCCCGGCGTCACCCGGCTGGACACCGGGAAGAAGAGGAAACGATGACCCGGACCGAGGACCGGGATCCGGGTCATCGTCCCTGTGCTCAGAGGCAGGGGCTCGATCTTGCCGAACGGTCCGGCGGGGTTGCGGACGAACAGGACGCTGGCGATCACCAGCAGCACGACGGCGACACCGGCCACGCCGGCTTTGGCCTGGGCGGGCATCCTCCACAGCAGCGCCGGCACCCGGCGCAACCGCCAGAGGTGGGAAGCCAGGCTGAGCCCGACCAGGCGCCAACGGTCCATGCCTGAATGACGGGAACGGGCGGTCGTTTCCTGTCGAGCTGGTCAGCCGCGGGCGGGCCGGGCGGCCGGAGCGGGCGGCGCGGACTTCGCCCGCCGGCGCCGCACCAGGGCGACGGCGAACAACGCGAGGGCAACCAGGAAGGACGCCGCCGCCAGGATGGTGGCCGACACCCCAAGCACGGCCCAGATCACACCGCTGCTGGAAGCTACTTCGGTCAGGGTGGTGCCGCCCCTTAGGAGGTGCATCG
>VBIS01000123.1 GCA_005880605.1 Chloroflexota bacterium
AGGGGGTAAGCAAGTCGCGCACCTCGAAGTGCACGTGCGGTCCGGTCGAGTTGCCGGTGCTGCCGCTGAGCGCGATCAACTGGCCGCGTGAGACGTGCTGGCCCGGATAGACGAATAGCTGGTTGTTGTGGAAGTAGGCGGTGCGGTCGAAGGTGTGATCGATCACGACACCCCAGCCGCCGCTGTCGCTCCACTCGCTGTAGATGACTGTGCCCGCATCGGCCGCCACCACCGCCGTGTTCGACGGTACGGCAAAATCCGTACCGCGATGGCCGTCGTAGGCATAGCCGGTGGCGCCGTCGAAACGGACCATGATGCCGTCTTCCTGCCGCGTCGGGTATTGGTGATCGGTCCACGAGGTGATGCGTGG
>VBIS01000124.1 GCA_005880605.1 Chloroflexota bacterium
CAACAGGCTTTCGCATAGTGTGGCGTTGAAGTGCGAAGGAGCAATCGATCTTACTTTGCTTTGCCATGTGCGGTGCTGCCGGGCAGCGGCGATTGTAAACGCTCAGGGGACCAGGGAATGATCAAAACGCACTCATCTTTACGCCGAAAGCGGGCCCAGGCGCTGGCCGAGATGGCCGTGATGGTGCCCTTCCTCGTCATCGCCATGATGGGATTCCTCGACCTCGGGCGCGCCCTCTACTATCAGATCGCCCTGACCAACGCCGTCCGAGAGGCTGCACGGTATGGGACCCAGCCCGTTTACCTGGGGTTCAATATCTCCTGCAGCACCGGACCCGTCCCAGGCCCGAACTGTCCGGTGCCCCAAGATTCCCAAATCTGCACCTACGTCGCGAACGAACTGACCAGCACCGGCTTCACCGTCCCTTGCTCCGATGTTGTGGTCAGGCCGGACCAGAGTTTTCGGGTCCAGGGCGTTACCGGTGCCAGCGGGGCGTATCGCGATTACCTCACCGTGACCGGCTCCTACAAGTTCACATTTATCACGCCGATCATCGGGACGCTCTTCGGGGGTTCGATCACCGTGCGGTCGGCGGCCACCATGAGGGCGCAGTATTGATGCGCCGGCTCGCTCGCGGCCAGTCGATGGTCGAGTTTGCCGTGCTGGCGCCGATCTTTTTCCTCCTGCTCCTGGGAACCATTGACCTGGGCCGGGCGATCTATACCTACAACTCCATCGCCGACGCGGCTCGCGAAGGGACGCGCACCGCGGTGCCGTACGAATGCCAGAACCAGACCGGGCTCACCTGTCCGGTTGTGGGGGCCGTGACCTCAAAACTTGGCGGCGGCTTCAGCCTGGTCGTTGACCCATGTGTCGCGACTCGGACGCCGTCCAATAACTCCTGCCCGACACCCGACCAGGCCACCGCGAACCCGCCGTCGAACACCGGATATATCTGGATCAGTCCAAACGTCGGTCAGTCGGGCCACGTACAGGTGGTTGTCAAGATTACCTTCGAATTTCAGCCATGGGTCCCGGTCGTGCGTGACGCCGCGGGACAGGGGGTCGCCCTGACGGCCCAATCGACCATGGTGACGGAGTACTGAAGATGTTGATCAAGCTGCGACGCGGTAAGCAGGCGCAGAGCCTCGTCATCGTGGCCCTTTCGGCCACGGTTCTGTTCGGCATCATCGCGCTGGGGCTCGACGGCGGCCGCCTGTATTTCGAGCGACGCGACGTCCAGAATGCAGCGGATGCGGCGGCCCTCGCCGGCGCCCAGGAGCTGATTCCGACCACCGCCAACAGCGCGGTTACGCCCGGCATGACCCAGAACGCCCGCTGCCAGGCCGCGATTTACGCTTTCAAGACCTGGCAGGACGTCCCAGCGGGCGACCCTTCCGGCGACATGTCGGGCTGCTCCGTTTGGAGCTCTCAGAATGTCTCGGGCAACACCGCCACGATCTCGGCGGCGTCGGCTCCAGCCACCGTGCGAGTGACCACCCCCAGCCGCGGGAACCTGAACGAGATCGCCGTCGAGGTCGACTATGACACCCCCCTCACGTTCGCATCGGTCATCGGGTTTACCAAGTCCACGGTGGCCGCGATTGCCTTTGCGCACGCCGGCTTCTACAACAAGAACTACACGATCTTCGGCTTCGATGCCAGCGGATCAGGTAACAGCGTCGCGGACGACCGCAACGGCTGGGCACAAATCGATAACGGGCTCAGCGGCAGCGACTGCGCCTCGCCTGACCCGGCACGCGGCAAGATGGTCTCCAACGACAAGTTCCACGCGCCCACATCTGGCGACGGCTTGAATTTGAATGGCCAGTTCTATCATGCCTCTGCCGCAGACACGCAGTCGCTGACCGTCTACTGGGAGCAGAACCAGGTGTCGGCTGGCTTCTCACCGATCGACCCGACGCCGAACTATTCCGTTCCGAACAAACCAGCGACCGCGCGCAGCTCGATTCCCGTGCGGGTGGACCCAGGTCGCTCCGCGACGTTTGGCACGCTGACCCTGGCCAACAGCACGGCCGTGACCGAATGGGTTTTTCAGCCGGGCCTTTATTCGAACGCGATTAATATTCCCTCTCCGGGCGGCTCGGCGAACGACCGCTACATTTTCTTGAATGGCGTGTACTGGTTCAACAGCGCGAACTTCACGATCAGCGGCGGCATCGTCGGCAACACGATGGACGGTGGAGCCCTTCCGCTCAACGGCAGAGGCGAGGGTTGGACGAATCTCCCTGCGGCGTCCGACGCAACGAACGGCGTCGAGTTCGTCTTCGACGGGGCCTCCAGGTTCACGGCAAGCAGCAGCGGGAGCGCGTCGCCGAACGTCTACTTCGTCGCTCCCAGCTACGTCGGCGGCACCGGCGCCTTCGGCGCCCCCACCGACAGCATTGCCTTCTTCGTGGCCGGTGCCACGACGCCGGGCGGTGGCGACAGTATCGGCGGTCCCCCTGGCGTCGTCTGGTCGGAGACTATCGACCATACGAAGCCCTCGCCGCTGGGTAGTTCGCCCTTTCAAGTCTGGGGATCGGTCGTGAGCCTCGACCAGAATGGATCCCAGGGCGCGGACATGCAACTCACCGCGGTCAGCTCCTCGAGCTACGCCGTGACCGGAGAGATGATCGGGGCAACCGTGGACCTCTACAACGGTGGCTTCTCCCCGGGGGCCACGCCCGCCTATAACCCTCCGCGTTGCTCCCCGGGCGGATATAGGCAGGGCCAGACCCCGACTGGATACCTCGTGCAGTTCAACCCGGACTTCGCGCCCCACTTCCACGGGCTCGCATATCTCGTGAAGTAGCGCCCCCGACCCTGCCCTCCCCCAGAGGGGAGGGGTCCTGGGGACCGACGCCCTACAATGCGGACAGCGTGGCGCACGCCATCTACTGCTTCCTGGACGGCGAGACCTTGCACGGCGACCCGCCGAAGCGGGAGCTCGAAGCGCCGTTCGTGCAGACCGGCATCCACAACCTGGGCACTAACAACCGGGGCGCTTTCGTCCCCTTGAGCAGCCTCAAATACGTCCTGCTCGACTCACGGGCCCCGACGAGCGCGGTCGACACCGCCCGCTACCAGCGGATCGCCATTCACTTCGTCGATCACGAGGTGCTACGCGGCTACAGCGATCGCGTCATGCGCCCCTCACGCTATGGCGTGACGCTCTCGCTGGTCTCGCCCGACCAGACCGAGGTGAAGGAGCTGGCCATCCCGTTCACCGCACTCAAGGGAATTTTCTACCTTAAGACCTGGGAGGGCGGCGAATCACCCATGCTCGAGTCGGACTGGGTGCCGCGGATCCTCGAGGCCCGTGAGCAAGAACTGGTGCGGCGCCAATACACTGGGACCGGCAAGCCTCGCCACCTGATGCCGTTACTCGAACGGATCATTCGCCGCCGGAAGATCGCCGACTAGCGCGCTTGCCGCGGCCGGGACCCTGATATGTTGAAGCCTGAGATGCAATCTGCCGCCCCTCCCCCGGAGGCGGCGGCCCCAAGGTCCGCCCTACGGGAGCGGCTCCTCGACCCGCGAACGCTGATTTCCTTCGCGATTCTTGCGGTCGTCCTCTTCATCGTGCTGACCCACGTCCCGCTCGACTACGGCGCCAGCCTGCGCGCGATCCGTCAGACCAACTTGGCGATTTATGCCGTGGCGATAGCGGCCTTCTACTTCTCCTTCGTGGTGCGCACCGTCCGCTGGGAGCTGCTGCTGCGCAACACCGGCGAGTCAACTCGCTTCGGCAAACTGTTTCACATCATCATCCTGGCCTGGTTCGCCAACTGCGTCCTGCCGGCGAAGATGGGCGATTTCTACCGCGCCTACCTGCTGCGGCAACAGACCGATGTGTCGGGTTCGAAGGGCCTGGGCACGATCGTCAGTGAGCGCGCCCTCGACTTTCTCGTCCTGATGAGTCTGCTGCTCATCAGCGGCCTCGTCAGCTTTCGCGCCTCCGTCCCGGAGCGATTTCTGCCCGCCTTCATCGTTGGCCTCATCATCGCTGCCGGCCTGATCGTCGGCCTGCTCATCATCCGCTACAGCGAGGGGCGCCTCTCACGCTACCTCCCGGAGCGGCTCCGCGCGCAGGCCACTCGCTTCAAGCATGGATTGTTGAGTGCCTTTGCCGGCCGCGTGCCGCTCTTGCTTGGCCTCACCGTCGTGGTCTGGATGGCGGAGTCCACCCGGCTGTTCCTGGTGGTGCAGGCCCTTCCGTTGCACATCTCGCTCAGCATCGCGCAGATCGTGTTCATCGCGCTGGTCGCCTCCCTGCTGACGACCATTCCGGCGTTGCCTGGTGGGTTGGTACTCGTCGAGGGGGGAATCATTGCCGTCCTGGTCTTCTTCGGCCTGAGCTCATCGCAGGCGCTATCGGTCGCCATCCTCGACCGCCTGATCAGTTACTGGAGCCTGATCGCCGTTGGGCTGGTCGTCTTCCTGATGAGCCACCGGCGATGAAGGTCCTGGTCACCGGCGGCGCCGGCTTCATCGGCTCACACGTGGCCGAACGCCTCCTCAGCGATGGGCACGAGGTCGTGATCCTGGACGACCTCTCCACAGGCCACGTCGAGCACCTGCACCCCGAGGTCCGCTTCTACCAGATGGATGTCCAGTCGCCCTGGCTCGACGAACTGTTCAAGATCGAGCGCCCGGAGGCGGTCCTCCATCAAGCGGCGCAGGCAAGTGTCCGCCGCTCAGTCGCGGACCCGGTGTTCGACGCCAGTGTCAATGTGCTGGGAGCGGTGACACTGCTACAGGCCAGCGTGCGCCACGGCGTGCGGCGCTTCCTCTTCGCCTCGACCGGGGGCGCGCTCTACGGCGATGCGGACGTGATCCCGACCCCTGAGGATTACCCGACGCTGCCGGTCTCGCCCTACGGCGCTTCCAAGCTCGGCGCCGAGGTCTACTTGCGGACCTTTCAGGCAGTGCATGGGCTTTCCTATGCCGCGCTTCGCTATGCCAACGTCTATGGGCCGCGCCAGGATCCGCATGGCGAGGCAGGCGTGGTAGCAATCTTCGCGCGACGCCTGCTCAGTGGGGAACCGGCCCGCATCAACGGTGACGGCAAGCAGACGCGCGACTTCGTCTACGTGGGCGACATCGCGGAGGCGAACGCGCGCGCACTGACGTCGGAGGCCGTTGGGTCCTTCAACGTCGGCACCGGCGTGGAGACCGACATCAACACGATCTTCCAACTCTTAAAGCGCCTATCTGGCAACAACCAGGCGGAGGTGCACGGGCCACCGATGCCCGGCGAGCAGCGGCGCTCGGTGGTCGATGCCCGCAAGATCGAGAAAGTGATGGGCTGGCGGCCACAGACCGGCCTGGAGGCCGGCCTCGACGCTACGGTGCGGTACTTTCGGCAGGAGTCGAAAGCACCGGCGGTAGCTCCAGCGCCGCCTGCCTGAGGGCGGCGTCCCCCGCGTCCAGCAGCTGTCGAGCCGCCGCCAGGATGATCGGGTTGTGCACGCTCTCGCTGGCGATCATCCGGCTCGCCCAGTCATAGGCTTCGCACGCCCGCCCCAGCTCGGCGCGCGCTGCGGCGCCGGCATCCGGACCGCTCGTCGGCCGGAGCCGGAGGGTCTGGTAGTAGCCGGTCTGGAAGATCTTTCGGCTGGCCGCCGCCTCATCCTCCAGGCGTCCCGGGTCACCGTCGAGGGCCTGGCGGAGCCGGCCGGCCGCCCGTTCCACCGAGGTGGCGACGTCGGCCAGCACGAAGTTGTAATCGCCAGACGCCAGGCGCGAGGGGGTCCCGAGCAGCTTATAGGCGCCCCACAGCCCGATGGCCAGCACCAGCAAGATCACGATGTATAGCCACGCCATGGCGGCCTCTCGAGGTTACTTGTAGCGGAAGATGATCCGGCCGCGCGTCAGGTCGTAGGGCGAGAGATCCACCCGGACCCGGTCGCCGATCAGGATGCGGATGTAGAACTTGCGCATCTTGCCGGAGGTGTAGGCAAGGATGGTCTGGCCAGTCTGCAGCTTGACCTTGAACATGGCGTTCGGCAGCGGCTCGACCACTTCGGCGTCCATCTCGATGGTCTCTTCCTTGCCGGCCGGAGTCTCCTTGGCTTCGA
>VBIS01000294.1 GCA_005880605.1 Chloroflexota bacterium
ATTGCCGGCCCGAGCAAGAGCCTGGCATCGAATGCCTTCTGGGGTGTCTACCAGGGTGAGACCGGCACGCCGCTTCCCGCAGGCTTTTCCGGCACGGCGACCGTCTCGACCAATCCGCCGTCGACGCTGGCCGTCATCGTGAACGAGATCAACAGCCAGAATGGTCAGTTCCTGACCTATACGGCCTCGAACGCCGGCGCCTCGACGCTGTATGCGCCCGTGATTCTGAACAACGCCTACGGCGGGTACAGCACCGCGATCGGCCTGCAGAACCTCGGCAACGGGACGGCCCACGTGAAGGTGACGTACACCGGTGCGCCAGGTGCCTGCACTGTGAGCGGCCCCTTCTGCGAGGTGTTCACCATGAACGCCGGCGGCTCGAGGGGTCTCTACAACGGTGGCGGCAGTAGCAACACCGCGTTGGCAGATGGATTTGCGGGCAGCGCCGTGATCAGCAGCGATCAGCCCCTGATCGGCATCGTGAACCAGGTCAAGGGCGGCGCGACCTTCGGAACCAGCTACAACACCTTTGCCGCTGGCGTCCCGACGGTGAACCTGCCCCTGGTCGAAGACACCTACAACGGCTTCAGCACCGGTGTCGGCATCGAGAACGTTGGCACCGGCTCGGCCACGGTCAGCATCGTCTATCGCAATGCCGACACTGGGGCCGTGGTCGGGAACGGTCAGACCCTGACGCTGCTACCGGGGCAGTACGCGGGCGTCTACCAAGGTCCCGGCGGCGACGGCGGGGTCCCGGCGGGCACGCGAGCCACCGCCAAGCTGACGATCACCAACCCGGGCGGCGGGGGCAAGCTGGCCGTGATCGCCAACCAGCAAAGCGCAACCAGCTTCATGAGCTACAGCGGGCAGTAGCGGCCGCTGGGGGATGCTTCCCACGACCGCCGCGACAGCCCAGCCGGGAACTATCACGACCGTCGCCGGCGGCGCCGGCCAGGGCCCGGCCACGCAGGTAGCCCAGAATCCCGGCGGGGTCGCGATGCACGGCAGCGCCCTGCTGGTCGCTGACGGCCAGTATGGCGTCGTCCGCTCGGTCGATGCGTCGAGCCACTACGAGAGCCTATTCGCCGGAAGCTGCCCGGGGTATTCGGGCGACGGCGGCCCGGCTACCGCGGCCGGAGTCTCCGCGACCCGGGTCGCCAGCGCTGCTGATGGCACCGTCTACATCGTCGACGCGGTCAACATGGTGGTGCGAAAGGTCGACACGAACGGAACCATCAGCACGTTCGCCGGGAAGGGGGGTACCACGGGGGCGTTCGGTGGCGACGGCGGCCCGGCCACCCAGGCGAACCTCAACGTGCCGACCGGCGTGGCGGTCGATTCGGCCGGCAACGTCTACATTGCCGACCGCGGCAACGGTCGCGTGCGGAAGGTGAACACCGCCGGGATTATCACGACGGTGGCGGGAAGCGGCGTTAACTACGGCCCGGACCAGGACGGTCTTCCCGCCACCCAGGTCACGCTCCATTGGCCCCAAACGGTGGCTATCGACAAGAACGGCGACTTGCTAATTAGCGACGAGAACCGAATCCGGCGCGTGACCGGTGGCATCATCACGACCGTCTCCGGCAGCGGTGCACTGCGGGTGGCCGGCATGGCGGTCGACCAGCTGGGCAACATCTATTATGCCGACGAGTACTCGTCGGTGGTGAAGATAGCCGGGTCGGGGGCGGTGATCGCGGGCACCGGTCAGGCTGGCTACTCGGGCGACGGCGGTCCCGCGGTGGCCGCGACGCTGATGTCGCCGGAGGACGTGGCCGTCGACGCCAATGGAAACCTGTACATCGCCGACCAGGGTAACTATCGGGTGCGGGTCGTCAGCGCGGGAACCATCAGGACCTATGCTGGGACCGGGAGCGCGACGACGGGTGACGGCGGGCCCGCTTCACAGGCGTCGGTCGCCAATCCGAGCAAGGTTGCCTTCGACTCCCAGGGCAACTACTACTTCGCCGAGCTGAGCAACCACAAGGTCCGCAAGGTCGACACCAACGGCATCATCATGACCGTCGCCGGCAACGGCACGGGCGGATTCAGCGGTGACGGCGGTCCGGCAACCCAGGCCGAGCTGTGGGAGCCGAGGAGCGTCGCGGTTGATCCGAGCGACAACCTTCTGATCGCCGATTCCCGCAACGGTCGCATTCGCCGTGTCGACCACAACGGGATCATTACCACGATCGCCGGCGGCGGCTCCACCTGGGCCGATAACGTCCCGGCCACCGCGACCACGCTCGCGTACCCGTGGGGACTCGCCTTTGACCACCTCGGCAGGCTCTACGTCGCCGAGCCGTACAACGCGGCGGTGGTTCGACGGATCGACGGGCAGGGGATCATTCACGTTGTCGCCGGCGGAAATACCAGCAACGATCCAGGAGACGGGAGCCTGGCAACCGACGCGTATATCGGCCGAATCGAGGGCATCTCGCATTCATACCCGGCTACGCTGGCGACGGTGGCCCGGCAACCAGCGCTTCGCTCAATTTCCCGATGGACGTGGCGGTGGCCCCCAACGCCGATCTCTTCATCGCCGACGGGAACAATCACCGTGTTCGCAGAGTTTCGGGCGGGATCATCACCACCTTTGCCGGAACCGGCGCGGCGGGCTGCGGCGGCGATGGCGGCCCGGCCAATCAGGCGCAGGTGTCTTCGCCAACCGGGGTGACCTTCGATACCGCAGGCAACCTATTCATATCCCACGACACGCGCATCCGCGAGGTCTACGGGGCCACCCCACGCCAGCATCCGACCACGCTCGACTTCCCGGTCCTGATGAACCGGGCCTTCGGCGGCTACACGACCACCATCTACGTGGAGAACAGCAGTGGTGGCCCGCTGGCGGCGGGGGCCATGACGATCAACTACTACGACCGCACCGGCGCGACGGTGGGAGCCGGTGACTCGAGCCCCGCGCTCCCGGACGGCGCGGTCTGGGTAGTTGCGCAGAACAACGGCCACAGCTTCGCCGACGGTGGAGCAGGGACCGGGGTGCTCCACGCGAGCGACCGGGTGACCGCGTTTACCAACCAGGAGATTCCCGGCGGCGACGGCAGTGCTTACGATGGCCAGCTACCTTATTCCTTCGGGGCTACTCTCTACGCGCCGGCGATCCTCAACAACGCCTACGGCCAGTACTCGACCGGCATCGGCACCATGAACGCGTCCGACTCGTCCTTGACGGCAACCGTTACCTACCGATACCCCTACGGCTCCCAGGCCGGATCCGAAACCAGCCGTCCTCTGGGGCCA
>VBIS01000295.1:0-1487 GCA_005880605.1 Chloroflexota bacterium
GGCAACGGCGCCTCGGTCGCGGTCCAGCAGCAAATCCAATCGCTGGGCTCCAACGTGCTCACTGTCTTTCCATCGAACGCCAGGAGCGCCGGCGGCGTCCAGCAGGGGTTCGGCACGGGATCGACCCTAACGCTCGACGATGTGAAGGCGATCGCGAACCGGCAGACGTCGCCGGACGTCGTGACCGCGATCCCCAGTGCCGGAGGCCGCGCGCAACTCACCTACGGCAATCAGAACTGGAACAGCAGCCTGACCGGCAGCACGCAGGACTTCCCTTCGGTACGGAATTACCAGCTGGCGAGCGGGCAGTTCTTCAGCTCGGGCGACGTCGACGCCTCCAGCAAGGTGGCGGTCATCGGACCGACGGTGGCGACCAACCTCTTCAGTGGCACCGACCCGATCGGCCAGGTGATGAAAATCAACCGGCAGAACTTCCGCGTGGTCGGCGTCTTCGCTCCAAAAGGTTCATCCGGTGGCTCCAATAATCAGGACGACATCGTGGTCGTCCCGATCACGTCGGCCTGGAATTACCTGCTGGGCGGGCGCGGGCGGAATGTGCAGCAGATTTATGTCGAGGCGACCAGTGCAGAGGCGACGGCGGCCGCGACGACCGAAGTCACCCAGGTCTTGCTCGACCGCCACCACATCTCCGATCCAACCCAGGCGGACTTCCAGATTCTGAGCCAGCAGGACGTGCTCGCCAGCGCCTCGCAGACGACCGGCGTGCTCACCCTGATGCTGGGCGCGATCGCGGGCATCTCGCTGGTCGTCGGCGGCATCGGAATCATGAACATCATGCTGGTTACCGTGACCGAGCGGACCCGCGAGATCGGTATCCGAAAGGCGATCGGCGCCCGCCGCCAGGACATCCTGTTGCAGTTCCTGATCGAGTCGATGTTCCTCTCGGGCCTGGGCGGCGCGCTCGGCATCCTGGTTGGCTTCGGCCTGGCGCGGGTACTCCCCATCGCGGTCTCCGCCTTGCCGACGCCCGTCATCTCGACCCCATCCGTCTTTCTGGCATTCGGCATCTCGGTCGGCATCGGTCTGTTCTTCGGTCTTTATCCCGCGAACCGGGCGGCGCGACTCCGCCCGATCGAAGCACTGCGCTACGAGTGAACCCCAAGGAGGTCAGGCAATGATCAAGCTCCCCATCGCCGCGCTCGTCGTTATCGTCGGCTTACTCGGTGGTTTCTACGGTGGCTACAAGGTGGGTGGAGGCGGCACCACCGCCAACGCCGCCGCGGCGACGACGGGCAATCGAACGGCCGCGAACGGTCTCGGGGGCCGCGGCGTGGCCGCCGCCTGTCCCAGCCCGGGCGCGACACCAGCCCCCAGCGCATCCGGCGCTGCCGCCCGGCGTGGCGCAACGGGCACCGTCGCCAACCTGACCAGTAACAGCCTGACCATCCATGACACGCGCTGCAACACCGACGTCAAGGTCACCTTCGACCAGAGCGTGATCGTACGCAAGTCGGTCGTCGGCCAGG
>VBIS01000295.1:1510-3877 GCA_005880605.1 Chloroflexota bacterium
GCCAATGGCGGCTGAGCTCGGCCGAGGTTAGCCACGGCGGATGGACCGGCTGAGCTGGCTGCTGCTCGCGTTGGTGCTGCTGCTGGCCGGCGTCTACCTCCACGTGCGCCTCGCCGACGAGTGGCTGTCCTACCTGGTGGCGGGGATTGGGGCCGGCATCGGGCTCGCCCTGCTCGGCAGCGTCATTCATGATGCGTTCGCCGGTCAGCGTCATCAGCACTGACCGGCGACGTCGCGCGACGACGACTATGCTACGGGGCCGGGCTGGGCCGGGTTACGGCCGGGTGACGGCAGGACGACGCCCCAGTCCGTAACCCAGGGCCGCGGCAGCCACGGCGGCGAGCAGGGCCAGGAGCGGCCAGGGATCAGCACCCGTGGGCGGCGAGGCGGTCGCCGAGGTGGCGGTGGCAGCCGGCTGGACGACGGCGAGCGGGACGCTCGCCTTGCCGTCGCCCACGATGACGACGGCATTCATCCCGTAATGGAGAGGACAGCTGTAGGGAAAGATGCCCGCCGTGGGGAACTTTTGGCTCATGCTCTGTCCCCCCTCGAGTGTCGTGGGACTACCCCAGGCGCTTAAGGTCCCCGCCACGAGATGTCGCATGCCATCGTCGTTCTTCCAGGTCACCGTTGCTCCTGGTTGGACGTACAGGATCGTGGGGCTAAAGCACACCGCGGTCAATGTCACGCTGGTGCCCGTGCCCTGGGTGTCCGGACGGAAACAGCCCCCGCCGCCCGCCGCCGCCGGCGCGGCACCAACCAGGAGTGCGCTCGCCATCAAAAGGGGAACAGCCAGGCCGATAATGGTGCGTCGCATCGTTGCCTCCTTTGCACGGCGCCGACGACCGGCCGAGCCGCACATCCCCTAATACCGGCGCACCGCCGAACCGGTTCCATGAGAGCGGGCGAGAGCCCGCGCGGACCTCTAGGAAGCCTGAGCGGCGCCGGCGGTGCGTTCGCCCTTGCCGGCGGGGTCGCCCCAGACCTGCTCCAGCAGGATCTCGCGCGTGAAGACGCGGCCGGGCCGCCGCACCAGGTAGGCGAGGAGTTCCCATTCCTTGGGAGTCAGCTTCAGCTCGGCGTCGTCGACCATGGCACGCCGCCCGGCGCGGTCGATGCGCAGGCGGCCAAGCCGGTCCTCCTCGACCTCGGGTCGCACGTCGCGCTGCTCGCTGCGGCGCAGCACGGCGGTCATGCGCGCGAACAGTTCCCGCAGGGAGAAGGGCTTGGTGATGTAGTCGTCGGCGCCCAGTTGCAGCCCCACCACTTTGTCGACCTCACTCTCCTTGGCGGTCAGCATGATGATCGGCACGTTGCCCTCCTGCCGAAGGATCCTGCAGACCTCGAGGCCATTCAACTCGGGCAGCATCAGGTCGAGCAGGATCAGGTCGGGGCGAGAGCTCCGCGCACGGGCCACCGCGTCGGCGCCGTCCTGCGCCACGGTGACGATATAGCCCTCTTTCTTCAGATTGAAGGTGAGCATGTCGCGGATGGTCGCGTCATCCTCGACCACAAGCACGCGCTTGGGCACTTAGCTGAGCTCCACGATCCGGCCGGTGTGCAGGAAGACCACGTCCTCGGCGATGTTGGTGACCCGGTCGGCGATTCGCTCCAGGTCCTTAGCGAGGAAGAGCAGGATGGCGGCCCGCTGGACACTGGTGGGGTCGTCGACCATGAAGCGGATCAGCTCTTCCCAGATCTTGTGATACAGGACGTCGACCTCATCATCGCGCTCGGCGATGGCCCGTGCCCGATCCTGGTCCGCTTCGATGACGGCGCCCAGGATCTCGTGCACCTGCGACTCGGTGAGCTCGGCCATCTTCGGTAGGTCGACGTAGGGCTTCAACTGGGGCAGGTCGTTGAGCCGGAGCGCCGCCCGGGCGATGCCGACCGCGTGGTCGCCCATCCGTTCGAGCTCGAGCACCATGTGCTGGAAACTGACGATCAGCCGGAGGTCGCGGGCCACCGGCTGCTGCGTCGCCATGATCATGAAGGCCCGCTCGCGTAGCTGCCGGTGCAGCTCGTTGACGTCCTGGTCCCGGGCGATCACCGTCTTCGCCAACGCGTTGTCACGGTCGACCAGTGCGCGCATCGAGTCGGCGATGGCCTGCTCGACCATGCTGCCCATTCGGACGACGCCGGATTTCAGCTCGGCAAGCTCCTGGTCGAAAAGAGTCCGGGTGGTGGCCACGAGGCTGGTTCTACCCGAAGCGGCCGGTGATGTAATCCTCGGTCCGGCTGTCTTTCGGGCGATTGAAGATGTCGTCGGTGGGTCCGAACTCGATCACCTCGCCTGCCCGCTTCTGATTCATCAGCATGAAGGCGGTGAAGTCGGAGGCGCGGGCCGCCTGCTGCATGTTGTGCGTC
>VBIS01000031.1 GCA_005880605.1 Chloroflexota bacterium
GATCGCGAGCTCACTCAAGCTGGTGGCGGAGACCATCGTGTCGGGGCTCGGCGTGCGCGTCGCGCACGTGACCCTCGGCGGCTTCGACAACCACGCCCGCGAGAAGCCCGTCCACGACAAGCTGCTGCTCGACCTGGACCAGGCGCTGGCCGCCTTCATGCAGGACCTGGCGAGACATGGGTACGGCGACAAGGTGCTGATCATGACCTGGTCGGAGTTCGGACGACGGGTCAAAGAAAATGGCAGCGCCGGCACCGATCACGGCACCGCCGCCCCGATGTTCCTGCTGGGCGCGCCGGTGAAGGGCGGCCTCTATGGCCAGCAGCCAAGCCTCACCGGCCTTGACAACGGGAACCTCAAGTTCACCACCGACTTCCGCTCCGTGTATGCCTCCGTGCTGCAGGGATACCTCAATGCGCCGGCATCGGAGCTGTTGGGTGGCAGCTACGAGATCCTTCCCCTGCTCAAGGCATAGCATCTAAAAGTGCCGCTGGCGCCCGACGCGATCGTCCGGCTGGACCTCGGCCACCTCTGGCTGTCCGAGTACCCACTTGAGATCCCGGTCCACGGGTTCCTGATCAAACACCCCGACGGCGCCGGCCTCGTGGATACCGGCTACGGCACGCCACTGCAATTGATCAGGGATTACCGCCCGGTCAACGCCTCAGTCGCCGCCGCGCTCCGCAAGCACGACGTCGATCCTTCCGACATCCGCTGGATCATCAACTCGCATCTCCATTTCGACCACTGCGGGCAGAATGCCGTCTTCCCCCACGCGCCACTCTACGTCCAGCGCGCGGAATATGAGCGCCGCAACGACCCCAACTACACCGTCGTCGAGTGGCTGAACTACGCAGGCGCCCGCTGGGAGTTATTGGACGGTGAGCGCGAGATCGTGGCCGGCGTGCGGTCCGTTACCACGCCAGGGCACACCCCGGGTCACCAGAGCATTCAGATCCAGACGACCGCGGGGTCGGCGTTGATGACCGGCGATGCCTGCTGGACGGTTGAGATGTTCGAAGGCGAGGCCCCCCGCCAGGGGATGATGGAGGACATCCCGACGTTTAACCAATCCCTGGAAAAGATCCGGTTGCTCGAGCCCGCCGCGATTCACTTCTGCCACGACAACCGAACCTGGCACCACTGACGGCCTGAGCCGGCGGCGTGATTAGCCGCCCCCGGTGTGGAGAGGGCGGCGAGAAATGTTGTGCGCGACGCAACAAATTCATGTCCGCCGCTTGTGCAATGCGGCTCAGACGGCGCATACAAACTGAAGCGGGAAACTTCGTGCGCTTGCGCCATTATCGGAGACCACCTACCTTCGCTACCCTTCCCAACCTGAAGGGCGCGGTAATGCACGCGCGTGGAAACGCACTCTGGAGGGAAGTCTTGGCAAATCGGAGATTGGCGAAATGAAGATCGACAGCGGCGATACCGCTTGGGTACTGGCGTCGGCGGCGCTCGTCATGCTGATGACGCCGGCACTGGGATTCTTCTACGGCGGACTGGTCCGCCGCAAGAACGTCCTCTCAACCATCATGCACAGCTTCTTCATCCTGTGCCTCATCAGCGTCCAGTGGGTCCTGTGGGGCTATAGCCTGGCCTTCGGACCGGACAAATTCCACCTGATCGGGGGCCTCGAGTGGGTCGGCCTCAACAACGTCGGCCTCACGCCCAACCCCGATTACGCGGCGACCATCCCGCACCAGGCCTATATGGTTTTTCAGATGATGTTCGCCGTCATCACGCCCGCGCTGATCAGCGGCGCCTTCGCGGAACGCCAGCGCTTCAAGGCCTTTGTGCTCTTCTCGCTGCTCTGGGCAACCTTCGTCTACGACCCGATCGCGCACTGGGTCTGGGGGGCGGGCGGATGGCTGCATCAGCTTGGCGCGCTCGACTTTGCCGGTGGCACCGTCGTGCACATCAGCTCGGGCGTCTCGGCGCTCGTCGCGGCCCTCGTCCTCGGGCGGCGCCTGGGGTTCGGCAAGGAGAAGTCCGAGCCACACGACGCCACGATGACGGTCCTCGGCGCCAGCCTGCTCTGGTTCGGCTGGTTCGGCTTCAATGCCGGCAGCGCGGTGACCGCCGGTACCCTGGCAACTAGCGCGTTCGTCGTCACCAACACCGCGACCGCCATGGCCGCGCTTACCTGGATGACCGTCAGCTGGTACCACAAGCGGCAGCCGAGTGTGCTGGGCGCTGCCGCGGGGGCGGTGGCCGGCCTGGTGGCGATCACCCCGGCCTCCGGCTACGTCAACGTGATGGGCGCGATCGTGATCGGGTTCGGCGCGGGCGTGGTGTGTTACCTGGCCATCCAGCTGCGCGAGCGGATCCACGTCGACGATGCCCTCGACGTCTGGGCGGTGCACGGCGTCGGCGGCACCTGGGGCGCCCTCGCGACCGGGCTGTTCGCCACCGTCGCGATCAACTCAAGCGCCGCGAACGGGCTTTTCTACGGCAACCCAAAACAGGTCCTGATTCAGCTGGCGGCGATCGGCGCGGCGTGGGGCTGGGCAGCCGTCGGCACCTTCCTGATCCTCAAATTCGTCAACATCTTCGTCCCGCTCCGCGTGCAGGAAGAGGAGGAACTCCTCGGTCTCGACATCTCGCAACACGGTGAACCCGCGTACGCCCTTTAAGAAGGAGGAGAAAAGACTATGGACGCGACAACCGTCATCGCGGTGATCTCGTGCGCGATCGTCCTGGCTGCCTGGCTGGTACTGCCGAGCAAGGCGACGACCGTCAAGCCCGTTGTGGTCAGCGAGGAGCGGAAGCCCGTCTCGATTTCGGCCTAGCAGAACGCACGACCGATAGCTTCGAGGCGGTCTCCGTGCTGAGCGTCAGCCGGCGGGCCGCCCGAAGCTGTATCGTGCGCCCCACCTCATCGACCTCCTCGACGGTGATCCGCGTTCCGGGGTGGAGGCCCCGGTCATGGAGGTACTGCAGCAGCGGCGGAGCTTCTCGCTGGGCCACCTCCGAGATCCGGGTGATCGTCCCGATCTCTCCCGGCCGCAGCGCCGAGAGCCGAAGTTCGTTGGCCCGCATGGTCGAGTGACCCGGAATTGGGTTGCCGTGCGGGCAGGTCTTGGGCCTTCCCAGGCTCCGGTAGAGCGTCTCCTCCACCACCTGCGATACCGCATGCTCGAGGCGCTCGGCCTCGGCATCGGCCGTCACCCAATCGAGCCCCAACACGTCGGTCAGCCAGCGCTCCATGATGCGGTGCCGTCGCACGATGGCGGCCGCCGCCTCGTCGCCCCGCGCGGTCAACTCGATCTCTTTATGAGCGTTGAGCCGCACCATCCCATCCCGGGTCATCCGTCGCAGCGCCACCGTGACCGTTGGCCGGCTCACCGATAGCCAGTCAGCCAGCCGCGCGCTGCGCACTGGTTCGCCCTCTGCGCGAATGTAATAAATGGCTTCCAGGTAGTGGGCGATGACCTCCGAGGGCGGACGGGTGCGTGTGTTAGCGTTATCTAATCCTGAGCTTCGCACCTACTAACACTAGCGAATAATGAGCCACGCCGCCGCCGCGGCGCTGGGCGCGATCGCCGGCGCCACCATCTTCATCGGTCTTCCGGTCGGGCGGATCCGAGGCATCTCCAAAGCGGTGCAGGGGGTGCTGAACGCGATCGCCACCGGCGTCCTCCTCTTCCTGCTCTGGGACATCCTCAGCCACGCCGCCAGTCCGATCGAGGCCAGCCTGGCTGCTCTGCACCACGGCGATCGCGGCTTCGCGGCGCTTGCCCTGATCTTCGGCGCCGGCCTCGGGATCGGCCTCCTCGGCCTCGTCTACTTCAACGCCCGGCTGTTCGGACGAACCAAGCACGCGCCGCCGCCGGCCCCCAAGACGCTGGCAATGATGATCGCCACCGGGCTCGGCCTCCACAATCTATCGGAGGGGCTGGCGATCGGCCAGTCCGCCGCCACCGGGGCGGTCGCCTTCGCTATCGTGCTCGTAATCGGCTTCGCTCTCCACAACGTCACCGAGGGCTTCGGCATCGCCGCGCCGCTGGCGACCGACAGCTCGATGCCCTCCTGGAGCTTTCTCCTGGTCGCCGGCCTGATCGGCGGCGCCCCGACCTTCCTTGGCACCGTGATCGGCTACCTCTTCACCTCCACCTACATCTATGTGCTGTTCCTGGCGCTGGCGGCCGGCGCCCTGCTCTACGTCGTCAACGAAATGTTTCACATCGGCCGCCGATTGAATTCACCGGCCGCGATGGCATGGGGTTTGCTCCTCGGGTTCTTGCTCGCATATAGCACCGACCTCTTCCTGACCTACATCGCGGCGTAGATAAACTAGTCAGGCCTTGAGCGTCGTCTTCGAACACGCGACCCTGCTCGACTGCACCGGCCGCGATCCACAACCCAACTCGCGAGTCGTGGTCGAGGAGGGACGGATCAGGCGAATCGCTGCCTCGAATGGGCCCGCCGGTCCCCGGGACGCCCGGGTGATCGACTGCCAGGGCCGGACCCTGATGCCCGGGTTGCTCGATGCCCATGTCCACCTTGCCAGTCTCGACCTCGATCCGGTCGAGGAGGTGGCGCTCGCCCCGGCCGTGATCGCGCTGCGAATCGCCCGCCAGATCGAAGACACGCTGCAGGCCGGCTTCACGACAGTGCGCGACGCCGGCGGTCTCGATTGGGGGTTCAAGGAAGCGGTCCGCCAGGGACTGATCCGCGGGCCTCGAATCTTCATCAGTGGGCCCTTTCTCTCGCAAACCGGTGGCCACGGCGACAACCAGCGGCCGCGGACGGCCCGCGAACTGTTCCGCGCAGTGCATGGCCTGACCACCGAAACCATCCTCGCCGACGGTGCCGACGAGGTTCGACGGGCTGCTCGGGAGGCGCTTCGGCGCGGCGCCGACCAGATCAAGGTGATGGCGAGCGGCGGCGCCGCCTCGCCGACTGACGAGCTCGACCACGTGCAATTCTCGGTCGACGAGCTGACCGCGGCGGTTGACGTCGCCGGCGCGGTCGGCACCTATGTGCTGGCCCACGCGTACGGACCGCGGGCCATCCAGAACTGCCTCGAAGCCGGCATCCGCTCCATCGAGCACGGGAACTTCCTGGATGAGGAAACCGCCGACCAGATGCTGAAGAAGGCCGACACGTTTCTCGTCCCGACCGTGATCACCTACGAGCTGATGTCGCGGCTCGAGCCAGGCGATGGGTGGACCGCGGACATGGCACGGAAGATCCGCCAGGGGCTGACCGGCGCCTATGACGCGCTGGGGCTCGCCTACGAAAAGGGTCTGCGGATCGGATCAGGATCTGACGTGCTGGCCGAGATGCAGGGGGAGAAAGGCAAGGAGATCGCCTGCCAGGCGCGCGTCATGGGCGCGATGAACGCCATCATCGCGGCGACCCGCACGAACGCTGCCCTGATGCGTATCGACAAGGAGGTCGGCACCGTCGAGGAGGGCAAGCGCGCCGACCTGATCGTGCTCGACGCCGACCCCCTGTCCGATCCGGCGATCTTCGCCGATCCGGCGCACATCCGGATGGTGATGCGCGGGGGCGAGGTCGTCAAGGACCTGGACGCCCCTACCCTGCCCGGCGGAAAGTCCTAGCGGCGCCGGACCGCCTGCTCGGCGCGAGCCTGGTCCACGATGCAAAGCCGTGCCCAGGGTTTCGCCGCCAGTCGCTCCTCACCAATCGGCTTTCCGCACTCTTCGCAGATGCCGTAGCTCCCGTCGTCAAGCTTTCGCAGCGCCAGCTCGATGTCGGCGAGCTCGTCGGTAATGATGGCGAGCGCCGTCAGATCCCGTTCACGCTCGAAAGTCTCGGTGCCAAGCTCGGCCTGGTGCTGATCGACTTTCGATAGCTCGGACGCTTCGACCGGGTCTGCCTCTTCGCGGCGCAGGCGTTCCGCCAGTGCCTGCCGTTGCGCCCGCTCATCGAGCAAGCGACGCCGCACGGCCTCGAAATCCATAATGAAATTGATCCTATCCGAATGAGTCGTGCAGCACCGTCCGCTTTCTGGGATAACCTCCGCCAGCCCATGCCGCTCGGGCACAAGGTGCGGCGGCTGATCGCCAACCGATTTCGGTTTCCGCCCAAGCCCTGCTGCGGTCACCCTGGGGAACCCGGCTGTTGAGAGCCCGCCAAAAGCCCGGGTCCGGGCCACCATGGAGAAGTTGACACCATCTCCACGTTACGCTAACATGATAGCCAGACTATCACGTAGAACGCTATTACTTATAGGAGGTCTTCATGGTTAGCTTGATTTGGACCATCGTGGTCGTGCTCTTCGTGTTATGGCTCCTCGGCTTCGCGCTCAGCTTCGGCGGTGGGCTCATCCATCTCCTGCTGGTGCTGGCGGTCATCGGGATCATTTACAACCTGCTGACCGTGGGTGAGACGACGGGGGGCGTCTTGCGACGTGGATCGGACCGCATCGTCGGCGGCGTGTGCGCCGGCCTGGCGGTCTATTTCGGGGTCGATCCCCTGCTGGTTCGGGTCGTCTTCGTCATCCTGGCGCTGGTGCCCCCTGGTATCGGCATCCTCCTCTACCTGGTGCTGTGGTTCTTGATGGAGCCGCCGCTGGGCCAGACGACATCGGCCACGCGGAGTGTCGGTGAACGTCTGCGCTCGATGGGCGACGATATCCGGCATGACTTCCGAACTGGCTTCTCGCGGTCGCAGGAAAGTGGAACCCCCCACCCCGACCCTCCCCCGCAAGGGGGGAGGGAGAAATCTGGGAGGTGGGGAGCTCCATATGGCAACCGGCCGCCCGGGCTGTGGGCCGGCATCATCCTGATCGTGCTGGGCGCGTACTTCCTGTTGACCAACCTGGGCGTGCTCGCGAACGTCCGCTGGGATCTCTTTTGGCCCGCGGTGCTGATCGCCCTCGGACTCCTGCTGTTACTTCGGCGTCGATAAGGTCCGGATGTTCCGGAACCGCGGCCTGCTCCTTCCGCTGGTCCTGATCGCGATCGGGATCATCGTCCTGCTGGCGAACACCGGCGTGCTGTCGGCGCAGGCTCTGGAGCGCTTGGGCGACCTCTGGCCGCTGCTCCTTGTCATCCTCGGACTACAGCTGATCCTCAATCACACCCTCCCCCGTCAGCAGGCCACCCTGATCGGTCTGGGGGCGACCGCGCTCATCGTTGTCGCGGCCGTGGCCTACGCGGCGCTTGCCCCGGCGGCGCCATTCGGGACCCAGCGACTCGATTCGTCGGAGCGGCTCGGCGGCCTGAGCGCCGCAAGCCTCGACCTCAACTACGGAGCCGCCAGCATCGACGTCAAGGCCGGCCGTCTCGGAGACTCGCTCTACCAGGCTCACGTCGACTATCCGGGTGGTGAGAATCCGCCCACGATCAGCCTCGACCGCGAGACCGGTGCCCTGCAAATCCACGAGAGCTCGAGCTTCTCTCCCTTCCACCTGTTCGGTGCCAGACGCCGTCACGTGCAGATCACGCTGACGGACCAGGTCCCGTGGTCGATCCAGATCGGTGGCGGCGCAGCCAACGTGCAGCTCGATCTTCGCCACGCCCTGCTCAGCAAGTTGGAGATCTCCGGCGGCGCGAACCAGCTCGATGCCCAGTTGCCGAGCCCGAAGGGGACGGTGGTGATCAGTGTGTCGGGCGGGGCCAACAACGTCGGAATCGTCGCTCCGGCACACTCGCAGTGGCGGGTGGCCGCCAGCGGCGGCGTCAGCGCGGTCACGATCAACGGCTCGTCATCCGCCAACCTGGGCGGCGACTTCCAGCGCCCGAAAATGTTGTGCTCGTTCGCCACGGTGAAACGGAGTGGAGTCGCGACGGACGCCATACCGGCCGGACGGATATCCCGCTTACCGCCGAGGGACGGCGGCAGGCGACGGCGCTCGCTGCTCCGCTGATAGCCTGGCAGTTTGGGCTGGTGCTCAGCAGCCCGTTGCAGCGCGCACTCGAGACGTGCCAGCTGGCGGGATACGGGACGAAGGCGCAGCTGCGGCCCGAGTTGATGGAGTGGGATTACGGCCAGTACGAGGGTTGGACCTCGCGACAGATCGTCGCGGAGAATCCCGGCTGGTCGCTCTGGCGTGACGGAGGGCTCGATGGCGAGAGCCCTGAGGAGGTCGGGCGCGGGGTCGACCGCGTGATCAGCGAGGTTCGCCAGGTCGCCGAGAACGTCCTGATCTTCGCGCACGGACATGTCCTGCGCGTGCTCACGGCGCGCTGGCTGGGTGAGCCTCCGGCAGGCGGCCGGCACTACGCTCTGCAAACCGCGACTCTCAGCGTCCTGGCCTACGAGCATCAGGACCCCGTGATCAGCCGGTGGAACCTGCCCCCGGTCTCGTGAGCTAAGACCCAGAGCCGCTTGACGTGGACGAGCCGTGATCTGCTACGGTGACGGTCAGGAAGCCCCGTCCGCCCAGGGAAGGAGGGAAGCGAGGTGGGACTGTTTTCCGTGCACCTGCATCCGGAGCACGGCCCGGCACGTGCCGCGCGACGGGACGAGACGCTGTCGGGGCGACTGCGCAAGGCAGCTCGAGCGGCCATCCGCAACAGGCGCAGCGAGGCAGGCGCCGCGGTACGCCAGCTAAGACTGGCCGCGGTCGCCGCCACCAACGATGCCCGGATCGTGGCGATCTTGCTCGTCTTAGCGGCGCTCGCCCTGGGCCTCGAGATGGCCGCGAGCTTCCACCTGTTATAGGGGTTCTCTATCGAACCAATCGCTAGAAACGATTGGACCCGATGGCCGGTTACTTGATATCGTGACCTCCATGATGGGCATGGAAACGTACAGGATTCAGCTTCGCGACCGCGATGATTATCAGCCCTGCCGGGCCGAGGTCGCCGAGTGCGGGTGCCCCGACGACTGCGAACGCGATCATGGGAACGAGTAGCCCAACCCTGATGTCGAGAGTGGCTGTCCGACAGACCGACCAGCTGGTCGCGAGCCCATTATTGCCCGACGGGTTCAAGCTTCCGGCCTCGCGTTTCGTGCACCCGAGTACACGCATGCGGGGGCTGCTCGACACCGAGCCCTTCCTCTTCGGCCCCGGCGTCTACGACCCGATGGGTGCCCAGCTGGTCATGTACTACGGCTTCAAGGCCGTCTACTTCAGCGGCTACTCGTTCGCCATCGGCCACCTGGGCACGACCGATATGGATCTCTATTCCAACGTCGAGATCGCAGACGCGGCCCGCCGGACCGTCAGCGGCCTGCGCAAGTTCCAGCTTGCGATGGCCGTCGGGGATCCGGAAAAGGGGGTCCAGCCCCGACACCTCGACATTCCACCGGTGATCGTCGACATGGACGGTGGCTACGGCAACATCTTCAACGTCCAGCGCACCACCGAGCTCTACGTCACGGCGGGTGTGGCCGCCGCGCACATCGAAGACCAGGTGCTCCCCAAGCGCTGCGGCCACATCGGCGGCAAGGCGCTCATCCCCGTCAACGAAATGATCGGCAAGCTGCGCATGGCGCGCGCGGTGGCCGATGACCTCGGTAACCGCGACTTCGTCATCATCGCGCGCACCGACGGCCTGAGCGCCGTCGACGCGCCCGAGCCCCTGCGGCACATGGAGCTGGCCGTCGACCGCGGCCTGCGCTACCTGGACAGTGGCATCCCCGACTTGCTGTGGTGCGAGTTTCCGACCTCGGATCGTACAGCCGTCGAGACCTTCAGCGAGCAGATCAAGAAACGCTTCCCCGACGCACGCTTTGCCTTTAACTGGTCATCGTCATTCAAATGGTTCAAGGAGCCGAACCCGATGACCTTCGCCGAGCTCGGTGAGATGGGCGTCAAGTTCATCTTCATTACCCTGGGCGCGCAGCATGCGGAAGGCTACGGGCTCAGCGTGCTGCTGCAGGCGATGTCCAAGGACCAGCAAGACGGCTACATCGCGCTGCAGCGGAAGGAATTCGAGTCGGGCCAGGACTTTCCGACCAAAAGCCATCATTTCTTCTCGGGTGTGCCCTACCACCACCTGGTGGGCAAGGCGTATGACGCGGCGCGTCTCGGCCAGGAGTTCGTCGAGGCGCTGCCGGAAGACCGGGTCGTCTAAATAGCGGCGGGATCGGACTCCCGCAGGAGATTGACGAACGCAGCAACCGTGCCTGAGGGCTGCCCCTGGTCGCGGCGGCGGATGGCGACGATTTTCTGCGACATCGCCGGTGCGTCGGTGACCGCCACCTGGGTTAGCGTTTTTGCCGCCAGCTCGCCCGCCACCGCGGTGCGTGGCAGCAGGGCGATACCCAGCCGCCGCTCCACCATCTTCTTGGCCGACTCGATGTTGTCGAGCTCCATCACCTCCCGCGGGGTCACCC
>VBIS01000296.1 GCA_005880605.1 Chloroflexota bacterium
CATCACCCTCCCCCCCTGCGGGGCTGGCGGGGATTTCTCCCTCCCCCCTTGCGGGGGAGGGTCGGGGTGGGGGGTAAACAACCCTTCCAGGAGGGGAGAGGCGGAGGCGCGGGCCAGGTAGGTTTCGAAGGGATTGAGAGGTTGTTGATCGAGCCAGCGCTGCACGAGCTCAACAAGGTCGGCGCTGCAGAAGACACCGACCACGCCATCTCGCAGCGCCGGCGGTCCCGCTTCGACGGTCGCATCGACGATCCCCGGAAGGATCTGCTGGGCAGCGACCTCAGCGATCGACTTATACCCTCCCCCGCTTGCGGCGGAGGGCAGGGTGGGGGCTCCTCGGAGCACGGCCGCCTCCTGCACGCCGGTAAGGGCCTGGTAGAGACGCAGCATCTCTTCGGCGTGCGGATAGCGTTCCGCCAGTTCCGCGGCGCGCTCGCGACGAAGAGGCCAGGGGTTGGCGGTGCGGGCGGCGGCCGCTTCGAGGACCTGCATCAGATCTTGTCCACGTTCACGAGGAAGGCCTTGAACTCCGGCGTATAGGCGTTGGCGTCGCCGACAAACGGCGTCAGTGCGTTGGCCAACCAGTTCGCTCCCTTGCTCGGGTCGGCGTCAGCCGAAACGCCGACGAAGCCCCAGTGGATCGGGATGCCGACCTGGAAGACCTGCTTACCGTCGATCGTGCTTGCTCCGAGCCGCTTCGTCACCAGCGCGAGCACCTCGATCTTGCCGCGCTTCGAGCGCACCCGGACGCGATCACCGCTCTTGATCCCCTTCTGGTTGGCCAGCTCCTCCGGAATCTCGACAAATGGCGACGGCTGCAGGCCGGCCAGCAGCGGCACGTGCTGCGTGACGTAGTGCTCGTGCTCGGTGAGGCGGTAGCTGGTGGCGACATATGGATAGTCGGCGACCGTGCCGAAGCTGTCTTTGACGTTGGCGTACTTCCCGGTCCCGCCTGTATAGATGAACGCGACCGGCGACTCCGACTGGGTCGGATGGAGCGGGTTCTTGACGGGCGCCTCCATCGGCTCGTAGTGCTCGGGCAGCGGTCCGTCGACCATCGAGGTCGAGAAGAGGCGGCCCACGCCTTCGCCATTCATGATGAAGGGCAGCCACGACGTTGGACTCTTCGGGTCCATCATCGGCGGATAGTCGGGCACGTCGCCGACCCATTTGGTTCCGTTCCACGTGATGCCGGGTCGGGTCGGGTCCCAGGCCTTGCCATTCAGGTCGGCGGATGCCCGGTTGTACAACACGCGCCGGTTGAGCGGCCACGACCAGGCCCAGTTCGGAAAGAACCCCAGTCCGGTGGGGTCGTTGGCCTTGATGTCCTGCAGGCCCTGCCGGCGCAGGCTCAGATTGCCGGCGGCCGGGTACGAGCCGGTATAGATCCAGTTGCCCGCGGTGGTGGTCCCGTCGTCCTTCAGATTGGCGAACGTGGCCATCCGCTTATTGGTCGTGAGATCGAAGCCGTTGACCTCCTGCGCGATCTCGTCGAGCGTCGGCTTGGTCGGGTCCTTGTATTTCAAGGTGAGGGCCAGGACCGGATCGGGAAACTTGCCGCCCTGCTGCTGATAGAGCTTCTTGACCCGATCGAACAAGTCGGCGAGGACCCAGTGGTCATGCCGGGCATTGCCCTGTGGTGGGATGACCTGGTCCTTCCACTGCATCCAGCGCCCGCTGTTGACGAAAGAGCCGTCCTTCTCGATCCAGTGGGTGGTGGGCATCATGAAGACCTCGGTCTTCACGGAGCTCGGGTTCACCCCTCCGGGCCGATGCTGGTGGCGGTCATCCCGCTCAAGATCAGGCCCTGCATCTTGCCCTTGAGCGCCTGGTCGTAGATGCTCATCCAGGATGAGTTCTTGGCTGGCTTGGGGATGAAATCGAAGGCAAACTGGTTCGACTTGGTCGCGGCATCGCCGTACCAGGCCTTGGTCAGGCTGACCATGAACTTGCGGTAATTGATACCGAAGAAGTTCCAGGAGCGCGGGTCGCTGCGTTTCGAGGCACTCGCCTTGACGTAGTCGTCGAGGTTCGTCTGTCCGGGCGCCGGGATACGCAGATACCCGGGCAGGATCTCCCAGGAGATGGCGTTGTCGGTGTTCCCCTGGATGTTGGCATGACCGCGCTCCGCGTTCATGCCGCCACCCGGCCTTCCCATGTTGCCCAGTAGCAGCTGGAGCACGGCCCCCGACCGGATCAGCTGCCCGCCGGTCGTGTGATGGGTCAAGCCGACCGCGTAGACGATGGTCATCACCTTGTCCGGCTTGCCCATCTCACCGACCAGCTGAGCGATGCGCATGAATTGGTCCGCAGGAATGCCGGTGATGCGCGACACCATGTCCGGCGTGTAGCGCGAGTAGTGCTGCTTCATCAGCTGGAAGACCGTTTGCGGATCCTGCAGTGTCATGTCGCGCTTGGCGATGGCATTGACCGCGCCGTTCGTCGGCAGGCCGGCGGCGTTTGCCGCGGCGGCCGCGGTGGCGGCGTCGTCGGCCTGGTAACCCCAGGTGGCGATGTCGTACTTGCGGTTGGCCGCATCGTAGCCGGTGAAGAGGCCGTCCTTGAAACCGTAGGCCGGCTTGATGAGGAACGAGGCATTCGTG
>VBIS01000032.1 GCA_005880605.1 Chloroflexota bacterium
CGTGGTACGTGAGCGATCGCTCGGCGTCGCCCCCGTCGCTCTCGAGCTCGAACAAGACTTTGAGCGCGAGCTCGCGGGCCAGGTGACGCCGTCCCATCGTTATGAGTCCTCCGGGAACCTCACGTCCCCGACGAACACGTTGACCTGGCGCACTTCGAGACCGAGCATCTTGTCGATGGCGTCCGCGACCTGTCGTTGCACCTCCGCTGCCACCGTCGGGACGTGGGCGGAGTGATCGACGATCACAAACAGCTCCAGGTTCAGGGCTTCGTTGCCCAGGTCGACCCGGACACCCTTGTGCGAGCTGCCAGCCGGCAGCACCCGGTGGCCGTCTCGGGCCTTGGCCGGATACATGCCGACGATGCCCTGCACCTGGCAGGCGGTCAGCGAGGCGATATGGGCAATGACCTCATTGGCCACCTTTACCGAACCGAGGGGGCGGTCAGGCATGACGGCTCAGACCCGCTCCACGTAGGCCCCGGTACGGGTATCGACGCGGATCACATCGCCTTGATTGACGAAGAAGGGCACGTTGAGCGTGAGCCCGGTCTCTACCGTGGCCGGCTTGCCACCCCCGGCCGCCGTGTCGCCCTTGAACCCGGGCGAGGTTTCCGTCACCTTCAGCTCGACTGTCGTCGGCAGCTCGACACCGAGGGCGCGGCCGTCATACATGAGCACATCAAGTGACGAGCTCTCTTTCATGTATTTCAAGGTGTCGCCCAGCTGGTCGTCTCCGAGGGGGAGCTGATCGTAGCTCGCCAGGTCCATGAAATAGTGGCGGTCACCGTCGCTGTAAAGGTACTGCATGGGAACCTTCTCGATCCGGGCACGGGCGAAGCGATCTTTGTCCCGAAATTTCTGGTCGATGATCGACCCGCTACGGACGTTGCGCAGCTTGGTGCGAAAGAAGGTGTCGCCCCGGGCATTCTGCCCCTGCTGGAACTCGACCACGACCCAGAGTTCCCCCTCCCACTCGATCGTCATGCCGTTCTTGAAATCGCTGGGGTTGACCATGCCCGGTGGATTTTACCCGTATTTCGGTTGGCGAACCCCTAGGGGGTCCCCAACCCACCAGGCCGGCGCCGCGCTTCGATTTGCGCGAAGATGGCGTTGCGCAGCTGCTGGGGACGCGGCACCGTGCTCAGTACCTCCGCCCCTTCCCGGCCGGCAGACTCCAGCTCGATGTCGCCGAAGCCCCAGGTCCGGCCCCAGAGGCCCTGAAAGGTCGTGAGGTCCTGGATCCGGTCGATCGTGATCGAGCGGGAGAACTTGGAAATGATCCCTTGGTTCAGAATGACGCGCTGGTCGGTCAGGACGTACTCGTGCGATCGCCAGCCCCAGTAATAAAGGTTGATGATGAGGATGCCGGCCAGCGCGACGCCCAGCATCAAGAACAGGCGGAGTTCGCCGGCCAGCGGCAGTACGGTCAGGATCACCAGCGGAACGAGTGCCGCGAGGATGGTGGTGGCGATCGGACGGAGGAGCACCACCCAGTGGCGGCAGGAACTGACCAGGATGCGCTCGCCGGGAAGCAGGTCGCGGGCGTTCACGGCGCCTGACTGTAGAGGACCAGCAGGGTCCCAATGGTGAGGAACGGTCCGTAGGGCACCGCCTCTTTCATACCGCGGATCCGGGTGATGAGGAGAATTATCGCGACAAACCCACCCAGAAACACGCCGTATAGCAGCGCGTGGGCGACCCGGAGGTTCGAGAGGCCGGTCGCCATCCCGATGAAGACGGCGAGCTTGACATCACCGAAGCCGAACGCCTCAGCGCCGAACACCAGCTGGCCGCCGAAATACAGCAGGAGGAAGATCCCGCCAGCGATCACGGCGGCTACCGGAGCGGTCCGCCAATCCGGCCAGGGCCAGGTGAACGCGGGGGTCCACGGGGTTACGAAGGCAAGCGCGAGGGCGATCACCCAACTCGGGAACATGACCAGGTCGAGGATGTAGCGGGTTTTCAGGTCGAACGCCAGCACCTGCACCAGGATGGCAATCAACACGGAGTCGATGAAGAGGAGCCGCTGCGCGCCCAGCTGGAGCGCAAAGAGGAAGAAAAGCAGCGCAGCCAGCGCCGGCATCAAAAACATGTCGAGTTGAGACTGCTTGAACTCGATTTCCTCGAAGCGAGCCAGCCGGCGGGTGAGGTAGTTGAGGCCCCCTCCCACCGCGCCGCCGACGACCGCCCAGCCCAGCGCGAAGAACAGGTGACTCACGAACTCAGGCGCCCGACCACGGCGCGCTCCAGCGCCGCCCGCATGGCGGCTTCGGGCGCCGGTTGGTCGGTCCAGATTTCGAAGGCGGCCAGTCCCTGGAAGAGCAGCATCATGAGCCCGTTGATCGCCCTTGCTCCCTGATCTCGCGCCCCCTGGACCAACCGCGTCACCAGCGGCCGGTAGATCAAATCGAAGACGAACTGCGCCGGGGTGATCCATTCGACGGGAAAGGGCACCGCCTCGCCGTCGCTACCGACCGGGGTGGCATTGACGACCAGGTCGACCTTCCGAACCAGCAGCGACAACGAGCCGAGTGGCGCGGGGCCGCCGCTGCCGACCTCCAAGTCGCGGCAGACGGCACGCGCTTCCTCCAGATCACGGCTCGCGACCCAGATCTTCGTGGCCTCGCTTCGCAAGGCGTCAACGGAAGCCCTGGCTGCGCCGCCGGCGCCCAGCACCAGCGCGTCCTTCCCCTTGACCTGGTACCCGGCGTCCTCGAGCGCCAGGCTGAACGCGGGACGATCGGTGTTCCAGCCGACCAGGGCGCCTGACCGGTGGCTGATCGTGTTGACGGCTTTGACGACGCTGGCTTCCGGGCCCAGGCCGTCGAGCAGCCGCGTCACGGCGACCGTATGCGGCATGGTCACGGCCGCCCCCACCACGGCCGAATCCGCCCGCATGCGGGCAATCGCCTCCGGGAGATCAGCCGCCGTCACCGTATGGGCCTGGCAGCTGGCGTCGATCCCGGCGGCCGTGAAGCCGGCGCTGTAGAGGCTGATGGCCAGCTCGGCGTCGTCCTCCCCGCCCAGGAGGAGCAGCCGGGATCCGGCCTTACTGGAGACCGTATTGCTTGAGGAGTCGGGCGAACTCTTCGTTGGTCTTGGCGTAATGGTTGTGACCCTGGGGGTCGGAAAGGTAGAAGAAGTAGCCGGTGTCCGCCGGTTGGAGCGCGGCATCGATGGCTTTGATGCCAGGGTTCGCAATAGGTCCAGGGGGAAGGCCGGTATGTAGATAGGTGTTGTAGGGCGAGACGATCTTGCGGTCGTCGGTCGTAACCGTGGACTGCCAGACGCCCTTGGCGTAGAGGACGGTGGCGTCGATCTGGAGCGGCCAGCCGGCGGCCAGCCGGTTGTAGATGACGCTGGCCACCAGCGGCCGGTCCTCCTGGTATCGCGCTTCTCGTTCGATCAGGGAGGCGATCGTGACCACCTGGAGGGCGTTCAACTTGCGCTTGGCGGCCTGGGTCTGCCGGGCGTCGGTCCACAGCCGCTTGAAGGCCTCGAGCTGCTGGGTGATCAAGTCTTTGGCAGTGCCGGCGCGGGGGATCAGGTAGGTGTCCGGGAAGAGAAAGCCTTCCAATGACGCGCCGGGCGGCAGATCCTTGAGGAAGTCGTAGTTGAACTTTCCCTGCACCGCCAGCGCCGTGTACTCGCTCCCCTTGATCAGGCCGCCCGTCTCGAGGAGCGCGGCCGTTTTCTTGATCGTGTACCCCTCGGGGATGGTGAGGAAGATCTCCTCGGGGATGGCGGTCTGCAGCGCTGTCAGGATCTGGATCATGTTGAGGTTGCGGCTGAGCTCGTAGGCGCCCGCCTGCACATTGCGGTCGAGATGCTTGTAGCGCGCGTAGAGGTCGAAGACCGTCACCGAGTCGATCAAGCCGGTGCGGTGCAAGGTGTCGGCCACTTCGTGGAAGCTGGCGCCGGGCACGACTACAAAGCGCACCTTGGAAGTCCCGGGGTTGGCCGGTTGGTGCAACTGATGGTCGACCCAGTTGTATCCGATCACAGCCGGCACGCCCAGCGCAGCAGGCAGCAGGAAGAGGATCACGACAAACCATTGCACGCAGCCGAGCGCGCGGCTGCGCCGCCTGGGCGCGGGGGTACTCATCGGCGACCGCTTCGGGTCAGTCAGCGCTCCGGGCCGCCATCTTCATCGACTTCCTCGTCCTCTTCGAATTCCTCGAGCTGCTCGACCACCCGGTCATGCTCTTCATCGTCGAGCGTGACCAGCGACTCGCCCTCACGCCGAAGGATGAGCACCTTGTCTTCATCGACCTCGGCCTGCAGCACGTAGTAGGTTTCACCTTCGATCTCCACGACATCGTGGACGAGGTAGGTTTCCTCCTCGCCGGTCTTTTCGTTGACCAGCTCAATGGTTTGAACTTCACCGTTTGCTTCGGGAATCTCTGGCATTCAGCCTCCTGGTGCCCGACCAGCCCGGTAGTCAAGGTACCCCTGCAACAATAACGTGGCGGCCATCCGGTCGATCTCCTGCCGCCGCTTGCTTCGCCGCTTGCCCTGTTCGATCAGGTAGCGCTCGGCGGCCACGCTCGTCAGCCGTTCGTCCCAGTATGCCACCGGCCGTCCCGTCGCTCGCGCGACCTGGGCGCCGAACGCCTGTGCCTCGTGCGCGGCGGCGTCCAGCCGACCGTCCATCAATCGAGGCAGGCCGATCACGATCATGCCGACCTCATGGCGCTCGACCAGATCAGCCAGCGCCTTGAGGTCCTCCGGCTCCGAGCGGCGCCCCAGCACACTGAGAGGCTGGGCAATCGTTCCTGACGGATCACTGAGCGCGAGGCCGAGCCGGACCGTGCCCGGATCGATCGCCAGGATCCTCAAGGTGTGGTCGAGTTGCTGGAGACCTCCTGGATCTTGAGCGTGATGCGTGAGCTGAACAGTGGCAGCCACGGCAAACCGTATGGCGACTGGGTCACCCGAGCATCGACCACGTTGGGCAGTGACTGCAGGAAGGCGTGGGCCTTGGCTGGACTCATCCCCTTGAGGTGTCCTCGGATGTTGCTCTGTATGAAGACCGGTGTGTAGAAGCCGGAGGCATGGCCGTTCAGCGTGATGTGGCCGTCGGTCGTGGCATCGATGGCCTCATAAGTCAAGGTAGGGTTGGCAGTGAGCTGCGAGCCCTGGGAGATTTTTCGCTCGAGTGCAGCCTTCAGCATTTGCTTGACAACCTTTTCATCGAACGCCACGCCGTCCCCGGCGACTTTGACTGTGGCCGTGAAGCCCGTGACTTCCTCGCCGGCTTTGTGATCCGATGTGACGCTCGCCTGGACTCCCTTACCCACCAGAATCAGCTTCTGGCCCTGCGCCTTGCTATTCATCTCGTCGGTCACCTTGGGAATCGCATCTCTCGAATATGCGTCCCGGATGCTGTTGATGTCCGAATCCTGAATGACGGTGGCGGTCCGAGCATCCGCGCCACCGGTGGTAGCTTGTGGATTGTCGACCCTTAGGTCAGGGTCGCCATTCTCAATGTTTGTGATCGTGTGCTCGCCGGTGTTGCCGTCAGCTCCGGCAGTTACAGCCGCAATCGCGACAGTGGCCTGCGCGTTGTAACCGATACCGATGTGCGCAACAGCTTGAGTCGCATATCGCTTTCCGCCATCGGTCAGAACGATTAGTCCCTTACGCACATCCTGTCCGAGGCAAAACACGCATTTCGACGTGATCACGACCTTACCGCTCGATGCCACGGCCGGCACTTGCTTTTGGCCTGTCGGCACGCCAGGCAGGGTTTGCGAATCCTCGGCATGGATCGCCTGGGTGGGGAACTGATTGCCAGAGGGAGATGAGGCGGTTGGTACGCCGAGCAGCGTGAGATCCTGCTTGACCGCGGTGCCTGACACAAACAGCGTGGCGTTGGCGGTCGGAACGTAAACGATCCCGGCAATCAGCGCGAGGACGGCGACGATGCCGGCGGCGATCAGGTAGGGCCGGTAGACCCGCAGCGGGGGGCCGGATGCGGCTGGACGCGATGGCGGCGGCGGTGTTTTGCGGGGCGTTCCGGACACGACGGCCGCCTCGCGGGGCCGGTCCAGCGTCGCCACTCCGCGTGGCCCGCCGATGGCCGGGGACGCTGGCTGGACGCCCGTGAGGCCGGCAGCCGGCGCAGGCGGCACCGCCGTCGCGACGGCCGTGGGCTGGGCCTCGGCGCCTGCCCCGGCCTGGTGCACTTCGCTCCCGTTGTCGTAGGCCGCCAGGGTGGGATAGGCGATAAAGCCAGCCTCCAGAGCCATGGCCTGAAGCCGGCCATCCGCGCTGACCAGGTTCACTTTCTTGCCGTAGCTGTCGGCGTACCGCTTCAGAAGCCGGAAGCTCATGGCGCTCTGCAGGGCCCGGGCGCGCTCCGGGACGACGAAGGTGACCTCGTCTTCGAGGCTGAGATCCCGCAGGCGATTGACG
>VBIS01000297.1:0-482 GCA_005880605.1 Chloroflexota bacterium
AAGTGAGCGAACATGGCTTTGGCGGCGTAGGAGAGGAAACGCTTGCCGACCGCCGGGTCTACCTCCACGCGATTCAGGGTCGTGGTAAAGAAGGTGTTGGCATCCACCACGTCGCCGGTTTCCGGCACCTGGACGGGGCCGGTCACCGTCAGGATTTTGGAGATGAAGAAGGGATCGATCGCGATCACGCCGTCGACCTTCTTGTTGGCCTCCCGCTGCAGGAAAAACTCCGCCTGTTTGGCGGCGGCAGCAAAGTCTGGCGACCAATTCGAGTCGCGAAGCGTCCAGGTCTTTAGATGGAATGTCTTTTCCAGTGGAGCCGGTGGCGCGACGCCTCCTGGAGACTTATCGTCGATGGTATAGACGTTCTCCGGCTGAAAGGGCGACATCTTGCCATGATCGAAGCTCAGATAGCCGATACTGCCGATGAATCCACCGGTTGCCCGCAACTCGGCGGAATCCTGCTGAAGCACGAGATAGGT
>VBIS01000297.1:592-1900 GCA_005880605.1 Chloroflexota bacterium
GTACGAAGTTCCGCGGACAGGGCCGCCACTTTGGGATCGATCGCGTCGAGCAGCGCGAGCGCCCGCTCACCCGGTGACCCGGCATGGGTCACCGGCTCTTGGGTAAGGACCACGCCAAAGACCGCAACCAGCCCCTGGCCTCCCCGCGCCAGGTGAACCCCCATATCGGTGAGTTCGCTCGCCGCCTCAATCTGCCGGCGAGCGGGGGGGATCACGCCGATGACGGCGATCAGACGGCTCTGTTTGAGGATGGCGTGGGCATTTGCGAAATGTTGTCCAGCCCGCTGAAAGTCGCCGCTGGCGGTCGCCGCCTGGGCCTTGGTCAATCCGAGGCCGCCCGCCTTCAAGATTCGACCGCCTTCGAGAAGCTCATTTTTGCCGAGGGTTGTCTCGTTGCTGAGGTTGGAGATGGTGCTTTGAATCCGCCATCCGGCGACTGCCGCCAGGCCCAGACCAATGACTACGAGGGCGGCGCCAACGAGCTTCCGCGGAATCCGTGGACGCCCCAACTCGCGGTAGCCCGCGCCGGCTTCGCTGTAGTCAGGCCGCACGGTGCGGGTCGGCGAGCTGATCATTGAGCGCAATCATCCTCCGCCACAGCCACAGTCTAGTGAAGCCCCGACGGTCGGTCGCTCAGTGAATCAGTGGCCTTTGCGAGCAAAGACCAGGGGGACCGTCTCCAGGAGAATTTTGAAATCGAGCGACAGCGACCAACCTTCGATGTACTCCCGCTCCACCTGCAGCTGCTGGTCAAAGGTCAGGGCGTGATGACCATTGACCTGCCATGGCCCGGTCAGTCCCTGCGGAACGGCAAATCGAAAGTCGATCTGATCGCGGACCTGCAGCGCCTCGCTCGGCAGACACGGTCTCGGACCCACAAGGCTCATCTCGCCGCGGAACACGTTGACCAGCTGGGGCAGCTCGTCAAGAAAGGAGCGGCGCAGGAAACGCCCGAACGGTGTGATACGCGGGTCGCCGTTCGCCTTGAAGAGAGGCCCGTACGCATGGTTCAGGAGGAAAACCTCATCGAGCATTCGGTCGGCGCCGTTGCACATCGTCCGGAACTTGAGCAGCGTGAATTCCTCCGCATTTTCCTTGAGCCGGCGCTGACGAAAGAAAATGGGACCGCGGCTGGACACCCTGATCCCCAGGGCAATCGCGCAAAATAGCGGGCTCAGTAATAGCAACAACGCCAGCGAAATCACTCCGTCGACCGCCCGCTTGGCCCGACGCCGGTTGCGGCCGAGCCGCGGCCGGGCGACCGCAGCAGTAGTTGTTGCTACCCCCACCTTTCCCTCCCTACCTGTC
>VBIS01000033.1:0-5226 GCA_005880605.1 Chloroflexota bacterium
AGCTCCCGCCGCTTGCTCAACGCGGTCGCCTGATCAGATTCGGCGGCGGCGCCGCACGAACCGGAAGGTAATGATCGCGAGCAGAAGTAGGACCGGCGCGGCCAGGAAGGGCCACACGTTTTCCAGGCGGGACAGCCGGCCCTGGCTGGCGGCGACGGGGCTTGCGACCAGGGCCGGATTGTTCGCGCCCGGGCTCGAGGACGCGCTGGCGCTGGGCTCCGGTGTTGCCGCGCTGCGTGGCGCCGGCTCATAGATCTCTGAACTCGAGTAGGTGTCACCGTCTCCCCATCCAGCCGTCACCAGGACCCGACCGTCCGGCAGGAGGCTGGCTGTGTGGGCACCGCGAGGCCCGCTCAGCGACCCAGCAAGCGTCCAGCGATTGGTCACCGGATCGTAGAGCTCCGTCGTCGTCAGGTATGCCCCGGTCGCCTCCTCGCCGCCCGCGACCAGGACTCGACCATCCGCGAGGAGGGTCGCCGTGTGGAAGGCGCGCGTCGCTGTCATGGTTGCGCCACGACCCCACCCGTTGGCGGCCGGATCGTAGATCTCCGTGGTATCGGTCTGCGGGTTGCCGCCGGCGCCGGTGTCACCGAAGCCGCCGGTGACGAGGACCCGGCCGTCGGTGAGCCGTGTTGCCGTGTGCGAGCCACGCTGGTACGCGATGATTCCGGCCTGTGACCAGGTGTTGGTGTTTGGATCGTAGAGTTGGGGCTGACCGGCACCCACCATCAGGACGCTCCCACTGCTCAGCAAGGTCAACGTGTGGCCGCCCTGGACCTGCGCCGTGCTGGCGGCCGGCGACCATCGATTCGTGTCGGGATCATAGACCTCGGCGGTGGCCTGAGCGTCGCCCCGGCCCGACCGGATCCCGCCGCTGATCAGGACGCGCCCATCCGACAAAAGGACCGCGGTCGCTCCGGCTCGTGGCGTGCTCATCGAGGCCGCCCGGGACCACCGGTTCAGCGCCGGATCGTAGATTTCGGCGCTGGCCAGGATGCCACCCGGCCCGGTGCTGCCGCCCGCGACCAGCACCTTCCCGCTCTTCAGCAGTGTCGCGGTGTGCAGGTGGCGCACCGTGCCCATGGACGCCACCATGGTCCACGTGTTCGCCGCCGCATCGTAGAGCTCGGCCGAGGCGAAGCGCCTCCCGGCAGGCCCGTCATCGCCGCCGACGACTAGCACCTGTCCCGTCAGCAGGGCGGTCGCCGTGTGGTACCCCCGGGCGCTGTGCATCGATGGCGCGGCGGACCATTGGGCAGGGGCGGCAGAGGCGGCCGTGATCGTAGCCAGCATCCAGGTGGCCGCGAGGCCCGACGTTAGGGGAGTCACGTCAGGTTTCCAACGCAAACCACGCCCGAACGTTACAGCGTCGGCTTCGTTTACGCTCGGCGACGCCCGACCGGTGAGCGCACGATCACCAGCGCGCCGGCGAACATCACCAGCGCGCCGAACACCAGCGCCGGCCGGTACCCCGCGGTTTGTGCTAGAACCGCGCCCGCCACCGTCCCGAGCAGGGTCGCTCCGAGCGCGGCGACGCGGATGCCGGCATTGATCCGCCCGAGCAGCGCTGCCGGAGCGATCGCCTGTCGGAGACTCGTCTCGTTGATCTCGTAGATCGTCGCCCCGCCGTCACCCACAACCTGCTGCGCCAGCAGCAATAGCAGCGCCACAAGGCCGGCGCCGCGGGCGAGCGGCATGAAGAGAGCGCCGATGGTCGCGAGAGCCAGCCCGCCGATCATGGTGGGGCCGACGCCGAAGCGTCGGGTCAGCCGGCCGGCCAGCACCGCTGCCAGCAGTGAGCTGACCCCGCCGACCGCATAGACGAGACCGAGCAGTCCGGGCATGAAGCCCAGCTCGCGCAGGGCGTAGAGCGAGTAGACGGTGCCGACGATGCCGAAGGAGCACTCGAATGCGGCGACGCTAATCCCGATCGCCCGCAGCGAGGCGTCCGCACGAAGCGCCGAGAGCCCCTCGATCATCTCCCGCCACACACCGCGAGGTTGCGTGCGGGGCTCTGGCGGCGGCTCCGGCGTGCGGATGGTCGCCACGAACACGGCCGACACGACGAACGTCACGGCATCGATGGCGATCGCGATGGGCGCGGTAAATAGCTGCACCAGCCAGCCCGCGATCCCGAAGCCGCCCACCTCGGCGATCGACTGCGTAGCGGTGAGCTTGCTGTTGGCATCGAGCAGGCGGTCCCGACCGACCACCGCGGGGATGTACGACTGCTCCGCGACGTCAAAGAATACGGTCAGTAGGCTGGCCAGCAGCGCCACCAGGTAGAGCTGCTCGATCCGGGCGTGGCTGGTAAACGCGACCAGCGGGATGGATCCCAAGAGGAGGGCACGCCCGAGGTCGGCGGCGATCATCAGGGGGCGCCGCCGGAGCCGGTCGATGAAGACCCCGGCCACCAGGCCGATCAGGAAGCCGGGCACCAGGTCGGCCGCTCGCAGGATCGCAATCTGTCCCGGCGTCGCATTCAACACCAGGATTGCCATGAAGGGAAGCGCGGCCCGCGTGATCAGCGAGCCGAAGGTCGATACCGTCTGCGCACCCCATAGCCGGACGAACGCTGCGTTTCTGAGGAGGCTCGCGGGCGGGATCGCGGCGGGCGGGGCTACGAGGCTGCGGCCGGCAGCCGTAAGACGAAGGTCGAGCCCTCGCCGATCTGGCTCGATTCCAGCGTCAAGGATCCGCCCATTTGCTCCGCGAGCCCACGACTCAGGTAAAGGCCGAGGCCGGTCCCCGGCGTCTCCGCGACCATCCGGCCCGTTCCCCGAGTAAAACGCCGGAAGATCCGGCCCTGGTCCTCGCTCGATATCCCGACACCATCGTCGGCGACCGTCAGCGAAACCGCATTGTCGTCCCGCCGCGCTCCCACCCGAATGGTCGGTGGGTGGTCGGTGTAGGTCAGCGCGTTGTTGAGCAGGTTGTCGAGGATCTTGTCCACCAGCGCCTCGTCGGCGAGGATTGCA
This sequence comes from Chloroflexota bacterium, assembly GCA_005880605.1. Taxonomy (GTDB): domain Bacteria; phylum Chloroflexota; class Dormibacteria; order CF-121; family CF-121; genus CF-13. Next base: position 2,979 of record VBIS01000033.1, read on the forward strand.
AGACCACCTTCATCGTCCACCTCGAAGGTCGCCCGGACGAGCTCGGCACGGGGGCGCGCGCGAGCGATGGCCTTTTTCACCGCATCGCTCACCGAAACCCGGTCCGCCCTTGGGGTGAGAACCTTTCCCTCGAGCCGCGCCACAGTAAGGAGTTCGTCGGCGAGGGCCTTTGCCTCTTCGGTCTTTCGTTGCGCCGTCGCGAGCACGTTGTGCAATGGCTTGGGCAATTCGCCAAGGGCGCCCTCGAGCGCCATAGACAGGTAGCCGCCGGTTACGGTCAGGGGGGCGCGCAGCTCATGGACCGCGATACTCATGAACTCGCTTTTCGCCTGCTCCGCCTCGCGCGCCTGCTCGATCAGTCGCGCGTTGCGAAGCAGCAGCGCGCCGAGTGTCGAGAACTGTTGGAGCGCTTGAACCGCCGCCGGATCAAACGGCTCGTCGGCGGCCCGGCCCATGGCCAGGAGCCCAATGGTTTCGCCGCCGACGACGAGGGGTGCCACGAGGAAGCGGCGGTATGGCTGCACCACCGATTCCATACCTTCAGGCGCCCCGGTATACTCGGCGGCGCTCAGCTCCACGGCGCGGCCCGTGGTCACCCCGGCCAGTACCTTGGGCATCAGTGGCCAGCGCGTGCCGATCAGCTCCCCGGTCGGGGTCGATTCGATCACCATCTCAGTCCCTTCCAGGCGGGCCAGCGACGTGCCGTCGGCGCCTACCGACGCTGACGCGCGCTCGAGCAGACGCCCAAGCACCTGGTCGAGGCGCACCTGGCTCGCGACGTCTTCCGCGGCATCCACGGCCGCCCGCAACCGAGCGGCGGTCTCGTCGGCGCGCCGCCGGGCCGCTTCGCCTTCCTCGTAGAGCCGGGCGTTTCGCAGCGCCAGCCCGGAGATCGTGCCCAGCAGGGTCAGCGACGCTCGGTCGCGCCCAGTGAACGGCTTCTCCTCGTAGCGGCTGAAGACCAACATCCCGATTGCCCGCCCGCCGTGGGCCAGGGGCAGCACCGCGACGTGCCGCACGTTGGCGAGCGCCTGGCGGAACTCGGGCGCCGCTTTGTCTACCTCCAGCCGACCGCCAAAGGCGGGTTCGAGCGTATCGATCGCCTTCTGGACCAGTGGTTGACCTTCGAAATAGGCGAGCGAGTAGTGCTGTCCGACCCAGGTCAGCTCGCCAGCCCGGCCATAGGTGGCTTCGACCACGATCTGGTCGCCGACGATGCTCGAGAGAGTGCCCCGATCCGCCTGCACGGCAAGCGTGCCGCGCTCCAGGATGCGGGCGATGACCTCCCGCGGATCGAGCGACCCGGCGACGTCCAGCGCCATCTGGACCAGCTCGCCGACGTCCTCCTGAGGTTGCCCCTGGAAGGGTGACCGGGCTAGCGCCGTGGCTGGCTCCGGGGCCATGACGGCACAATCACGCCGGAAACATTACCGCATGTGGCGCCGGTGTGCGTTATGACATTGCCGGCGGAGGACGACATAGTATCGTCGTTGTGGGCAACGAATGACCGTGGGCGCCTCGATGGGACCAGAACTGGGGCGGCTCGGTGATCTGCTCCGCAGGCGGGATCTCACCGTGGCGGTGGCCGAGTCGATGACGGGTGGGTTGCTCGCCGCCGCTCTTGCTGATCTGCCGGAATCCTCGCAGCGGTTCCTCGGTGGGGTGGTGAGTTATCGCACCGATAAGAAGATGGACCTGCTCGGAGTGCCGGAGGATGTGATTGCCCAGGATGGGGTGGTCAGCCGCCCGACCGCTCAGCTGATGGCTGAGGGTGCCCGCCGGATCTTTCATGCCGGCCTGGCGATCAGCGTGACTGGGGTGGCCGGGCCACAGCGGCAGGAAGGCAAGCCGGTCGGCCTGACCTACATTGGTGTGTCGCTCGACGGCCGCACCGAGGTCCGCGAGTACCGCTGGCCCGGCGGCCGCGCCGCCAACCGGGTGGCCAGCGTCGAGGCCGCGATCGGCTTCGCCGCTGATCTGCTTGAGAGTGCCCCCACCCTACCCTCCCCCAGAGGGGGAGGGAAAGAAACTTAGCGGGTCGCGAAAGCGAAGAGCGGGTTCGGTTTGCCGGTCTCGCTGTATTGCTTGAGGCGCTCGACGATCAGACCCCAGGTGTAATTGATCGAGCCGAGGTCGTCCTGGGACACGGACGCCGGCCAGTCGCCATGGCGGAATACCACGGAGGTCTCGCCGTTTTCAGCGGGGGAGATGTCCCAGCTGACGGTCGTCCCCTCCCAGTTGGGGAAGT
>VBIS01000033.1:5238-8076 GCA_005880605.1 Chloroflexota bacterium
GAGGTCCAGAAGCTCTGCAGCCCCTGGGTGGTTGAGACTGCCGCGTAGATCGTGTCGGGCGTCGCCTTGACGTTCACCTGGTGTACCAGCGGAGCGGCCATGTTAGAATCCTCCTAAAGGAACGGCTTAATTTAGAACTAGCTTAAATAAGATATGCCGAGAATGCAAGCCGCAACGCGAAACCCCCCGGTTCCGATCGAGGCCGCGATGACCGCGATCGCCAACGGGCGACGTCGCCAAATTCTTCGCCTCGTCTGGGATGCCGAACGATCCGCCGGCGACATTGCCGCCACCGTCCACGAGGTGAGTTGGCCGGCGATCTCCCAGAGCCTTCGCCTGCTCAAGGATTCCGGACTGATCACCGAGCGGCGCCAGGGGACTCACCGCTATTACAGAGCGGACCGCCGCGGGCTCGGCCCACTCGAGGCTGTGCTGCGACAGATGTGGATGCGCGACCTCGGTCACCTGCGCGAGCTTGCCGAACAGGAAGCCCGTTCCAGAAAGAAACGACATGATTGAGGACCTGACGGGCGCGATCGAGATCACCCAGCGGATCGACGCGTCGCCCGAGATCGTCTTCGCATACCTGACAGACAGCCAACGCTTCGTGCGCTGGATGGGTGTCGGCGCCGAGCTCGACCCACGGCCGGGCGGCCGCTACCGTATCGACGTCGACGGCGTGCATATCGTAAGTGGCGAGTACCAGGTCGTCGATCCACCACGGCGGCTGGTGATGAGCTGGGGTTGGGAAGGCCATCCGACTGTCCCGCCTGGGTCGACGACCGTCGAGATCACACTTACGCCAGAGCAGGGTGCGACCATCCTCCGGCTTCGCCACCTCGGACTGCCTGACGAAGGCGAACGCCGCCTCCACACCGATGGCTGGACGCAATATATGAGCCAGCTGGCGGCGGCTGCAAGTCGAAACTAGCGGCGGCTGGTTTCGGTGGGCTGCGCGCACCGGAACCTGAGGACAGCTTATCGAGTACAAGTGGCCATGAGGACGCTGATCGCCACGATGATACTGTCGATTCCCCTGACGGCATGTTCGGGCGAGGCGGTGGCTCGGCCGATAACGTCGCCGGCGGCCTCAGGCAGGAGTCCGGCCGCCAGCGCCGTCGCTGGCGCGGTTAACTGCGGATCGACCAAGGTCGTTCAGGGTTCGATCCCGCAGTGGCTCGACGATGCCGGTGGACATAACAATCCAAGCGGCTTGCCATATGTCATCGCCCATCCCGACCTCGCGGCCGGGTTTCTCTTCGCTCACCCGTTACGCGCCGGCCATCCGGAGAATCCAGCGAACAAGATCCTCTGGGTGGTGCGAACGCCGCGGACAGGCCCGCTGACCATCGATGGCCATCCGTTAGGTGCGGCCAGGCCCACGGTCCACGAAATGCTGCCCGCTAACTCCGGTCCGGGCGAAATTTACCCCTCATACGTCGATGCCCCGACCGCCGGCTGCTGGCAGTTTGAACTGCAATGGGCCAATAGTCATGCTCAGGTCGAACTCAACTACGTTGCCTCGTAGCCTCGGGTTCTACCGCAGGAGGACCGTGAAACGCCCGTCGTTCTTGCCATGCGCAGACAGACCTGGCTGATTCTGGCGAGCAGCTCGGTGCTCGTCCTTCTTGCCGCCTGCCAGGGTGTACCTGGCGCGACCTCGGCGTCAGCGGGCACTTCGAATCTGTGCTCAACGAACGACGTCCGACAGCTTGCCGAGCGTTTTATCGATGCCTTCAACCGAGGCGACGTTGCTCAGCTGGACCTTCTCGTGTCCGACCAGCTATTTGCCTGGTATTCAACCGACGCCCCCGGGCAGCGCTTAAACGCGGAAGCCAAAGATCGAGGCACCCTGATGGCGTATTTCGCCGCGCGCCATCAGCAACACGAACACCTCGTACTGAACTCGCTCGACGTGAACTTCACCAACGACAGGGCAGGAGGGTTTACGTTCAGCCTGGCGCGCAGCGCCGACGATGGATTGCCGCCGTCGCGCTACATCGGCAAGGGCGAGGTCCAGTGTGCAACCAGGCCGATCAGCCTGGCCGTCTGGGCGATGGCCCGATGGCCGTGGTCGCCGATCGAGCTGCTCCCCGAGGCCGCGGCGGTGCTTCTTCTCGGTGCCACGGTGGCTGCGATTCTCCTATGGCGGCGGCGTTCAGCGCAGCGGCGAATGCACGTCGGGGCCTAGCTTGCGCACGGCCTCGCCGGACCCGCGATAGAAGGTAGGGTAGGCATAGATCAGGTGGCGCAGCTCGTCACTTGGGATCTGCAGCTTGATGGCGAGCTCGAACAGGCCGAGGAGGTCGCCGCCGCGCGGACCCATGGAGGTGGCCCCGACCAGCACGCCCCGGTCCGCACATTGATCCCCTTCTTGTGCGCTTGCTCCTCCGTCAGCCCGGCCGCGCCCACTTCGGGATCGGTGAACGTCACGCGCGGCTTCGCCCGGTAATCGGCGCCCGGGCCCGGTGAGCCCAGGATGTCGTCGATCACGATGCCGGCGTGGTAGATCGCCATGTGGGTGAAACCTCCGCTCACGGTGACGTCGCCGATCGCCCAGAGCCGCTCACCCACGCGGAGATGGTCATTCGGTTCCAGGAGGCGGGCCGATGGATCGAGGCCCACTGTTTCCAGGCCGATGTCCCGCAGGTTGGCCCGTCGTCCGGTCGCGACCAGCAGTTGCTGCGCGGTCAGTTTGCGACCGTCCTCGAGGTTCACCGTGGTGCCATCGCCATGTGGCTCGACCGACTGCGCCCGCGCATTGAGGTAGAGCTCGATACCCTCGCGCCGCAACACCTCGTCGAGGACGGCGCTCGCCTCGGGCTCCTCCATCGCCAG
>VBIS01000034.1 GCA_005880605.1 Chloroflexota bacterium
GCCGAGGCGATGCAGCGGGCCGGGGTCGAGAACCGCTTCTCGACCGATGGCGAGCCGCCGCCGTTCGCCGTGTCGGACGACCGGGTCACGACCTGGCTCGACGTCACTCCCTTCATCGACAAGAAGCTCGCGGCCATGCGCGCGCATCGAACCCAGATTCCCGAGGACAGCTGGTTTTTGAAGCTCAGCGAGGTGCTGGGTCCGAAAGCATGGGGCATCGAAACCTTTGAGCGGGTGCGCAGCTCGGTCGAGGCGCCCATCCCGGAGGACGATCTCTTCGCTGGACTTCGATGACCACCGCCACCGAAACGGCCCTGGACCAGGTAGCGGCCCTGCTGCGGACGGCACGTTCGGCCATCGCGTTTACCGGGGCGGGGATTTCGGTCGAGAGTGGCATCCCCCACTTTCGGGGCGAGGGCGGGCTCTGGACCAAGTTCGATCCCTACAAGGTGGCGCACATCGACACCTTTCGGAAAGATCCGGCGCAGTACTGGACCTACAGCCTCGAGCACCGGCGCGCGGACGCCGAGCCGAATCCCGCCCATCGAGCGCTCGTGGAGCTCGAGTCGCGTGGCCACCTGCGCGCCGTCATCACGCAGAACACCGACGGCCTGCATCAGAAGGCCGGTAATCGGCAGGTCATCGAGCTGCACGGCTCGTCCAAGAGCGTCGTCTGCCTCGATTGTGAGGCGCGGTTTCCGCGCGCCGAGATCGACCGGCGCAATCGCGAGCATTGTCCGCCGAGCTGCCCGTCCTGTGGCGGCCAGTTCCTGAAGCCGACCGTCGTGCTCTTTGGCGAGGCGCTGCCAGAGGCGGCGCTACGCGAGGCGCAGGTGCTCGCGATGGCGGCTGACGTGCCACTGTGATCCATGGCAAGGCGGGCGAGGTTCTCCCAGAAATCGTTCGCCGGATCCCCCGGGATAGGTAGGGCGGGCGGTTACGTCGGCTCGGCCACGGGGAAGGTCTGGCCACAGGCAGGACACACGACTACCAGCTGCTCTTTCGGCGCACTGAAGAGCTCCTCACAGCTCGGGCAGGCAAACTCGCGCGCAGGACTTTCCTCTGCGAGCCGGTCCTCGGTCATGGCATCCGCCACGGCGCCCAGGTCGACCGCGGGGCTGCCGCATTCGGTGCAGCGGTACAGCGGGGCGTCGACCACCTTGTAATCGAGGTAGCGCCCCGCGCTGTCAACGTAGACCGATGCGTTCCACAGCTCGAACCGGTTGGTGCTGCACCGGTTCGGACAGGCCAGGTACATCAGGACACCCGCTGGAGTTTCTTGAGCCGGTCGGCCGCCCGGCGCAGGGTGTCCATCTTCTTGGGAAACGAGAATCGAATCTGCCGTCGACCGCGCTCCGGCTCCAGGTAGAAGCTGCTCCCCGGGACCGTGGCGAGCCCGATCTCGCGCACCATCCGGTGGGCGAGGCTCACGTCATCTTCGCCGAAGGCGCTGATGTCGGTCATCACGTAGTAGGCGCCATCGGGTGGGAAGGCTTTGAAACCGGCGCCGTCGAGGATCTCGAGCATGAAATCGCGGCGCTCGCGATAGGCATGGAGCAAGTCGACGTAATACTGGTCGGGAAACCGCAGCGCGGTGGCGGCCGCCACCTGCAACGGATGCGGGGCGCCCACGGTGACGAAGTCATGGACTTTCCTGATCGCGTTCGTCATTGCGGCCGGCGCGATGGCATAGGCCAGCCGCCAGCCGGTCACTGAGTACGTCTTCGATAGACCGTTGATGGTGACGGTTCGCTCGCGCATGCCATCGAGCATCGCAATGCTGATGTGCTCGCCCGAGTAAACGAGATGTTCGTAGATCTCGTCGGTGATCGCCAGCGCGTCGAACTCCTGGCAGAGGCCGGCGATGAACGCCAGCTCGTCCCGGCTGTAGACCTTGCCGGTCGGATTGTGCGGGGTGTTGATGATGATGGCGCGCGTCTTCGCGTTGAAGGCCTGGCGCAAACGGTCGCGATCGAAGTGCCAGTCGGGGGGAACCAGCGGCACCACCACCGGCGTCGCGCCTGAGAGGATGCAATCCGGCCCGTAGTTCTCGTAGAACGGTTCGAAAATAATCACCTCGTCGCCCGGATCGATCAGCGCCAGGATGGTCGACAGCATCGCCTCGGTCACGCCGCAGCAGACCGTGATCTCGGTCTCGGGGTCGACCGTCATCTGACGGAAATGCTTGGTCTTGGTCGCGATCGCCTCGCGCATCACCTTCGCGCCCCAGGTGGTCGCGTACTGGTTGAAGTCGTTACGGATGGCGTCGACCGCCGCCTCTTTCAGTTCGGTCGGGGCGGCGAAGTCCGGGAACCCCTGGGCCAGGTTGAGGCAGCCATCGCCATGCTCGGCGATGCAAAGCCGGGTCATCTCCCGAATGACCGACTCGGTGAACAGCCTGGACTTGTTGGAGATCATGGCGCGCGGCACGACACTAGAATGCCAGAAGTGTCGCGCCAAACCGGCCAGGCGAACGGCGTCGCGGCGTTCCGCAAACAGTTCCCGATCTTCGAGCAGAAGGTGTACCTGAGCAGCTGCTCGCAGGGTGCCCTGTCGACCCCGGTGGAGGCGAGCCTCCAGGAATTTATCGAGTCATGGCACACGCATGGCAACCCGTGGGAGACCTGGGTGAGGCGGATGGAGGAACTACGGGCGGAATTTGCGGCGCTGATCAATGCCAGCGCAGACGAAGTCGCCGTCACCTTTTCGGTCTCGACGGCCCTTAACTCGCTGGCCAGCGCCCTGGACTACCGCGAACGGTCCGGCGTCGTCACCAGCGATTTCGACTTTCCGACCGTCGGTCACGTCTGGCTGGCCCAGCAGCGCCGCGGTGCACGCGTGAGCTTCGCGAAGGCGGACGGCAATCGCCTCCCGCTCAACTCGTTCGAAGAAATCGTCGACCAGCAGACGGCGCTGGTGTCGACGACGCATGTCTGCTACAAGAACGGCTTCAAGAACAATGTCAGCGCGCTGGCGGAGCTCGCCCACGAGCGGGGGGCCTACCTGCTGATCGACGCTTACCAGAGCATGGGGACGCAGCCGATGGACGTCAAGGCGCTCGACCTCGACTTCCTCGTCACGGGCGCTCTGAAGTACTTGCTCGGCTCGCCGGGCGTGGCCTTCATGTACGTTCGGCGCGAGCTGATCGAGCGTTTAGAACCGGCGGACTCGGGGTGGTTCGGGCAGGAAAACGTCTTCGCCTACGACGTCCACCACCTGCGCTACGCGGCGCAAGCGCGCCGGTTCGAGACCGGTTCGCCACCGGTGCCGAACGTCTATGCGGCGCTGGCCGCGCTGCGGCTGATTGCCGGAGTCGGTCTCGCCACCATCGAGGAGCACGTCCGCGAGCTGATGAGCCGCTTCATCGCTGGGGCGCGGCAACGGGGACTTCACCTGATCACCCCGGAGGAACCAGCCGACCGGGGCCCGCTGGCCATGGTCAAGTCCGCCGATGCCCCGAAGCTCGTGGCGGTGCTGGCGAAAGACGGCATCCTTTGCTCGACACGCGACGGCGCGCTGCGGGTGTCGCTCCACTACTACAACACGGCCGAGGATGTCGATGCCGTCCTTGCCGGCCTCGACCGTCATCCGGAGCTTCTCGTCACCACCGCCGATTAGAAAGCGTTAGACGCAGCCGGTCGGCGGTTGCTCTCCGTGATCCAACCGTGTATAAAGAGCGCACCGAATTTAGGTCTTCGACGAAGGAAGAGGAGGTCGACAGGAAGCATGGCACAGCCAAGGATTCTCGTCCTCATCGCCATGGCCGGCATAGGGCTGGCGGCGTGTGGCGGCAGTACGGGCGGCGGCGCAGCGACGAACAAGCCCGATAAGGTCCAGATCGCTGCCGAAGGACCATTTACCGGGGACCAGGCGTCGATCGGAGCTGGCGCGCTCAAGGCGATCCAGCTGGCGGTCAAAGATTTCAACGCTGCTGGCGGAGTCAACGGCACCCAGGTGCAGCTCGTCATCTGGGATGACCAGCACTCCGCGCAGGTAGCCCAGACCCTCCAGGCGGCCGGTATTTCCGACCCGACGGTGCTCGGCATCGTGGGGCCGATGAACTCGGGCGTCGTTTTGGGTTCGGTCACGGGGCTGCAAAGTGCGACCCCGCCGCTGCCGTTCGTGAGTGAGTCGGCCTCAAACGTCAAGGTCACCGACTCCGGCTGGAGCGTTGCCCACCGCGTCAATGCCCGCGACGACGCCCAAGGCCCGGCGGATGCGAAGTTCATGATCGACCAGGGCGCCAAGAAGGTCGAGGTGATGGACGCCAAGTCCGATTACTCGACCGCGCTGGCGGATCAGACCGAGGCGGCGCTGAAGGCAAAGAACATCCCGACCCAGCGCGACAGCGTCAAGGCGGGGACCACTGACTTCAGCACCATCATCACCAAGATCCATTCATTCAATGCTGACTGGGTCTACTTCGCCGACGAGGGTCCGGAAGCGGCGCCCTTCGTGTCGCAGATGAAGCAGTCGAACCTGAACATCGGCCAGAACATTAACTTTTTGGGAACCGACGGTGAGGAAGACTCGTCGATCATCACCAAGTCGCAGGGTGCCTACGATGGCGCCTACGCGACCAACATCACCGCGGACCCGGCTGGTGTTTCGGGCAGCGCTGCCGCCGCCTACGTGACCGAGTACAAGGCGGCGTACGGCGCCGATTCGCTGAGCTCGGCGGGACCGTTCTACGGCTCTGCCTATGAGGCGGCGCAGACGTTGCTGCAGGCGATCAAGAGTTCGCCCGTAAACAACGGCAAGATCTCACGCACCGACGTGATCAGTCATCTCGCGAGCGATACCTTCACCACGATTTTTGGCTCGGTGAAGTTCAATTCGAAGGGTGACGTCGCCGGCGGCGGCATCTACGTCTACCAGGCAAAAGGCAACGCGATGGTGGTCCTCAAGCAAGTCTCCGGCTAAAGGAGTAAGAAGGAAAGGGGACGGGCCGATCCCGTCCCCTTTTTGATTGCCGTGGGTACCTTCCTGCAGCAGCTGATCAACGGGCTGGAGCTCGGAAGCCTCTATGCGCTCGTGGCGCTCGGATACACCCTGATCTACGGCATTCTGGAGATGCTCAACTTCGCGCACGGCGACGTCTACATGGTGGGCGCATTCCTGGCCGCCGGCGTGGCGGCGCTCCTGGTTCACAACGAGCTGGCGGTCATCCCGGCCGGCCTGGTTGTCGGCCTGATGGTGGTGGTGGCTATGGGCGGGGCGGGGCTGCTCGGCGTTGGGATCGAGCGGGTGGCCTACCGGCCACTCCGTAATGCCAACCGGCTGGCGCCGCTGATCACCGCCATCGGGGTCTCGCTCTTTTTGGAGAGCGCCGTCCAGGTCTGGGTCAGTCCCGCCCCGGTGCTCGTGCCCAGCAACGCGCTGGTGCCGCAGACCGTCCTCCACCTTGGTGGCCTGACGACGCCTCTGACCGGTCTCATGCTGTTCGTGATCGCCATCGTCCTGATGATTGCGCTCGATGCCTTCGTTTTTCGGACTCGGTTTGGCAGCGCCATGCGGGCGACCGCCCAGGACCGTGAGGCGGCCACCTTCATGGGGATCGATGTCGACCGCGTCATCCTGGTGACCTTCTTTGTCGCCTCGGCGCTGGCGGGCATGGCCGGCGTCCTTTTCGGCCTCTGGCATGCGACCGCCGATTTCTTCATGGGGTACCTGCTCGGCATCAAGGCATTCACGGCCGCGGTCATCGGCGGCATCGGCAACATTCGCGGCGCCATGATCGGCGGTCTTCTCCTGGGCGTGCTGGAAAGCCTGGCGGGCGGCTTCATCAGCACCCAGTTTCAGGATACGTTCGTCTTCCTGGCGCTGATCACGGTCTTGCTAATCCGCCCGCAAGGCCTCTTCGGGCAGCCGCTGACGGACCGCGCATGAGTGCCGAGCCCGCCCCCACCCGGCCCGTCCAGACGACTCATGCGCTCAAGCGCCTGTGGGAATCGGGCCCGGCCGGCTGGAACCAGGCTCTGACTCGCCCCAGCGTGCTGATTCCGTTCTTCGTGCTCGCGGCGGCGGCCCCACTCGTCCTGCAATACGTCGAGGACAACTCGAGGTGGATCGGCGCCCAGTACTGGACCCTGATCCTCGCCAACTGCGCGATGTATGCGTGCCTGGCGGTTGCGCTCAACCTCGTGGTGGGGTACGCCGGCCTGTTGAACCTCGGATTCATCGCCTTCTTCGGCATCGGATCGTATGCCTACGCGCTGGTCGCCAGCGACCAACTGCATCAGCACTACCCGCTCTGGGCGGCGCTGCCGGTGGTGGTCGCGGTGACGCTCGCCTTTGCCCTTTTGGTCGGCGTCCCGGCGCTACGCCTGCGCGGAGATTACCTGGCGATCGTCACGCTCGGGTTCGGGCTCATCATGCGCGACCTGATCCTCGACCTCGACCGCCCGCCGGTTCTGGCCGGTCACCAGTTTGGGCCGGACGGCCTCAACCTGACTGGCGGAACCAACGGCATTCACCAGGTCGATCCGTTCAAGTTGCCGACCAGTCTGCCCCTGCTCGGCCCGGTGCCACACTTCCGGATGTACTACTGGATCTTTATCGGCTTCCTGGCACTCGCCGTCTATTGCATGCTGCGCTGGCGGAACAGCCGCACCGGCCGCGCCTGGGTTGCGATCAGGGACGACGAGCTGGCCGCACGTGCCATGGGCGTCAACACCTTTAAGTACCGGCTGCTGGCGTTCGCCATGAGCGCTGTCATCGCTGGCATCGTGGGCATGATCGATGCGGCGTTCATCTTCAACGCCTTTCCCGGAAACTTCGATGTCCAGCAGACGGTCATGGTGTTCATCATGGTCATCCTCGGCGGGCTGGGCAGCATTCCGGGCGCGATCCTGGGTGCTGTCCTGTTCACGGTCCCGCCATTCCTGCTGCAGAAGTTCGTGTTCTACAAGTACCTGATCATCAGCATCGTGTTGATCGCCACCATGGTGTTCCGGCCGGAAGGGCTGTTGGGCACGGTGTCCATCCGTCCCCGAAAGAACCTGGGCGGCACGTTGGAACTGTTGACCGCCGAGTCGGCAGTCGAGGCGTCAGAGTTGCCGGCGGTCACCGACACCGAGGTCGCCGACCTGGAGGCGAGTGCCGGCGCGATTGTCGAGGATCCTTGTAAGCCTCGTTGGCCCGAACGGGGCGGGCAAGACGACGGTCTTCAACCTGGTCTCCGGCGTGCTGCGCCCGACGGCGGGATCCGTGCGGTTGCTCGGACGCGACCTGGTGGGCCAGCCGGCGCACCGGATCACGCATCACGGCATCGCGCGCACCTTTCAGAACATCAGGGTGTTTCCCCAGCTCACCGTGCGTGAGAACATCCTGCTCGGCACGCACCACTGGACACGCAGCGGCATGCTGGGATCGGTTACCTTCTGGCCTGGCACATTGCGGGCGGAACGCGCCGCCCAGGCCGAGGTGCAAACCGCGATCGAACTGTTCCGTGAACGGCTCGAGCCACGGCTCGAGGATCCGGCCTTTACCCTCTCCTACGCCAATCGGCGGCGCACCGAGATTGCCCGCGCACTGGCGGCCCGCCCGAAGCTCCTCCTGCTGGACGAGCCGGCGGCCGGCATGAACCCATACGAACGGATCGAGATGGCCGGCCTGATCCGCTCGATGCGCGACCGGGGTCTGACCATTCTCCTGATCGAGCACCACATGCCACTCGTGATGGAGATCTCCGACCGCGTCATCGTGATGGATCACGGCGTGAAGATCGCGGAAGGCTTACCGAAGGAGGTCCACAGCAATCCAAGAGTCGTCGAAGCCTATCTCGGCCGACGGGCAGCGACCGCCTAGCCCAGCACCGGCGAAGAAGGACGTCGTCCTGCGCCTGCAGGACGTCGAGGTTCGCTACGGCCCGGTCCCGGCGCTGCGCGATGTCAGCATGGAGATCCGGCGCGGCGAGATTGTCTGCTTGCTGGGAGGCAACGCCTCGGGCAAGTCGACCACCATGAAGACCGTGATCGGTTCGGTGCGTCCGGCGAAGGGGTCGGTCTGGTACGACGGCCAGGAGATCACGAACTGGAATACGTCACGACGTGTGGCCGCCGGGATCGCGATCGTGCCCGAGGCTCGACGGATTTTCCCCCGCCTCACCGTGCTCGAGAACCTGATGATGGGCGCCTTCATCCGAAATGACAAAGCTGAGATCGACGCCGACCTCGATCGCGTCATGGACATGTTTCCGCGGCTCAAGGAGCGGCGCGCCCAGAAAGGCGGCACCATGTCGGGTGGCGAGCAGCAGATGCTGGCGATGGCGCGGGCGTTGATGTCGCGGCCGCGCTTTTTGTGCATGGACGAGCCGTCGATGGGTCTCGCCCCGGTCTTAGTCGAGCAGCAGTTCGAGACGATTCAGCAGCTGAACCAGACCGGCATCACGATCTTCGTGGTGGAGCAGAACGCCCGGATGGCGCTGGCCATCGCCAGTCGCGGCTACGTGCTGCAAAGCGGGCGCGTCGTGCTCGCTGGAACGGCAGGCTCGCTGCTCGAGAACCCGCAGATGCAGCGCGCCTATCTCGGCATCTAGGCCCTCAGCGCACCGCCTTTTTCACAAGCGCGGTGATCTTGGCCTCTTCGCTGGCAGTCAACTCGCTGAGCGCGTACTGAATCGGCCACATGGCGCCGTCGTCGATTTTCGCCTTGTCGCTGAAGCCGAGCGTTTGGTATCTGACTTTGAACTTCCCTGCGTTTTGGAAGTAACAGATCACATTGTCGTCCTTGGCGTAGGCGGGCATTCCGTACCACGTTTTCGGCGTGAGAGCCGGAGCTGCGGCTGTGATCAGTGCGTGGACCTTCTTGGCAATGGCGCGATCCGGCTCCTGCATTCTGGCGATAGCCGCAAGCAGCTCCGTTTTCCCATCCGCCTTGGCCGCCTCGGCCTTGAGCTCCCGGACACGCTCGCGCGCCGCCGCCTTTTCTTCGGCGCTGAATCCCTTGGATGCCGTCTCGGTCGCGCTGGTGCGATTCGCACGTTTCTGTGTGCTTTTGGTCGCCGTTTTGGTTGGGGCCATACTTTGCGCTCCTGTTCGAGAGTTGACGAGAACGATCTTGAGTCTATTGCGTCAGAGCACTAGCTAATGGCTCGGAGGTAGCTTCGCCTCGGGCGAGCCCGCCGGCGAGAAGGCGCCCAACACTTTCATGTCCTCGCGGCTGGTGTTCTCGAGCGTGTGCCGCACGCCGATAGGAAAGAAGACGACCGAGCCGGGACGCAGGTCGCCGACGGGCTGGTCCTCGATCCACAGCCGCCCGGTCCCCGCGAGGATGTAGACCGCTTCCTCGTGGGGATGCGCATGTAGGGGCGCGCGCCCGGTCGGGATGACGCCCGTGAACTGCGTCATCTGCCGACAGCCGACCGTGGGGCTGATCAGGACCCGGAAGCTGCGCTCTCCCATCAGGGTCGGTGTCACGCGCCGCTCGTCCATCATGGTGGGTGCCGCGCCCTGTTCGTTGACGCTGGCAGACCGCAGACCGGACAGGTCGAGGCGCGGTATCGCCGGACGAATCTCGTCGAGATCGATCGGTGGCGCCAGCGCGCCTACCACGACCAGCGGCGTCTGGCCGGTATTGATATAGGTGTGCTCGGCTCCGTCCGGGATGAATACGGCCTGCCCGGGCCCGACATGGTGCGTGGCGCCCTCGATCCGCGCCTCCCCGGTACCCTCGAGAATGTAGAGCACCTCCTCCGCGCCGGCGTGGACATGGCTCGTCGCCGAGTCTGGGTCCAGCACCAGCCGATAGGCCATGACGTGCTCCGCCCCGAGGTCACGATCGATCAGCCACTGCAAAGCACCGCCTTCCAGGGGAAGGGCTGTGATCTCGTTCTGATGCCGAAGGCGCGCTCGTTGTTCCACGAACACCTTGTGTGCCCATGGTAGCAACGCAACAAAGCTTTACCATCTCGACGAGGGATGGAATACCGCATGTTCGGGCGGACCGGGATGCGGGTCTCGGTCCTGGGGCTGGGCTGCGGGGGGTTCGGTGGTGTCGGCTCGGCGCCGGAGCTATTCGGCAAGGGGGAAGACAAGGCGACCGCCTTCGCCTTGATGAACCGAGCCTGGGACGAGGGCATCAACTACTTCGACACAGCCGATAGCTATGGGGGCGGCGTGTCGGAAACGATCGTCGGCGCCTGGCTCACCGAGCGAAAGGTCCGCGACCAGCTGATCCTCTCGACCAAGGTCGGGTATGCGGTCCCCGGCGGGCCGAATGATCAGGGGCTTTCCCGTCGCCACCTCAGGCAGGCGATCGAGGGCAGCCTGCGCCGGCTGCAGACTGACCACATCGATCTCTACGTGACGATGGAGCCGGATGCGAAGACCGCTATTGAGGAGACGCTGGAGACAATGAACGACCTGATGCACGCGGGCAAGGTGCGCCACATCGGTGCCAGCAACGTCACGGCGCCGCAGTTGCGCGAGTCGCTCGCCGCCAGCGATCGCCTGGAAGTTCACCGCTACCAATCGGTCCAAAACGGCTACAGCTTGCTCGAGCGCGCAATGGAGGACGATGTCCTGCCGCTGGCGGCACAGGAGCGAATGGCGGTCACACCCTTCAGTCCGACCTCGGGCGGGTTGCTGACCGGCAAGTACCGCTCTGGTCAGGCGCCGCCACCGGGGTCGCGGGTCGAGCTTCGCCCGCAGCCATACCAGCATTTGATGACGCCCCGCACTTTCCAGGCGATTGATGCCCTTCGCGCGGCCGCGGCCGAGCGCGGCGTCGACACCGGGGCGCTGGCCCTCGCGTGGGTCATCAGCCACCCCGCCGTGACGTCCGCCCTGATCGGCCCACGCCGGGTCGAACACTTCGAGCCGTGGCTCGCCGCGGTTGCGATTCACCTGTCCGCAAATGAGCGCGACGCGCTCTCCTCGCGTATGGACGCGGTCGCCGCCTGATGGAAGTGAGGGTGCTGTCGGCCGACGACGTAGAGAAGCTCCTTCCCATGCGCGAATGCATCGAGGTGATGCGCGACGCCCTCGCGGCGCTGGCCCGCGGCAAGGCGCTGGTCCCACTACGGATGGTGATGCGAATGCCAGACGCCAGCGGCTTTCTGGGTCTGATGCCTGGCCACATCGATGCCGACGGGGGTCGCGATGGGGCGCTTGGACTGAAGGCCGTCTCCGTCTTTCCGGGCAACGCGCGCCGCGGCATCGATACCCACCAGGGCGCGGTTCTCTTGTTCGAAGCCGATACCGGACGCTTGTCGGCACTCATGGATGGCGCCATGATTACGGCAATTCGCACCGCCGCTGTATCGGGGGTGGCGACCGACCGCCTGGCTCGGATGGACGCGGCAGAGCTGGCGATCCTGGGTTCCGGCGTTCAGGCCCGCAGCCATCTCGAAGCGATCACCACGGTCCGGCCGATCCGGCGCGTCCGGGTATGGAGCCGCAATCCGGGACACGCCACCGACCTCGTCAAGGAAGTAGCGGCTCGCTACACGATCTCGATCGAGGCGGTCCCCACCGCGGAAGCCGCGGTGCGTGGCGCCGATGTCGTGGCCACGGTCACCGCCAGCCCCGAGCCGGTCCTCCAGCGCGGGTGGCTGAAAGACGGCGCGCACATCAACGCGGTCGGATCCTCGATTCCAGCCACGCGTGAGATCGACACGGCCACCATGGCGGCCGTGCGGCTCTTTGTCGACCGGCGGGAGTCGGCCGTGAATGAGGCCGGCGACATCCTGATCCCGATGCGCGAAGGCGCCTTTACCGCCGACCACATTCAGGCCGAGCTGGGCGATGTGATCATCGGGAAGGACCCGGGTCGCCGCACCGACACGGAGCTGACGCTTTTCAAATCACTCGGGCTGGCGGTGGAAGACGTCGCCTCGGCGGCATTCATCTTGAAGCAGGCCCGGCAGACCGGCGTCGGTCAGATGGTGACGATGTGAAGGCGACCCGGCTTGGTATCGAGGAAATCCGCCGCGCCCAATCTGTCGTCGCGCAGGCCGCCATCCGGACGCCGCTGGTCAAGCTCAACGTCTGGGACGCGCCGGCCGACATCAACCTCAAGCTCGAGAACCTCCAGCCGATCGGCTCCTTCAAGATCCGCGGTGCCGCCAATGCGATGAGTGCGATGTCGAAGGCGGAGCTCGCCAAGGGCGTCCTCGTCGCCAGCGCCGGCAACATGGCGCAGGGCGCCGCCTGGAACGCCCGCCGCCTGGGGATCCCCTGCACCGTCATCGCGCCGGACTACGCGCCCGACACCAAGGTCCAGGCGATCGAGCGGCTCGGTGGCCGCGTCATCAAGGTTCCGTTCGACCGCTGGTGGCAGACCTTCACCGACCGCAGCTATCCCGGGGTTGACGCGACCTTCATTCACTCCTTCGATGACGATCGCGTGATGGCCGGCAATGGAACCATTGGCCTCGAGCTGCTCGAGGATCTCCCCGAGGTTGACACCGTTCTCATCCCCTGGGGTGGCGGTGGGCTGGCGGGCGGGATTGCGACCGCGTTTCGCGCGATCAAGCCCACGGTTCGCATCTACGCCGTGGAGGCGGAGACGGGCGCCCCGCTGACCGCGTCACTGAAGGCCGGCAGTCCGCAGGTAGTCGATTACCAGCCATCGTTCGTCGACGGCATCGGCAGCAAGACGGTGTTCGCGAACATGCTCGTCATGGCGCAGGAGCTGCTCGACGGGTCCTTCACGGCGAGCCTCGACGAGATTGCGGCCGCCCTGCGCCTGATGGCGGAACGCAATCGGGTCATCGCCGAGGGAGCCGGTGCCGTGGCCCTGGCCGTGGCGCTATCCGGCAAGGCCGGAAAGGGGCGCATTGCCTGCATCGTCTCCGGGGGGAACATCGACCTGCCGAAGCTGACCAAGATCCTGGGCGAGCACTGATCGTGTCGGAGCTGAGCGGCCGGATCGCCCTGGTCACGGGTGGCGGACGCGGGATCGGTCGTGCTATCGCGCTCTCGCTGGCGCAGGCCGGCGCCGATGTCGCCGTTTCCGGCCGTAACGCCGACGTCTTGGAGGAAACAGTGGGCGCCATTCGCGCCACGGGCCGCCGCGCCACAGCCGTCGTGTGCGACGTCAGCGAACGCAGCCAGGTCGACGCCATGGTTGCGCAGGTCAAGAAAGACGTGGGTGATCCCCTGATCCTCGTGAACAACGCGGGCATCGCCGGCAGTGCCAAGCTGTCCGAGACCACTGACGACATGTGGGAAGCGATGCTCCGCGTTAATGCCACCGGCGCCTTCTATTGCATGCGCGCCGTGGTTCCGATGATGGTGGAGGCGAAGTGGGGGCGCGTCGTCAATGTGGCGTCGATCGCGGCCAGGGCCGGCGCGCCGTACATCGCCGCATATGCCGCTTCCAAGCACGCGATGCTGGGGCTGACGCGCGCGGTCGCTGCCGAGGTTGCGGCGCGAGGCGTAACCGTCAACGCTGTGTGCCCCGGTTATGTTGACACTGAGATGACCGATCGGTCGGCAGCCTTCATCACCGTCCGCACCGGAAGGGACGACAAGGAGGCCCGCAAGATCCTGGAAGGCTTCAGCCCGCAGAAACGCCTGATGACGGCCGACGAAGTTGCGGGCCTTGCGACCTATCTCTGTTCGGAGGCGGCACGCGGCATCAACGGCCAGGGTCTCGTACTCGACGGTGGCGCTTTCCAGGGATGAGCGATCGGGACCGGCTCGCGGGTGATGCGGCGGCCATCGCCCGGAAACTCGCACCAGTCGCTGCCTCAGGTCAGGAAGGGCGGGTCAATCGTCGCCTGATCGGCGGACTGGCCCAGGAGGGCTTGTTGCCGCGGCTGTTTCCGCGTCGCGCGGGCGGGATACGCGATGAAGACGTATCGGCGGTCGACCTCTGCGCGGTGCGCGAGGCGCTCGCCAAAGAGTCGACCGTGACCGAGAACGCGATTGCGATCCAGACCCTCGGTGCCTATCCCATCGTGCTGGCCGGCTCGGACGAGCAAGCCGACCGCTACGCCGGACCCGTCGCTCGCGGCGAGGCCGTCGCCGCCTTCGCCCTCACGGAGCCCGGCGCCGGGACGGATGCGGGAGCGCTCGCCCTGCGGGCTGAGCGCGACGGCAAGGGCTACCGCCTGTCCGGCACCAAGGTCTTCATCTCAAACGCCCCGGACGCGGATGTCTACACCATCTTTGCGAGGACTACGGCTGGTGCGGGAACCAAGGGGATCACCGCCTTCATCGTTAACGGTGATGCCAAAGGGCTCAGCGGAACCGCCATGCGTCTGCTCTCGGCGCACCCGATTGGCCGGCTCGAGTTGGATGGCGTTCTCGTGTCGGCGCGGCAAGTCCTGGGCGAAGTCGACCGCGGCTTCAAGCTCGCGATGCGGACGCTCGACCTGTTCCGCCCTAGCGTCGGCGCCTCCGTCATCGGCATGGCCCAGGCCGCTCTCGATGCCGCTATTGCGCATGCCTCCAGCCGCCAGGCCTTCGGCCGGCCGATCAAAGAATTCCAGGCCGTACCGCGCAGCAGGTGATCGACGTTGCGATCCAAGTGCATGGGGCTGTTGCGCTCGAACACGGGCATCTCCTCGAGCATCTCTATCGCGAAGTGCGCGCCCCTCGCATCTACGAGGGAACTTCAGAGATCCAGCGCGAGGTCATTGCCCGCGACCTTTTCCGTCAGTAGAGGAGAAGGTGAAAATCGCCATTACCGGCGGCACGGGGTTCGTTGGGGGCCACCTGGCGGTCACCCTGGCGCAACAAGGTCATGATGTCGTCGTTATTGCCCGTGGCATTGATCGCCGTCCCTGGGCGGCTGACGTTCTCGGAACGCGAGGCGTGCGGTTGCTAAGCGCCGGCCTTGCCGATGGCCCTGCTTTGCAGCGCGCGTTTGCCG
>VBIS01000035.1 GCA_005880605.1 Chloroflexota bacterium
TGCAGTATTAGCTCTGCTTTCGCAGGGTTATTCTGCACTCTCAGGCAGGTTGCCCACGTGTTACTCACCCGTCCGCCACTAGCGCTAGCCACCCTTGCGGGCAGCTAGCACCCGTTCGACTTGCATGTGTCAGGCACGCCGCCAGCGTTAATCCTGAGCCAGGATCAAACTCTCCGTAAAAACCTCGACCCAACAGGGCTGAGGTTAAAGAATCGAATCAGGGTCCCTACGACGTTTCGAAGGGCCTTCTCGGAGAAGTCCGTTCCACTCTTCAATTGTTAAGGTGCTCGCCTGGCCCTAAGCGGCGTGGAATCTCCTCCCGCCTCTCGGGCAGCTTGAGAATGATACCCCATCGGGCAGCGCAGTTGTCAAGAAGGTGCAGACGCCTCCTCAGCGTACCCCGGACGGCTCGCCCCTAAACCGGGCCGGCGAGGCGCGCTACTTGATCGGCGGGAGATGCTCGAGCTCGTCCGCGGTCAGGTCCGTGTAGATGCGGCGGGTCGTGATCTTGGGGATGCGGTCGGCCGCGACCTCCACCTTGTGACCGCCCCGCGCGAGCTTCAGCACGATGCCGTGGAAGATGTCGTCCTCTTTGTCACCCAGCAGCTCCTCCATCCGGCCGATCTCTTCTCCGGACTGCCCGAGGACGGGCGCCTTCTCGGGCATGGCCAGCCAGGCAACCTCGCGTTCCTCCTCGAGCTCGTTCCCATCCACTAGAACGCCCGACGCCCCGAAAAGGCCCTGGCAAGCGTGAGCTCGTCAGCGTATTCCAGCTCGCCACCGACCGGCAATCCGTGGGCCAGCCGCGAGGTTTTGACCTGAAGCGGCGCCAGTTGTTCGGCCAGGTAGGCGGCGGTAGCCTCCCCTTCCATGTCTGGATCGGTGGCTAGGATCACCTCCGAAACCGGCTCCCGCCGCAGCCGCGCCACCAGTTCGACAATCTTGAGTTCAGAGGGGCCGACCCCGTCGATCGGAGACAGCGCACCATGCAGCACGTGGTACAGGCCGTGGTACTCGCCCGTCCGCTCGATCGCCAGGACGTCGAGCGGTTCCTCGACCACACACAGCACCGCCCGATCGCGCCGGGCCGACAGGCAAATGGCGCATCGCGGACCTTCCGCAATGAAGAAGCACTCGTCGCAAAACCGAATCCGCGCCTTGACCTCGACGAGGGCCGACGCCAGCCGGTCCACCGACTCGCGCGGCGTGCGCAATATATAGAAGGATAGGCGCTGGGCCGTCTTCGGCCCGATCCCCGGCAAGCGTCCGAGCTCTTCCATCACCCGCGTCAGCGCCGCCGGCACGTCGGCCACGACCTACCCCATCAAGCCGGGCGGTATTCCGATGCCCGCAGTGACGGCGCCCATCTCCTTGCTCGCAAGCTCGCGCGCCTTGTCCATGGCATCGTTGACCGCGGCCAGCACGAGGTCCTGGAGCATCTCGACATCGGCCGGGTCGACGACCTCGGGCTTGAGCGTGACCGACAGCACTTTCTGGTGACCGGTCGCCACCACCTCCACCATGCCGCCGCCAGCTGTCCCGGTCACGGTCTGGTTGCCCAGGTCCTCCTGGATCTTCGCCATCTTGGCTTGCATCTGCTGAAGCTGCTTCAGCATCTTGAACTGCTGACCCATCAGCCTCTCCCTCGCGGGGTGACCCGCAAATTAGTCGCATCGAACCGGTTCATCGCCTCTTTCACCAGCGGGTCGTCCGCGATCGAGCCCGAGGCGCGCGCCGGGACCGGCGCCGCGCTGACTCCCTTCTTCTCATCGGCGACCAGCTCGACCCGGGCTTCCGGTCCGAAGACCTCGCGCACCGCCGTGAGCAGCGTCTCCCGGTTCTTCGGACCGTTCATCAGTTCGGCGTGGGCGGGATAGCGAAACTCGATGCGCACCAGGCCGTCGGTCGCAGCCGCCAGCCGCGCCTCCATCAGCAGGCTGCCAACCGGCTTCGGCAATTTTTGCTTCAAGGCGTCCCAGCGTGCGTCTGGAGCAAGCACGGCCGCCTCGGCATCCATGGCCGGCTCGATCAATCGCTCACCCCCGACCGCCTCGACCGTGGGCGCCGCCACCGGCACCACCGCGTGCACGGGTTGGGTCATGTTGGAGAGCAGCGTGACCTCCAGCAAGAGCCGCGCGTCGGCTCCCTTGCGGAGCTCCGGCTCCATCTCCATCAGGCCCTTCCACAGTCCCAGCAAGGCGTTCCGTCCGGCCGCCCGCCCGATCCGTTCCAGCCCGGCCGACGCCGCGCCGCCCAAACTCTCCGCATCGCGATAGCCAACCGACAGTAACGCCGCCTCTCGGATGGCGCCCAGCAGCCCGCGGACCAGCTGGCGCACGTCGCCGCCGGCGTCATAGAACCGCTGGAGCTCCTCCAGGGTCTGAGCGGCGTCGCCCTCGGTCGCATAGGCCAGCATTCGAACCAGCGTGTCCGGGTCGGCGAGCCCGAGGAGCTCGTGCGTTTTTTGCACCGTCAGCTCCTCGCCGCCCTGCGAGATCAGCTGATCCAGCAGGGTGATTCCATCGCGCATGCTGCCGCGAGCCAACCGCGCCAGAAGCGCCAGGCTCTGCGGGTCAACTTTGACCTGCTCGTGCTCGACAATCGACGCGAGGTGCGCCGCGATCGACCCGGTCTCGATTCGCCGGAAGTCAAACCGCTGGCAGCGGGATGCGACCGTTAGTGGGATCTTGTGCGGCTCGGTCGTGGCCAGCACGAAGACCACATGGGCGGGCGGTTCCTCCAGCGTCTTCAGCAGCGCGTTGAAGGCCTCGGTGGTCAACATGTGCGCCTCGTCGATGATGTAAATCTTGGCCTTGAGCACCGCCGGCAAATACTTGACCCGCTCTCGCAAATCGCGGATCTCGTCGATGCCGCGGTTGGAGGCCGCATCGATCTCGATCAGGTCGACGGCGGCGCCGCTCGTGATTTCGACGCAGTTGGCGCAGACGCCACAGGGCTCGGCGCCCTTCCGGTTCAGGCAGTTGATCGCCTTCGCCAGGATGCGGGCGGTCGACGTTTTCCCGGTTCCGCGAACCCCCGAAAACAGGTAGGCATGGGCGACACGGCCCTGTTCGACCGCGTTCTTCAGGGTCTGGGCAATCGCATCCTGCCCGACCAGGTCGCCAAACGTCTGCGACCGGTACTTGAGGTAAAGGGTCTGGTACGCCATCGGCTGCCTCGACAATTCTACGGGGCTGCCGCGAGGATAACCGTTGCTCCTATGGCACGGGTGCGACCAGGCAGGTCGGCCCACCATCGGCGCGGAGGAACTCATCGAGCTCGACCTCGACGACCGACTCCCCAGCGTTGCGTAACGCCTGCGCCGCCGATGGCGCCCCCCGGGCGATGAAGCAGCGCCCACCAACCGCGAGCACGTTGGCGCCGGCCACCTCACGCTCGGGGATCACCAACCGTTCGATGTCGTCGGGCACGACCTCCGGCCCCGCAGCGTCGAGTGACGCAAACCCTGACGCTGTCCCAATCAAACGACTGGCGCGGATCGGCGTGACCGCCGACGCCAGGTGCAACCGATCGTCGACCGGGCACAGGAATGCCTGGTACCCGATCCGCTGGACGGCGGCGGCCAGTTGCCGAGCCCCCGCCTCATTGGTCCGCGCCGAGATCCCGATCGCGACCCGCCGCCCATACACAATGACGTCGCCGCCATCGAGCGTACCGGGCGCGGCAATCTCCATCACCTTGGCACCGGGCGCGATTCCGCGAGCACAGGCGAGCACCGACGCCACTTCGAGTCGGCGCGACGCCTCGCCCGGCCGTGCCGCGACCAGCAGCACGGTCCGACCTCCGCCGACGGGCGCGAATGCCAGCACGGTGTCCCAGGTAAAACACGCGTCGGCTTGGCCCGGCTCAGCAGGCAACACCGTCACCGGCACGCCGGTCGCTTCGATCGCCGCCGTGTAGTCCGCATGCTCGCGCCGAGCGCGCGCCGGATCGATCCGATCGCGCTCGGGATGCGCGGACAGGGCCCGTCGCAGCGCGTCACTCGGCGGTCGCATGATCAGCCGCACGCCCGAATTGTCGTCGACCTGCGACGGCACGCGTTCCGTCACCATAGGCGGGATGGACAGCCCGACGCGTTGGCGAGACCTGTTTCAACATGGCCGCGGCAGACTGACCACTGGCATCCTGCTGGTCGAGTTCCTGGTCGCGGTCGAGGCACTGGTCGTCATCGCGATCATGCCCGCGGCCCGGCGCGACCTGGGCGGCGTGGAATTCTATGGCCTGGTCTTCGCCGGATTTTCGCTGGCGGGCCTCGTGCTCTCACCGATCGCCGGGCGCGCGGCCGACCGCGGCGGGCCGGCCCAACCGTTCCTCCTGTTCGGCTCACTCTTCATCGTCGGCACCGCGTTATGCGGGCTCGCGCCGTCGATGCCGCTGCTCACCATCGCACGGCTTCTCCAGGGCGCTGGCGCGGGCGGTGCCTACACCGTCGCGCTCGCGGCGGTGACGCGTATCTATCCGGAGTCGGGCCGTGCCCGCGTGCTCGCCCTGCTCGCCGGCGCCTGGATCGTTCCCGGCCTGCTCGGCCCGTCGTACGGCGCGCTGATCGCAAGCACCCTGGGATGGCGGTGGGCCTTTCTCTCGATCATTCCGCTGACGGTGGTGGCCATCGCGTTGACGCTGCCGGCCTTACGTGCGTTACCGCCCGTCGAGCAACCCGCGACCCTTTCAATTCGCTGGCCGCTGCAGCTGGCCGTTGGCGTCACCGGACTCATCAGCGGGCTCTCCTTGCTGTCGTGGATCAGCCTGCCCCTGATCGCGGTTGGCGTCGTCCTGACCATTGCCGCGCTCGGCCACATCCTTCCACCTGGTTCGCTTCACGCACATCGAGGTGCACCCGCCGCGGTGATGATCACCTTCCTGCTCTTGCTCGGTTTCACGTTGGGCACGGTGAGCTGGTCGATCGGCAACTGGTGGCAGTCGCGCGCCATCGTCAAGACCTCATCGGTGACCCTGATGCGTCTAGGTGGTGCGATCCTCACGGTCGCAATCATCGGCATCATGGCGACCCTGCTCGGGGCGCCGCTCGCGATCTCGTATGTCGCCTGGTTCGCCGCCGGCTTCGGCATGGGCATTGCATATCCGACCGCCTATCTCGTCATCCTGCGGGGCGGTGATGCCGGCGGGTCGGGGTCGGCCGTCAGTTCCCAGCAGGTCGCGGAACGCCTCGCGCTCGCCCTCGGCGGTGGCCTCGGTGGCGCGTGCGTTGCGCTCGCGGCGGGCATGCATGCATCGCTCGCCACCGGTCTTGCGGGAGCCTTCGCGCTGGCGCTGCTGTCCGCCGCCGCCAGTTTCGCCCTCGCCCCGCGGCTGACCGAGTCGGGCTAGATTTTGGATGTCCGATTTCCGCTAGCGAGATCAGGTCGGCGGCCCCCACAATAGAGAGCAATGACCGTTTCCACCCTCGACTTCGAACGTTGCTATCGGGCGGTCGAGAGTCGCGACGCCCGCTTCGACGGCTGGTTCATCACGGCCGTCAAGACGACCGGCATTTACTGCCGGCCGAGCTGCCCCACGCCGGTGCGCCCCAAGCGCGAGAACGTTCGCTTCTATCCCACCGCGGCCGCCGCGCAACTCGCCGGCTTCCGCGCCTGCAAGCGCTGCCGCCCCGATGCCTCGCCCGGCTCCCCCGAATGGAACGTGCGCGGCGACCTCGTGGGCCGCGCCATGCGCCTGATCGCCGAGGGCATCGTCGACCGCGACGGCGTCGGCGGGCTGGCGCGCCGGCTCGCCGTTAGCGAGCGACATCTCCATCGCCTGCTGCTCAGCGAGCTCGGCGCCGGTCCGCTCGCCATTGCACGCGCGCAGCGTGCCCAGACCGCGCGCACCCTCATCGAAACCACCGACCTCCCGTTCATCGACGTCGCGTTGGCGGCCGGCTTCGAGAGTGTGCGGCAATTCAACGACACAGTTCGCGAAGTCTTCGCGCTGACGCCAACCGCGCTGCGCACCTCCGGCCGCCGCCGCGGCGATGTCGTCGAAGGCGCATTGACGCTACGTCTCCCCTACCGGCCGCCGCTCGATTGGCCGGCGCTGTCCGGCTGGCTGCGCATCCGGGCCGTGCCCGGGATCGCGCAGTCCACTGGCAACACCTACCGTCGCACGCTTCGCCTGCCCCGCGGCGCGGCGATCGCCAGCCTCGAGCCCGTCAACAGCCACATCAGTTGCACGCTGAAGCTCGAGTCGATGTCCGATCTAACGTCCGCCGTGCGCCAATGCCGCCGCTTGCTCGACCTCGACGCCGATCCCCTGAGCGTGGTCGAGGTGCTCTCCAAGGATCAGCGGCTCGCGTCGACCGTCAAGAAGCATCCCGGGTTGCGCGCGCCGGGCGCAGTCGACGGCCCCGAGCTCGCGATCCAGGCGGTGCTCGGCCAGCACGTCTCGCTCGCCGCGGCGCGCACACTGGCGCGTCCCCGCCACCCGGCGAGACACGCTGCACGCGCTCGCCACGGCCGTCGCGGGTGGCACGCTCACGCTCGATCCCGGCGCAGACCGCGCCGACACGTACAACAAGCTGCTAGCCCTACCGGGCATTGGCGAATGGACAGCCGGCTACATCGTGATGCGTGCGCTCGGCGATCCGGATACGTTTCTGCCCAGTGACCTCGGCATCAGGAAGGCCGGCGCCCGCCTCGGGCTCGGCAGCAACGCTCGCGCGATTTCCGAAAACGCTGCCGCCTGGCGCCCCTGGCGGACCTACGCGACGCATCAGCTGTGGGCAACGCTCACCCCAACGCCGAAGGAGGCCTCATGACCCAGACGAAACCGACCCTGCACAGCACCACTCATCCAACGCCCGTCGGCCTGCTCACGCTGGTCGCGTCCGACCGCGGCCTTCGCGCGATTCTCTGGCCGAAGGTCTCGCCACAGCGCGCCGGCATCAGTCCCCGCCCGCGACGCGATCCCGATCATCCGATCTTGCGCAGGACCGCCCAGCAGCTGGATGAGTATTTCGCCGGCTCGCGCACGAGCTTTGATGTGCCACTCGACCTCGACGGCACCCGTTTTCAGCTCGCCGCCTGGCGCTCGCTGGCCGACATCCCGTTTGCCACCACCACCACCTACGGCCAGCAGGCGGCGGCCCTGGGCATCCCAAGGGCCGCGCGCGCTGTGGGCGCCGCCAACGGGGCCAACCCGGTCTGCATCGTGCTCCCCTGCCACCGCGTGATCGGCGCGAACGGTTCATTGACCGGATTCGGCGGTGGGCTGCCGGTCAAGCAATGGTTGCTGGACCACGAGGCGCAGATGGCTCGTACCATCTTCGATGAGCCCCAATGGCCAGTACGCCAACCCGTCCAGACGCGCTTATCCATGCCCGTGGCCTGAGCAAACGCTTCGGCGACCTCGTCGCGGTCGACGCGGTTGACTTCGACGTCAATCGCGGCGAAGCCTTCGGGTTTCTAGGCCCCAACGGCGCCGGCAAGACTTCAACGATGCGCATGATCGGCTGCGTTTCATCTCCATCGGGCGGGGTCCTGCGCGTCCTCGGCATGGATCCCGTCCACGAGGGCCCACGGATACGGGCCAGACTGGGGGTCGTGCCGCAGTCGGACACGCTTGATACCGAACTGCATGTCGACGAGAACCTGTTCACCTACGCCCGTTACTTCGGACTACCGCGCGATACCGCGAGGCGACGCGCCGAGCAACTTCTCGATTTCGTCCAACTGAGGGACCGGGCCCACGATAACGTGGAGTTCCTCTCCGGAGGCATGAAGCGGCGCCTCACCATCGCCCGCGCTCTCGTTAACGAGCCAGAGCTGTTACTGCTCGATGAACCCACCACCGGACTCGATCCACAGGCGCGCCACCTCGTCTGGGACCGTCTCTACCGCCTCAAGCAACAAGGCGTGACGATCGTCCTGACCACGCATTACATGGACGAGGCGGAGCAGCTCTGCGATCGGTTGGTCGTGATGGACAAGGCCAAGATCGTCGCCTTCGGCTCGCCGCGAAGCCTGATCGACCAGTACTCCAGCCGGGAGGTCCTCGAGCTTCGGTTTCCGATCGATACCACGCCGGCGCTCGACGGCCTGGACGGCCTTGCCGAGCGGATCGAGGCCCTACCCGATCGCGTCCTGCTCTACACCAGCGACGGCGAGGCAGCGGCGGCCGCAGTCCACGGCCGCGGACTGAGGCCCGAGTCCATCCTGGTTCGGCGCAGCACGCTTGAGGACGTCTTCCTCCGCCTTACCGGTCGGAGCCTGATCGAATGACAGGTCGAGCATGACCGGAGCTCAACACGTCCTCGAGCATCATCTGACGGTCTATCGGCGCACCTGGAAGGGTTCGCTGTTCATGTCCTTCCTCTCGCCGGTCCTGTTCCTGGCCGCGATGGGCTTGGGGCTTGGCAGCTTGATTGCGCGCGGCCCGGTCCGGACCATCGACGGCGTCTCCTACCTCGTGTTTCTCGCTCCCGGACTGCTCGCTGCCAGCGCCATGCAAGCCGCCTTCGTCGAAACGACCTACCCGATCATGGCGCGGATCCAATGGCAGCGCACCTACGAAGGCATGCTGGCGACGCCGATTGCGGTTCTCGACGTCCTGGTCGGCGAATTCGGCTGGCTCACCTTCAGGCTGGCACTTAGTAGCTGCGCGTTCTTCTTCGTCATGCTGCTCTTCGGCACGGTCCACTCCGTGTTGGCGGTGTTGGCGATTGTGGCCGCTATCCTCACCGGCCTGGCCTTTGCCGCGCCGATCCTGTCTTGGACCGCGACCCGGCGGACCGACCAGAGCTTCGCCTTGATCGGGCGGTTTGTGATCACGCCCCTGTTCTTGCTGGGTGGCGTCTTCTTCCCGCTCCACCAACTCCCTCAGGTCATCCAGGGAATCGCCTGGCTCACCCCACTCGCCCATGGTGTGGCGCTGGCCCGTAGCCTCTCGCTCGGCGTGCTGGCGCCGTCCGCAGGTATCCACCTCGCGGTCCTGCTCCTCTACGCCGCGATCGGCATCACCGCCGCACGCATCACCCTGCAGAGGCGGCTGGTCCAGTGATTGCGATGCTGTCGCAGCGGCGGTTGCTCCAACTCCCCGCACCCGACCGCGCCGCCCACCTCGTCGAGCGCAACGCGATCCTCCAACGGCGAGGGTGGCCTGTCATCCTGTCGGGCTTCGTCGAGCCGCTCCTCTACCTGCTCGCGATTGGCTTCGGGGTTGGCGCGCTGGTGGGGACGTCCGTCGTCGTCGACGGCCATCCCCTCCGCTATGCCGTGTTCGTCGCACCGGCGATGATGGCATCCTCCGCGATGAACGGTGCGATCTACGAGACCTCGTTCAACTTCTTCTACAAGCTGAAATACATCAAGCTTTACGACGCCGTGCTGTCGACGCCGCTCGGCGTCGCCGATATCGCGCTCGGCGAAATCGCCTGGGCCTTGCTCCGCGGCACGCTTTACGCGTTGGGCTTCATCATCGTCATGGCCGCACTTGGTCTCGCGATCTCCCCGTGGGCGCTGCTCGCCCTCCCTGCCGCCATGCTGATCGGCTTCTCGTTCGCCGCCGTTGGAACCGCGGCATCGACGTTCGTCCGCACCTGGCAAGACTTCGACCTCGTGCTAACGGTTCTGATTCCAATGTTCCTCTTCTCCGCAACGTTCTATCCGATCAGCGCCTACCCGGGGCCACTGCAGGTGGTGGTGCAGTTGTCGCCCCTCTATCACGGCGTCGACCTGCTGCGCAGCCTGACGACCGGCATCATCGGCCCTTGGATCCTGGTTGACATCGTCTACCTCGTGATCCTGGGCGCGCTCGCCCTGGTAATCGCCGCCACGAGGCTCGAGCGCCTCCTGCTCAAATAACCGCCGCAGTAAGGCTTGGAGCCGCTACATTACTAAGGCATGCACCCCGCCAATAACCTGACCCGCGAGGAAGCCCACGAGCGGGCCCAGTCGATTCATACCCCCCTCTACGACATCTCGCTCGACCTCACCAGGGAAAGCGATACCTTCGCCTGCGAGGTCACCATTCATTTCCTCTGTCACGAACCCGGGGCCAACACCTTTATCGATTTCTTAGCTCCTTCGGTCGATAGCTGCGAGCTCAATGGCGAGGAAGTTCCAAAAGAGGCCTTCAACGGTGCACGGATCGCGCTCGAGAACCTGCGCGAGGCGAATGAGCTCCACGTGATCGGCACGTGTGACTACCAGAACGTGGGCGCGGGCCTCTGCAAGTTCGTGGACCCCGTTGACCACAAGACCTATCTGCACTCTCAGTTCGAGACCTTCGACGCCCACCGGATGTTTCCCTGCTTCGACCAGCCCGATCTGAAGGCGAGTTTCACCTTCACCGTGCTGGCACCCACGGATTGGGTGGTGGTCTCGAACAACCCGGGTCAGGCCCAGCTCGTGACGGGCAAGGAGAATGTCAAGCGCTGGACCTTTGGAGCCACGCCCAAGATGTCGTCTTATCTCACAGCGATCGTCGCCGGACCGTACCACGGCGTCCGGGACCGGCACGGCGACATCGACCTGGGAATTTTCTGTCGCCAGTCGCTGGCCCAGTATCTCGATCCCGACGAGATTTTCACCATCACCAAGCAGGGCCTCGACTTTTACGGCGAGGCCTACAAGTACCCCTATCCCTTCCAGAAGTACGACCAGCTCTTCGTTCCGGAGTTCAGCGCCGGCGCGATGGAAAACATCGGCTGCGTCACCTTCAACGAGGCGATGCTCTACCGCTCGAAGGTGACGGAGGCCGTCCGCGAGGATCGCGCCAACGCGATCTTGCACGAGATGGCGCACATGTGGTTCGGCGACCTCGTCACCATGCGCTGGTGGGACGACCTCTGGTTGAACGAGAGCTTCGCCACCTTCATGTCGGTGCTCTGCCAGGTGGAGGCGACGCGCTTCAAGAACGGCTGGGTCACGTTTGCCAACCAGTACAAGGCTGGCGCGCGCCGCCAGGACCAGCTCCCCACCACGCACCCGATCGCGGCGGACGTGCCGGACATCCAGTCCGTGTACTTGAATTTCGACGCCATCACCTACAACAAGGGTGCCTGCGTGCTTCGCCAGCTGGTCGCCTACGTGGGCCAGGACACCTTCCTTCGTGGCGTGCAGCGCTACGTCAAGCAGCGGCAGTATTCGAACGCCAGCCTTGCCGACTTCCTCTCCGATGTCGAAGCCGGTTCGGGCCGCGATCTCAAGGCCTGGTCCAAACTCTGGCTGGAAACGGCCGGCCTCAATACCCTGCGGCCCGAGGCGACCTCCCAGAGCGAGACCATCGGGGCGCTCGCCATCAAGCAGGAGGCGCCTCCCGAGCACCCAACGATCCGTCCGCATCGGCTCGCGATCGGGCTCTACGACCGCAAGCCGGACGGTCTGCAACTCCGCCGGCGCGTCGAGCTCGACGTGGCCGACGAGAACACGGCGGTCGGGGATCTTGTCGGCGAGCGGCTGGCCGACCTGATGCTCGTCAACGACCTGGACCTGACCTACGCAAAGATCCGGCTCGACGAGCGATCGCTGGCCACCGCGATCGACCACCTGGCCGAACTCAAGGATCCTCTGGCCCGTGCGATCACGTGGGCGGCGCTCTGGGACATGCTCCGCGACGGTGAGATCCCGGCCCGGCGCTATTTGCCGCTGATCCTCAAAAACATTCACGGCGAAACGGACATCGGTGTCGTCCAGGACCTCCTGGCGCAGGCGTCCTCGGCCATCTGGGTGTATGGCGATCCGACCAACGCCGAGACGGCGCTGAAGTTCCTGGCGGACCACGCGCTCACCGCCCTCGACGCTGCGCCCGCTGGCAGCGACCTCCAGCTCACCTGGGCTCACGCCTTCATCAGCGCCGCCCGCTCACCGGAGCACCTTTCGGTGATCCGCGGCTTGCTCGATGGCATCAAGGTCTTCACCGGCCTCAAGGTCGACACCGACCTTCGCTGGTCGATCGTCAGTTCGCTGGCCGGCGTCGGCGCCGACGATGGCCTGATCGATGCCGAGCTGAAGCGTGACCCCACCGACGAGGGTCATCGTTACGCCGCAGCGGCCCGCGCCACGCGGCCCACGCAGGAAGCCAAGGAACAGGTTTGGGCGGCACTGATGGAGGACCTTACGCTCCCGTTGGCCACCATGCGCTCGATGATGCGCGGCTTTCACCGCTTCGACCAGCGACGGCTGCTGGAGGCGTACAGCGCGCGCTACTTCCAGGCGCTGGCGAACGTCTGGAAGGAGCGCGACATCGAGGTTTCTCTCGCCTTCATCCGGATGATGTTTCCCACGGTCGTCGTCGGCGAGGAGACCGTGAAAGCGACCGACAAATATCTAGCCGGCGATGACGTCCCTGGGCCTGTCCGTCGAATCCTCCTCGAAGGCAAAGACAACATGCTTCGGGCCATGCGCGGCCGCGCCGCCGACGCCAAAGCGGAGACGGTCGCGTCTCAACGGTAATCTCCAAGACCTCGCCGCCGGAAGACTGCTGGGCGCTTTGGATTCGCCAGCGTCGCCAGGGCGGCCCCGACCTTTCGCCCGAC
>VBIS01000001.1 GCA_005880605.1 Chloroflexota bacterium
CTGGTGGTCGGTTTCATCGCGGTGTCGCTGATCTCGGCAATGTACGGCCTGGTCGGAGCCTTGAAATGACCCGGCAACGTGGCTTCAGCTTGATCGAAACGACGGTGGCGATTGCCCTGCTGGCCATTATCGTCGTCGCCATCCTGAGCGGGTTCTCCGCAACGACGCTGGCGGCCAGCCGGCATCAGCAGGAGACGACGCTCGACCGCCTGACGCGTTCGGACGCCGAATATATCAAGAGCCAGACTTATTCGCCGGGCCCGCCGCCGGCAGGTAGCACGACGGTCTATCAGCACATCGCAGCCGTCAGCGGTTACACCTTCTCTTATCAAGTCCTCTACTACAGCGCCCTCACCAACCCGCCAAACTTCAACCCAAACAACGCCGACATAGGCCTGCAGGAGATCATCCTCACGGTTCGCGGGCCAAACGGTTCGAGCGAAGTCCTCGATTTCCTGAAGGAACAACCATGAGGCGCGCGCAGCAAGGCTTCACCCTGGTCGAGATGATGGTCAGCGTCACGATTTTGGCGCTCCTGACCGTGGTGATGGCGGGCACCTTTCTCGTTGGTCTTCGAGCGATCGGCAATGAGGCGCGTGTCATCGCGGCGGACACGGCTGTCAGCGAGGCCAGCCTGTGGTTGACCCGAGACTTGAACAGCGAAGCAACGACCCTCGGCTGTCCCTGCACGATCCAGGCCGGCAGCCCTCCCATGGCCCTGATGTATGGCGTGCCGCCTGGCACACCCGTCGTTTACAGCATCGATGCTTCCCAGAATTTGATCCGCAACGTCAATGGAACTGACCACGTGGCGGCGCGCGGTGTCACTCGAGTCTCCATCAGCTGGGTCGGCTGTTATGGAACGGTCAGCATTTTGCCGTCCGCGACCAGCTCGGTAGCCGTCACCCTCAACGTGAGCAACCGGCCGGGCGGGTGTATCTAATGCCTCGAAGCTGGCGTCGCCAGCAAGGGCAGGCGCTCCTCGTCGTGCTGGCATTCGTGGCCGCCTTCCTCTTACTGGTATGGGCTGCGCTGACCCTTGCCAGCTCGGCCTTCCTCGGACTGGGGAACGTGCGCGCGGATACGCGCACGACCTATGCGCTGGATGCCGGAATCGCCTACGCCATGCAGGTCATCGACGACAAGAACGGAAACGGGTGTAACGCGCCCAGGACAAGCACCGTGACCCTCAACTACCCGAGCGGACCGATCACGGTTACCGCGGGGATTCGGAAGGGGAGTCAGTGCCACGGCAATGGGGCGACCTGGAACATAACAGTCACCGCCACCGGAACGAATCGAAGTCTCACCGGTCTCATCACCGAAGTGAATACGTCATCCGTGGTGACCTGGGAAAGTTTCCAGTGAGCGCGCGGCTCGCCCTCGACCTCGGCGCCCATGAGCTCAAGATCCTGGAGGTCAACGGGCGCGTGCTGACGCGACACGCGGAGATCCTCCTCCCCGACGGCGCGCTGACGGAGGGTATGCCCACACCGCTGCTGACCGCCGCCATTCGTGGGGCGCTGGAGGCCGGCGGTTTTCTCGCGACTCGGGCCCGCCTCGCCATCGCCGAGACTGGGACTGCGTTTCGGGACTTTCGCTTACCGCCCTTGCCTGCCGGCGAGCTCAGCCGGGCCGTCGAGTTCGAGGGCCGCCGCCAGGTGCCGATGGACGCGGCCGACATCCACTTCGCCTGGCACGCGGTGCGCGACAAGACCGGCTACGCCGTCTACCTCGTCGCCGCCAGGCGGGCCATGATCGACGCCCTCGTGGCCGCTGTCAGCTCTGCGGGCCTTCAGGTCGAGCGCATGGATCTCAAGCCGCTTGCGCTGGCCCGCGGCATGGGCGTCTCCGACGGCCTGCTCCTCGAGTGGGCGGCCGCGGAGGCGACGCTGGTGCTGATGGTCAAGGGCCGCCCACGGTTTTTCCGGACATTCGGCCTCGACTCCCCCGCTGATGATCCCGAGAGCCAGCTCGAGGAGCTCACTCATGCGCTCAACGCCCTGGTGAAGTTCATGCGCGGCACCACCTCCGACGTCCCGATTAGTCCGGACACCACGCTGGCGCTCGCCGGGCGATTCGCCTTCCTCCCAGACGGGGTGCAGCGGGCCGAGCAGCGATTCAATTTCAAGGTCACGGTTCCCACGACCCGATTCACGTTCGCCCCCGAATTTCCCTGGCAGGCGCACTTGGCCGGACTCGGCCTGCTGCTCCAGGCCCGCTGGTACGACCGCCTTACCCCAGCACAGGGAGGTGACAACCGTGTCGCGGCCTGATCACGCCCAGGTCAGCGTCGACTTCGCCCCACCGCGGCGGCCGAATCGCGTCCGCCGACCGTTGCTGGCGCTGACGCTCGTCCTCGTGGCGCTGGGTGGGATTAGCGTGGCCGTCACCCAACTGCTACTGCGCTGAGCGAACTTTTACAGATCTCGCAAGATTCCGCACCTACGCTCGACTGAGTCTAAGGAGGTAAACGACAAAATATGCTTCTCGCAATTCTGCAAGATGCGCGCAAACGCTCGCATCGCCATCAGGGTGGGTTCACCCTCGTCGAGTTGCTCGTCGTCATCGCAATCCTTGGCGTGCTCGCGGCCATCGTCCTCTTCAACATCTCGGGTGTCAACTCGAGCGCCGCGTGCAACGGCATGAAGACCGACGGCGCCACCATCCAGGGCGCCGCTGACCTCTACTGGAACACCTACGGCTCCTACCCGGTTGGCACGAGCCTGACAATCGTCGCCGGCGTGCCCCAACTGCCAGGTGCCTCCGACCTCGGGACGCCGGCCGCCAACTCAACCGTCAACCAGGCCGAGCTGCTGCAGGCCAACCTGCTGCACAGCGCGACCAACGGCTGGAACTCCGCAGCGCCAATCCCGTCGGGCACGGAGCTCTTCACCTACAAGGCGTCACCGCCCCAGGGCACGGTCCACGGCGCGATCCAGGGCCAAGCCTGCGTCTACAACTAAGCGATTCACCGATAAAGCGTCAAGCTTCGGCCGGCCTTCGGGGCCGGCCGAACTATTTATAGGCAAGCCCTCAAATCGACCCGTCGCCAGCCTGGCTGCTGGCTACGCGATCTTGGCTGAGTCGCCCTCGACCACGCCCGCGATCCGCTGCGGCAGGGACGAGGTGGCGAAGGCGGCCGTCAGCCGGGGATCCCACTGCGTGCCGGATCCGGCGGCGAGGATCTCGAGGGCTTTGGCAACGGTGTGCCGTGGCCGGTAGGGGCGGTCGGTGATCATAGCGTGGAAGGCGTCGGCGACGGCCACGATGCGAGCCATCATCGGAATCGCCGGACCCTGCAGCTTGTCGGGGTAGCCGCTTCCATCCCAGCGCTCGTGGTGGTGCCGAATGGCCGGGGCAAGCACGGTTGCCGGGCGGAAAGGGCCGGCGATCTCGGCGCCCAGGATGGTGTGTTTTTGAATCTGGGCAAATTCTTCCGAGGTATAGCTCCCCTGCTTGTTGAGCAACTCTTCCGGCAGGCCGATCTGCCCGATGTCGTGCAGCAGGCCGGCGTGAAAGGCGACCTCCTGGTCCTCGGCATCGAGGCCGATCAGCCGCGCCAGGGCCTGGGCGGTGATGGCGACTCGGTCGTCGAACGGTTCCTTTGATTCGGTTGGGTCTTCCCGCTTTACCAGCTCGCGCAGGCTTTCCTGCGTGCTGCGCAGGTCGCGTCGTAGCTCCTTGAGGCGAAGCAGCGCCCGTACCCGCACCTGGAGGTCGCGCATCGGGACCGGCTTGACGATCAGGTCATCGCCACCCGCCTCGACCATCTTGGCGCGCTCCGGTCGCGGGTCGAATCCGGTCATCATCAGCACCGGGATCTCGGCGGTCGCCGGGTCTGATTTCAATGCCTTGCAGGCCTGGTGCCCGTTCATCACCGGCATCTCGATGTCCATCA
This sequence comes from Chloroflexota bacterium, assembly GCA_005880605.1. Lineage (GTDB taxonomy): Bacteria > Chloroflexota > Dormibacteria > CF-121 > CF-121 > CF-13. The sequence goes on from VBIS01000001.1 coordinate 3,902, forward strand.
AGATCAGATCGGGCTTGAGCCGGCGGGCAGCGCGGACGGCCTCCTCGCCGTTGGTGGCCGCTTCCGTCCAGAACCCCAGGGTGGAAAGCTGTCCGCAGAGCAGGTCCCGATTGGCGCTGCTGTCGTCTGTGACCAGGATGGTCCGGCGCTCCGGCATCGGTCCGGACGGCAGGGTTTCCACTGGCAATAAGACGTAGGAAGGCGGACCTTCCTTCGTTGCAGGGAGCAGTGAAGCGTCGCGTCACACAACCGTCTGTCTCGCTGGCGCTGAAGCTGCCCAACCTCCTAACGGTTGAGGCGGTCGCGACTGCCATCCACCGGCATCCGGAGGTCGTCCGGCGGCAGGCGCGCGACGGCCGTCTGCCCGCGGAAAAAATCGGCAGGGTTTGGTTTTTCCGTCCGGAGCGATTGGCCGAAGCCGGCTTCCCGCAGTTCTTGTCGCAGATAGCCCCCGAACGTGCCGACCAGTCCCAGCCTCCCGGCGCGCTGTTCCACGCCCTTGCCGATGCGGGCTTACAGGCGTTGCAGCGGCTCGACCGCGAGGCGATCTTCACCGCCGTCGGCAACCGCCTGGCGCAGGCCGGCCTGTCGACCTACCTGTACGACATGGCGCCGGACGGCAAAGGCTTGGTGGTTGCGTTTGGCCACACACTCCAGGCCCCTGCCGAGGTCGGCAAGCTCCTCGGCAGGAAAGAGCTGGGCAACTTCTTGCCGTTCGAGCGCATTCCCCTGCTGCACAACGTTTGCACGACGCTGAAGCCCCACTATGTCGGCGACCCGGATGAGCTGGTCGGCCGGGTCGCCGTTGTGCTGCCGCCTCAGTCGGTCGGGAACGCCAGGAAGCTGAGCGAGCTGCTCCATCTCCACACGCTGATCTCTGCTCCGCTGGTGCTCGAAGGCAAGGCCATCGGTGCCATCACAGTGCTCGGCCCCGGGCTCACGGAGGCCGACGTGCCGGCGGTCATGGCGTTCGCCAACCAGACGGCGGCGGCACTGGAGACCGCGCGCCTGCTCAACGAATCAAGGCAGGTCGAGGAGGCCGCCGTACTCACCCTCGCCGCCGCCATCGAGCTCCGCCAGGCGATGCACAGTCGAGCTCGAGAGCACGCCGAGCTGGCCGAGCGCTTCGCCGATTATCTGGGCTTCGACCCTGCTCGAAAGCGGCGCGTCCGGTACGCGGCGCTACTCCAGGACCTGGGCAAGCTCAATGTTCCGGAAAGCATCCTCAAGCAGCGTGGCCGGCTGAGCGCCGAGGAGCGGGCGCTGATCATGACGCACCCGGTGGTGGCGGCCGACCTGCTGGGACGGTTCAAGCCGTTGTCGGAGCTGGCGCCTCTGGTGCGGTCACACCACGAGTGGTTCAACGGCGAGGGCTATCCGGATGGCCTCGAGGGGGAATCCATCCCGGTCGAGACCCGCGTCATCTCGGTGGTGACCGCGTTCTTCAATGTAACGTTCGACGTCCCGGTCAAGAGCGCCACCACGGTGGCCGAAGGTCTCGAAGAGCTGGCGCGGTTCAAAGGCATCAACCTCGATCCTGAGCTGACCGATGCCTTCATTCGCCTGTGTCGCGAAGCCGAGTCGAGCCAACCCGCGTGGTTCAAACAACTGCGAGATGCCATGAACAGCCCGCAGCCTTTGGCGCCCCCCGCTCCGAGGGACATTCTTTCGGTCGCCGACTCACGCGAACTGCGCATCATCTACCGGATCGCCCAGGAGACGACGTCCGTCCTCGACCTCGAGACCCTTCTGGGGCGCATCGTGACCATCATCCGCGAGGTGATGGGCTACTACATGGTGGCCATCGTCCTGCCCGGATCGAAGACCGGCGAGTTGCGAGTTGGCGCGCATAGCGGCTACGCCGTCGATATCACCGGGCTCATCATTTCCGTCGACGAGGGCATCACCGGCTGGGTCTATACGCACGGCGTCGCCAAAATCGTTCCCGATGTGAAGGCCGAGCCGCGTTATATCGGCGTCGACGACAAGGTCCGGTCCGAGCTGGCGTTTCCGCTGATCAGCCGCGGCCAAGTGGTGGGCGTGCTGAACGCGGAAAGTCAGCAAGCCGACGCCTTCTCCGAGGCCGACGTCGCGCTGATGTCGGCGGTGGGATCGCAGTTGGCCTCAGCGCTCGAGGTCGCTCAGCTGCATGACACCCTTAAGCGTGAGGCCAGTCACGACCCGTTGACGCGGCTCAACAACCGGAGGCTTTTCCTCGAACGCATCCAGCACGAGATCGCGAGAACAAGCGCCGCCGGCGACAGCTTCTCCATCGTGTTCCTCGACGTCGATGGGCTGAAGCGCATCAACGACACCTATGGCCATCTCGCGGGCGACGCGCTGCTCCGCGAAGTCTCCAACGCGCTGACCGATGCGGTCCGCGGTGAGGACGTGGTGGCGCGCTACGGCGGCGACGAGTTCGTCGTCCTGCTTCCGGCGACCGGGGCCGCGGCGGTCGACGTCGTCGCCCAGCGCATCTCGGACGGGATTGCCCGCCACCGATTCATGGCTGGCCGCGACCTCCTGCAGATCCCTGGGGTGAGCCTGGGGACCGCGACCTTCCCCCAGGACGGCGCGACCGCGGAGGCGTTGTTGGAGGCGGCCGACGCCACCCTCTACCGGCAGAAACGTCGGGTGAGCTGACCACTCGTCCGGCTCCGACCTGGCTAGGTGCCCAGGTCCCGGATCTGAGCCATCGCGCTCCCGTAGGCGGCCACCCTCGGCCCGTACTGGGTGGTATTCCAATCGTTATTCTGCGCGGCCGCGGCATCGCTCGATAGCGTGTTGTAGCCTCCGATCGCAGAATTCAACTCAGAGCGCCAATAGGCTAATGGGTCAGCCTGGTTGCGAAAAGTGAAGATGGCCAGGAAGTCCGTGCTGTCGATTATCAGCCTGACATAACCCACGAGGCGCGCGGTTTGGGGCGGGACGTCCTTGTCGTGGGAACGCCATTC
>VBIS01000299.1 GCA_005880605.1 Chloroflexota bacterium
CGAAAGACGGGGAAGGTCCTGGTCGTCCATGAGGACAACCGCTTTGCCGGGATCGCCGCCGAGGTAATGGCGATCATCATGGAGAACGCCTTCGACGGCCTCGATGCTCCCGTGATGCGCCTCACGGGTCCAGACGTGCCCGCGATGCCGTTCAACCATGTCCTCGAAGACGCCTTCATGCCGAACGTTGAGAAGATCCTCGCCAAAGCGAAGGAGCTGGCGGCCTACTAGGCCGCCCGAGTCAGATGGCTTCGGTCAAGATGCCGCAGCTCGGCGAGTCCATCACCGAGGGGACCATCGCCAAGTGGCTCAAGCAACCGGGTGACCAGGTGAAGAAGTACGAGGGCCTGGTCGAGGTGATCACCGACAAGGTCAATGCCGAAGTTCCAGCGCCGCTCGCCGGGATCCTCAAGGAAATCAAAGTCAAGGAAGGCACCACGGTCACCGTCGGCACCGAGATCGCGGTCATCGAGGAATCGGTGAGCGCGAGTTCGCCGGCCCCCACCCCGACCCTCCCCCGCGAGCGGGGGAGGGAGGAACCGGTCGCCCCGGAAGCGGCGCCAGCTATTGCCGCCCCCGCCCCAAGAGAGGAAGCGAGCGCACCCGAGGGGCGAACCCGATTGTCACCCGCTGTTCGTGCGCTGATCGAAGAGCACCGCATCAGTGATGCCGAGCTCTCGGGCATCACCGGTTCGGGCATTGCCGGACGGATCAGCAAGAAGGACATCGAGGACTTCGTTGCCAAGCGGGCCCAGCCGGCGACCGCCAACGGCGAGCAGCGGAAAACGTCCGCTCCCGCGGCGGCGACGTCCGCCCCGACGCCCGGGACAACCATCCCGCTCAGTCCCATGCGGCGCGCGATCGCCACTAACATGCTGAAGAGTAAGCAGACTATCCCCCATGCCTGGACGGTGGCGGAGGTCGACATGACGAGCGTCGTCCGCTTCCGGCAAAAGGCCAAAGACGGGTTCAAGCTGCGAGAAGGGATCGATCTAACCTTCGTGCCGATCATCGTCAAGGCAGTGGTCGAGGGGCTGAAGGCCGTTCCGGTCCTGAACGCGAGCTGGAGCGAGCAGGGCGTCGTCCTGCACAAGGACATCAACGTCGGCGTAGCCGTCTCCGTCGACGACGGGCTGATCGTGCCCGTCGTCCATCAGGCGGATCGGATGTCGATCTCCGGGCTGGCGAAGGCGATCGACGATCTGGCGAAGCGTGCGCGAGCCGGAAAACTCGGCATCCCTGACGTCCAGGGTCGAGGGCGACGCGATCGCGGTCCGCTCGATGATGAATCTCTGCCTGAGTTTCGATCACCGTGTCCTGGATGGGGTGTCGGCGGCCCGCTTCCTGCAGGGCGTCCGCCGCTGGCTGGAAGGCTTCTCGGAGCAGGTCCCGCTGTATTGACGCCGAATTCGACGGACCTCTGGGATACTTAAGCCATGTCTGACGTCGCACCCATCAAGTTCTACGGTCGCTCCAAGCGCAACGCTGTCGTTCCGATCGACACCCGCCGGCCCGACTGGCTGCGGGTCCGTCTCCCCGGCGGTTCCAACTATTCCGAGCTGAAGGAGATCATGCGCGGTCTCGACCTGCACACCGTGTGCGAGGAGGCGCGCTGCCCCAACATCGGTGAATGCTGGCAGGCGCGTACCGCCACCTTCATGATCCTCGGCGACACCTGCACCCGAGCCTGCGGCTTCTGCGCCGTCAAGACGGGGCGGCCGGGCACCCTCGACCTCGGCGAGCCAATTCGGGTGGCCGAAGCCGTTGAGCGGATGGGCCTGCACCACGCCGTCATCACCTCGGTCAACCGCGACGAGCTCGAGGACGGTGGGTCTGCGATCTTTGCCGGCACCATCCGGCAGATTCGCAAGCGCATCCCGAAATGCAATATCGAGGTTCTCATCCCCGACTTCATGGGTGACGAGAGTGCGCTGAGCACCGTGATGCGGGCTCGTCCTGACATCCTCAACCACAACATCGAGACCGTCCCCAGCCTCTATCCGCAGGTGCGACCGAAGGGCCGCTACCCACGCTCGCTGGAGCTGCTGCAGCGCGCCAAGCGGATGGACGCGACCGTATATACCAAGTCAGGAATCATGCTGGGGTTGGGTGAGGAAATCGACGA
>VBIS01000161.1:0-32882 GCA_005880605.1 Chloroflexota bacterium
ATCCTGCTCGAACAGGAACCAGGGCCCTGGTTGGGTGGACAGGCCTTCTGGTCGTTTGGCGGCCTCTTCCTCGTCAACTCGCCGGAGCAGCGGCGCCTCGGTGTGCGCGATTCCCACCAACTCGCGACCAAGGACTGGATGGCGACGGCCGGATTCGATCGACAGGAAGACCACTGGCCAAGAAGGTGGGCCGAGGCGTATCTCGCATTTGCGGCCGGCGAGAAACGTTCGTGGTTGCATACACAGGGGGTTCGATTCTTCCCAGTGGTGGGCTGGGCGGAGCGACGGAGCGACCGGCCCGTAGGCCCCGGGAATTCCGTGCCTCGCTTCCACGTCACGTGGGGGACCGGCCCCGGCGTCGTGGCTCCGTTCGAGCGACGCGTGCGCGAGGCCGTGACTCGCGACCGGGTTGTTCTGAGGTTCCGACATCGAGTGGACGCGCTGACCGTGCGTGGCGGGGCGGTGGACGGGGTGCGTGGTGCGGTCCTCGAGGCGAGCTCAGTGGAGCGGGGGAGACCCAGCTCGCGCGTCACTGTCGGGGCGTTCGAGCTCCACGCGCAGATCGTCATCGTGACGTCGGGGGGAATCGGCGGGAATCACGATCTCGTTCGTCAGTCCTGGCCGGCACGCCTGGGGACTCCGCCCGGGCAGATGCTGACCGGGGTACCGGCTCACGTCGACGGCCGCATGCTCGCCATCACCGAGGCCGCCGGGGGATCGGTGATCAATCGCGATCGCATGTGGCACTACACGGAAGGCATCCAGAACTGGAACCCCATCTGGCCCGGACATGGCATCCGTATCCTGCCGGGACCGTCATCGATGTGGTTCGACGCGATCGGCGACCGCCTACCTGCGCCATTGTTTCCGGGGTCTGACACGTTGGGAACGCTGGCGCACCTGCGAACGACCGGCTACGACTATTCCTGGTTCGTGCTGACCCAGCGAATCATCAAGCGCGAGTTCGCGCTATCCGGGTCCGAGCAAAACCCCGACCTGACGAACAAAGACATCAGGCTGCTCCTGCAGCGAGTGGTTTCAACGTCCGGGCCGGCGCCGGTTGAAGCCTTCAAGCAACACGGCGCGGACTTCGTCGTGGCGTCGAACCTCGGCGACCTGGTCCGCGGGATGAATGCGCTGGCGGACGAGCCGCGCCTGGATCTGGCCAAGCTGCCGCGTCAGATCGCCGATCGCGACGACGCGATCGCCGGCCCGGCGACCCCCCCTGATTGCCGTTCGCCTCCATATCCTGACGCGGAAGTCACTGGGCGGTCTGCAGACGGACCTCTCGGGTCGCGTGCTTCGGCCGGATGGGATCCCGCTACCGGGCCTCTACGCGGCCGGCGAAGTTGCTGGCTTCGGCGGGGGAGGGATGCATGGGTACCGATCCCTTGAGGGCACATTTCTTGGGGGTTGCCTCTTTTCAGGCCGAACCGCCGGGCGGGCCGCCGCGGCCACCCTCGGCTGACCCTTTAGCGGCCGGCTGGCGGCGATCCTCCGCCTATTCTGGTCAATGCCTCGTCGGGCTGCGAGAACAGCGCGCTGCGCAAGTCCCGGAGTGCCTGGACGGCGTCACCGCTGAACGCGGGCCCGTGCATGCACGCAAGGACGCCCGGTCGCAACGCTTCCAGGCGATCGAACACCCGCCCTGTGTGCTGGCTCACCGGGATATAGGTGGGCAGTTGTTTGTGAGATGCCATGGTACGTTCCACCATGTCGCCGCTGGTCATAGAGGTTTTCTCGCCGAGCTGGGTAAAGAGGTCGCTTGCCATCAGCGTGCCGGTCGTCTCCTCGAAGGCGAGGATCGCATCCCAGCAGTGGGGGACCTGCGGTGTGATCAGGAATCGGAGTTTGTGCTGGCCCAGATCGAGCACCTCACCATCGCCCATGACCTTGGCTGGACGGATGGCGAAGTCGTTGACGTTGACGATCACCCCCAGTTCGCTATGAACGGCTTCCGCCTGCGGCGCGATCTGGAGAAATTCATTGAGGGCTCCCGACTCGTCCGCTTCCAGGTGCGACCACGAAATGTAGCGCAACCGGCTCGGGTCGATCACCTGTCGAACCGCTTCCACGGTCAGGGGAAAGAGCATCCGCTGTCCGGTGTGAAACAGGAGCGGCTTTTCATCCGCGATCAGGAATTGGTTAAACGTAATGTTGGCCTCCGGGACAAAGGTTGCGATCCGGAAGATACCGTCAGCGATTTCGTGCACTTCGGCCATGGTGTTCCCTCCTAGCGAGTTGCTGATCGTCGCGTCAACCAGGTCATGAGCATCTCGGTAATGAGTCGCGCGGCCGCCTCTGTCGATAGGCCCGAGTGGGTGAGCGACCGCCAGACACCGAAGTCCGTCAGGGCCAACGCCGCCTCCAGCGCGTGGCGCCGGCGTCGGAGCGGCCCGAGCGTCTCCTCGACGAGCGCCTTGAGTGCCGCTTCACGACGGCTGAGGATGCTGTCGAGAACCGGGATCTCGTGGCGGTCGATGCCGGCTCTGGGCGTCCATGGCGCGGTCCGCCCGTAGAACGCGAAGAGCTCCTGGACGAATTGGCCGATGCGCTCCTGCGGGCGGGTCAGCCCAACGAGGATGCTCGGTCCGGGAGGCTTCGTGCGAAGGGCGTTCTCAGATGTACATGCGGGTACGAGTTGATCGAGGCTAGGAAAGTGCCGGTACACCGTCCCCAGCGCAACGTCGGCTCGCTTGGCAATGTCAGGCCAACTCGTACCGAGGACGCCTTTCTGAGCATGGAGAGCGATCGCGGCGTCCACGATGCGTCGGCGAGTCTCCGCGTTGGCGGCGGCTCGGCGCGTCATCCGGTAAGCCCTCGGAGCCATGATTTAATTAAATGAACGTTACATTCAATATATGCCACTGTCAAGCAAGCTACGATTCCGCGGTGACCAGCACGGAGTTATCGGCATATCCCGGAGAAGGCTTCGAGCCGCAGCTGGTCGAGCACTTCGTGAGCCTTCGACGCAAACGTGTCCTGGAGATTGGCTGCGGAGACGGACGGCTCACGTTCCAGTACGCCCCGCGCGCCTTGTCGGTCCTGGCGATCGACCCCGATCGGCCGAGTATCGACGAGGCCATTTTTCAGCAGCATGCGCGTGGCCTTTCCAACATCGAGTTTCGCATCGGCTCGATCGAGCGCCTACCCAGGCCGGGTGCCCCGTTCGATGTGGCTCTGTTCAGCTGGTCGCTTTGATGAATCGCGCTCAGGGGCATGGTCCATGCCCTCCGGCGAGCGGGTCGCTACCTCCGACGCGGCGGCATGCTCATCAGCATCCGACCGCACCGGACGTGGCGGCCGGCGATTGCCATCGTGGCGGGCGGGCGGCGACTGCCCGTGACGACCCTTCTCAACCCGACCTTTGAAGTCAATCTGGAGGCCGCCGATTTGGCTCTGGAACGGGTCGTCGACGAAGGCTCGTTTGCTTTAGCCGGCGTCCGATCAGCCAGGTTCCGCAGCTACCTCGACCGTCCTTCGCAGATGCGGACGTACCTCGAATTGATCAACCCGCCACGTCCGCGGTTTCCTCGGGGCGGCCGTGCCAGGCTCGATGCAATGTGGGACTCGGCGCCGCGCGGCGCGAGAATCGAAGTTATGGAGTCGCTCGTCGTGAACGCCTTGCGTCGTCGCTAGGGTGGGAAAGATGGGGTCGCGAATACCTTCTGTCAGACGAATCGACTTTGGCTACTTCGTACGGCCCGCCGACGAGACCGGGACTGGCAAGCCCCGCATCGAGTGCGTCCTCGGCTACGCGATCGAGCATTCAGCTGGCCTATTGCTCTTTGACACCGGCCTGGGGGAGGGGGACCCGGAAGTCGACGCGCATTATCGACCGGTCCGCCGTCCCCTACCAGTGGCGCTGCGCGATGCCGGGCTTGCGATGAACGATGTCCAATGGGTCGTGAATTGCCACCTGCACTTCGACCACTGCGGCGGCAACCCGGCGCTGGCCAGCCGTCCGATCTTCGTCCAATCTCGCGAGCTACGCGCGGCGCGCACGGCTACGGATTACACGCTCTCGCACCTCATTGACTTCGATGGCGCCGAGTACCGCCAGATCGATGGCGAGACGGAGATCCTGCCGGACGTTCTCGCGATCCCGACGCCAGGGCATACCGACGGCCACCAGGCAATCGCGGTTCGCGGCAAGGACGGAACCGTCGTCCTCGCCGGACAGGCGCATAACACCGCGTTTGATTACGCGGCTGACCAGCTAGCCTGGCGTGCGCGCCACGAGGGGCGCGTCGACGATCCGGCGCTGGACTACCGGCCGTGGATCGAGCGGCTCCAACAGCTCGACCCCTCCCGCATCCTGTTTGCCCACGATCAGGCCGTATGGGAGCCGGCGACCGGTCGCTTCGCGAAGACCTAGGCGCCCTGTCTTCAGAGAACCAGAGCCATCGGGCTCTGCAGCAGGCGCTTGACCTCCTGCAGAAATTGCGCTGCCGTCACCCCGTAGAAGACCCGGTGGTCAACCGAAAGCGTCACCCGCATGCGTTTGCCGGGCACCACCTGGCCATCCTTGACCACCGCCTTGTCCTCGATGGCGCCGATCGCGAGGATGCCGGAATCGGGCGGGTTGATGATGGCCGTGAACTGATCAACGTCGTACATGCCGAGGTTGGAGATGCTGAAGGTGTTGCCCATGTAGTCCTGGGCGCCCGCCTTGTTGGCGCGTGCCCGCTCGATCAGGGCCTTGGACTCGACGGCAATATCCTTGAGCGACTTCTGGTCGGCGTTCTTCAGGACCGGCACGATCAGGCGGTCTGGGAGTCCGACCGCAATTCCGATATTGATGTCGCGCTTGCGCTCGATCCGGCCGTCGGCCCAGGAGGCATTGACCTCTGGGAATTTCGTCAGTGCCAGGGCGACCGCCTTGACGATCAGGTCGTTGAGGCTGATCGATTCTGACTTGTCGACCGCCTCGTTGAACATCTGACGCAGATGCACGGCGTCGTCCATGGCGATCTCGGAGGTCACGTAGAAGTGCGGCGCCGAGAACTTGCTCTGCGCCAGGCGCATGGCGACGGTGGTCTGCAGCTTGGAGAGTTCGACCACTTCGACGTCTTGTGTGGGCCGCGGGGTCGCCTGCCGCTGGGCCGGCGCGGGCGCCGCGGCGGTGGCCTCCCTGGTGACGGTGGCGGCGGGCCTCGTCGACTGTTGGGCGGCAGCCTCGACGTCCTCTTTCTGGATCCGACCGCCGGGCCCCGTTCCCTTGACCCGACTCAGGTCGACGTTCTGCTCTTCCGCCAGCCGGCGGGCGACCGGGGAGACCTTCAGCCGCTCGCCGTTTTCCTTCCCGCTGGGGCGTCGGATCACGTTGAGGGCGGCCTGGGCCGCGGCCCCGACTTCCGTTCGGTCGTCCGGACCGCCGTGCGGATACTGCTCGCCGCCAGCGTCGGAACCGACCTGGGCGGTTTTCGCCATCGCCTTCTCGGCCTGTTCGACGTGAGCTTCGGGCTTGTCCGCCTGCGCTTGGGGCGACTCGGCCGCCGGTGCCTTTCCTTTCTGCTCAGGCTCGGCGGCGGGCGCCTGACCCTGGGGGGCGGCCGGCTTTTCCGCATCGCCGCCGGCGGCGCCACCGATTTCCGCGATCACGGCGCCGATCGGCGCGCTCTCCCCCTCGGCAACCACGATCTTGCTCAGCTTGCCGGACGCATACGCCTCGACCTCGATGTTGGCTTTGTCGCTCTCGATCTCGACCAGGGGCTCGCCCTTCTTGACATCCTCGCCCTCTTTCTTGAGCCAGCGCAGGATCTTGCCAGTCTCCATCGAGTCCGACAGGCGCGGCATCTGAACGCTGGCCATGGCCTTTAGTTCTTTCCGAGCAGGGCTTTCGCCGTGATGATCACGTCGGCCTTACCGGGGAAGGCGATCTTCTCCAGCCGCTTGTTGTACGGCGCCGGCACCTCCGCGGCGCCGATCCGGGCGACGGGGGCATCGAGGTAATCGAACGCTTCCTCGTAGACGCGAGAGGCAATCTCGGAGCCGACGCCATAGGAGCGCCAGCCCTCCTCCACCGTGATCAACCGGCTGGTCTTCTTGACCGACGCGATCACAGGCGCCATGTCGAGCGGCCGCAGCGCCCGCATGTCGACAACCTCGGCGCTGATACCTTCTTTCTCGAGCTCGGCGGCGGCGTCCATGGCGACGATCAGCATGCGTGAGTGCGCGCAGATGGTGATGTGCTCGCCGGGTCGCTTCACCTCGTTCTTGTCCAGCGGCACCAGGTGCTCCCCGTCGGGAACCTCACCCTTGACGGCGTAGGTGCCTTCGTTCTCGATGAACATCACGGGATTGTCGTCCCGGATGGCGGACTTGAGCATCCCTTTGGCGTCGGCCGGGGTGCCAGGCGCAACCACCTTGAGGCCGGGCACGTGGGCGAACCAGTTCTCGTGACTGTGCGAGTGCTGGGCCCCCAGCTGGTGGCCACCGCCACCGGGAGTGCGGATGACCAGTGGGACCTTCGTGCCGCCGCCGAACATGTAGCGGATGTGCGCCGCGGCGTTGACCACCTGGTCCATCGCCACCATGATGAAGTTGACCGTCATCATCTCGGCGACCGGCCGTAGGCCCGACATGGCGGCGCCGATCGCGGTGCCGATGATGATCTCCTCGGCGATCGGCGTATCGAGTACGCGCTTCTCGCCAAACTCCTTCATCAAGCCGCGGGTCACCTTGAAGGAGCCGTCATAAAGGCCGATGTCCTCCCCCAGCAGGAATACCGCCTGGTCCCGCTTCATCTCCTCGCGGAGCGCCTGGTTGAGGGCGTCGCGCATCGCTAGGACGGCCATCAGCTCGCCACCTGGTCGGCGTAAACGTCGCGGTAGAGGTCCTTCGGATCCGGGTCGGGACTTTCCTCGGCGAACTTCACCGCCGCCTCGACCTGGGCGGTGACCTCCTCGTCGATCTTTTGGATCTCCTGGTCGTCGAGCATCTTCTGCTTCTTCATCTGGTCGCTAAGGCTCAGGATGGCATCGCGCGTCTGCCACTCCTTGATCTCGTCCTTGCCGCGATAGGTGTCGGGGTCGGACATGGAGTGGCCGCGGTAGCGGTAGGTCACGCACTCGAGCAGACTGGGCTCGTGCTTCTCGCGAGCCTGCGCCACCAATTGGTCCGTGATCCGGCGTACCGCCAGCACGTCCATCCCGTCGACCCGTTCGCCGGTCATGTCGTAGGCGCAGGCCTTCTTCCAGATCTCGGTAACGGCCGAGGCGCGGTTGACGGCGGTGCCCATCCCATAGAGGTTGTTAACGCAGACGAACACGATCGGCAGGTGCCACAATTTGGCAGCGTTGAGCGACTCGTGGAAGGCGCCGATGTTGGTGGCGCCGTCCCCGAAGATACTCATCACCACCTCGTCCTTTTCCTCATAGTTGATGGCGTAGGCGCTGCCGCACGCAATGGGAAGCGCCTGGCCGACGATGGCGTAGCCGCCGTAAAAGCGATGTTCCTGGCTGAAGAGGTGCATCGATCCGCCCCGGCCATGCGAGGTCCCGGTCTCCTTCCCGAAGAGCTCGGCCATCACCGCGTTCGGCTCGACACCCTTGGCCAGGGCGTGGCCGTGCTCCCGGTAGGTGCTGTAGACATAGTCCTTGGGGCGGAGAGCCGAGATCGTGCCGACGATGGTCGCCTCCTCGCCGATGTTGAGGTGGCAGAAGCCGCCGATCTTGGCCGCCTGGTACATCTCGGCCGTCTTCTCCTCGAAACGGCGGACCAGCAGCATCTCCCGGTAGAGCTTCAGAAGGGTCGCTTTATCCGTCAGCGCGTCCTTTGATGGGCTGGCGGCGGGGCGCTGTTCGACCTTCATGATGGCTCCTGAGATGGAAATAACTGGGGCGTGGCAAAATCGCTTCTATTGTATCTATCAATGATTTCTATGGATCGCTGCTGGTGCCATAGGCGAGCGGGTCGATCCGATGGGTCCTGCGAGCAGAACGTCAGGCGCCGGCCTCATCGCTGAGGCCGTTGGGTGTCAAGCCCTTCTGGGCGTGCCGCGCGGTAACGACGGTCTTGATGTTGCCCCGGACGTTGAAGTCGCCGATGACCTCGATGAAGCGGGGATCGAGCAAGGCGACGAGGTCATCGAGGATCCGGTTGACCGCCGCCTCGTGGAAGACCTCCTCGTCGCGGTACTTATTGATATAGAGCTTGAGCGACTTGAGCTCGACCAGTGTCCGGTCGGGGATGTAGCGGATGCGGATGGTGGCGAAGTCCGGGAAGCCTGAATCGGGCGCGAGGCAGGTGAACTCCGGAATGGTGAAGTGGATCTCGTAGTCGCGCTCGGGCTTACTGTTGGGGACAGCCTCAAGGGTGGACTCCGCGATCATCTTCGCCCCGTATTTCACGCCATCAATGCTAACGTGGCGCTGCCGGCCGGTCGCAGGAACGCGCGTCAGGGCATGACCGTGAAAGCGATACGTGAGCTGGTGACGGTGCCGTCGCCGCTGGTGACCTGGACGATGTAATCCTGGACGACGCGGCCGGCCGGGACCTTGACCGTCAGCGTCGATGGGTTCACAAAGGTAGGTGCCAGCCCCTCGAAACCGCCGCTCGGGCTCGCCAGCGGGATGAACTGGACGCGAAGCATCTTGCCGTCGCTCAAGCCGCTGCCCTGGATCGTGACCACCGTGTCCTGTGCCGCCGAGGCTCGCGTGGGGCTGACGGATTGGATGCTGGGTCCGGCGGCCGGCGCGCTGGTCGTCTCGGTCCCGCGCAACACCAGGTTGCCCGGCAGCGGGGCGAGCGGGACCGCGGTCCCTGCCAGGCGTCGCCATTGCGGGATGTCCGCGAGGGCTACGGTGATGGGCAAAGCCCGCCCACTTCCAATCAAGATGCCGACGACTTTACCGCCCGGGCCCACGATGGGACCACCGAGGCTCGCCGGCAGGTCGTCCACCCGCAGGGACAGCTCAGTATCGCTTCGCTTGAGCACGACGGCCGGGGTCGAGGTACGCAGGTTGACGACCTTGGGGCTGGCGAGGAGAACCACGGGATCGTCCACCTGCAGGGCCGCGGGTGCACCGAAAGCCAGCGGAGTGCCGTCATTGCTGGCTCGGACGATCGCGATCCCCAGGTCGGCGTCGATTCCGACGAGACGCACCGCATGGGAGCCGCCGGTGTTGTCGACCAGGCGCAGGCTGGCACTGCCGTTGACCACGCTGGCCGCGGTGAGGAAGTCGCCCTGTGGGTCGATGAGAAACGCGGTGGCAAATGAATGGTCATTGACGATCGTCATCACGCCCTGGAGGTCGCGGTCGAGCTCCTCGGGGAGCAGCACCGCGGAAGGCGGGGCGGTGGGGGTCGGCGTCGGGACGGGCGTGGGATCGGGTCGCGGAAAGAACGCAGCCCTTTCTTGGGCGCGACCGGTTTCCGATACATTCTTGACGATGCGGCTGCGCAATACGGAAACGGGTGCGGTGCAGCCGCTGGAGCCCGCTCACCGGCCGGTCCGTGTCTACGTCTGCGGCATCACCCCTTACGACACCACCCACCTCGGCCATGCCTTCACCTACGTGGCCTTCGACGTATTGGTCCGGGCGCTCCGAGCCGCCGGGCACACGGTCCGCTACGTGCAGAACGTGACCGACGTCGACGACGACATCATCCGTCGGGCTCGCGAGCTGGGCACCAGCTGGGACCGGCTGGCGACCAAGGAGACCGCCCTCTATGAGGCGGACATGGCTGCGCTCAACGTGCGGCCGCCAGACGTGTTCCCCAGGGCCAGCCAAACCATTCCGAAGATCATCGATCTGGTACGCCTGCTCGAGGCGCAGGGACACGCCTACCAGCGAGAGGGCCACGTCTATTTTCGTGTGGGCAGTATCACCGACTACGGCCGCCTGAGCCGACTGAGTCGCGAGGACATGATCAAGCTGTTGGCGCAGCACGGCGCCGATCCAAACGACCCACGTAAGCAGGACCCGCTCGATTTCATCCTCTGGCAGGCAAGCGCGCCGGACGAGCCGCGCTGGGAAAGCCCGTGGGGTCAGGGACGGCCGGGCTGGCACATCGAGTGTTCGGCGATGGCGCTGGAACACCTCGGCGAGCAGGTGGACGTGCATGGGGGTGGTGCCGACCTGATCTTTCCCCATCATGAAAGTGAGATCGCGCAGTCGGAGTCGGTCACGGGCGTCCGGCCCTTCGCCCGCATCTGGGTGCACGTGGGCATGCTGCGCTACCAGGGCGAGAAGATGAGCAAGTCGTTGCGCAATCTCGTGCTCGTCGGCGACCTGCTGCGTCGCTACGATGCGGACAGTATTCGGGTGCTGCTGCTTCGACACCACTACCGCGAACCCTGGGAGTACACGCCGGACCAGTTGGAGGATGCGGCGGGCTGGACCCAGCGATTGCGCCAGGCGGCCCGCGGCCCCGGGGATGCCAGAGGCGACAGCCCGATGGCGATCCGGGCGGCCCTCGAAGATGATCTCGACACGCCGCGCGCACTGCGCGTGCTCGAGGACGCGGTTAGCGGCGGCGACGCCGGCTGGCGAACCGCTTCGGATCTCCTTGGGCTTCGACTCAAAGCCTGAGGAAAACGAGAAAGGCGCCCGGGTGGCGGGCGCCTTTCTCTAATGGGGGAGGGGGCCGGTTAGTCGTTTCCCTCGCGCGACGTCGACCGCACTTCAGGCTTCTCAGCGTTTTCGACTTCGGGCTTTTCAGCCTGGTCGACTTCCTGCTGATTGCCGTCCTGCTTCTCGACGTTCGGCTGCGTGGACTCAGCCTTCAGTTCAGTGATCGCGGCAGCGTACTCCGCCTTCAGGTTCGCGATCGACTGGCACGCCTCATCGACGACCGCGGTCAGCTGGGCGTTGATAGCCCTGGCGTCTTTCGCGCCATCTTCGTCGACTTTTTCGGCGGCCAGCTCATCGATGCTGCTGTTCGCCTCAGCCGTAATTTCAGCGAGCCCGACCGTGGTCTCGGCATTAAGAGCCCGGGCCTCGGTGGCGGCTTGAGCCGAGAGGGTTGCTGGGTCGGTCAACACGACCGTGGCTGAGCAGGTCGCGATGGCAGCCTTTGCCGTCGCGGGCGTAAAGTCGGCAAAGCCCGCCACACTGGTCCACAGTGCGAGCCCGCCGGCGACGATCATCGCGCCGAATACGTTTCGCGTCATGCACTCTTAGACGCACGCGGCTAATCGGATATTCGTAACGATGTCGCGCCCAGGTGACGCCCGGGCTACGCGGCGCTGATGAGTGCGCTCCGGCGTGGAAAAGCGCGCGGTAACCAGCGCGCTCCGGCGTGGAAAAGCGCGCGGTATGAGCGCGCTCCGGCGTGGAAAAGCGCGCGGTTCGTTACGTGATGCGATGAACTCGCGGTAGCCCCGGCGGGGGGAATGTGGGCAGATCGGCTGGCCCGCGGCGCTCGAGTTCCTGTCGGAGGGCGGCGGTTTCCAACACCAGCCGCTCGACGTCGATCGTCATGCAACGTGGCCGGTAGGCTTCTAGCTTGGCGAGCCCGTGGCCGAGCTTGGCGACGGCGCCACGCCAGTTGCCGCGCCGCCAGTGGTAGAAGCCAACCCCGACCTGCAGGATGCCCTGATAGAGGTATCGAACCGCGTCCGGCTCGTGGATCCAAATGCCCTCGAGCGTCTCGTGCTGCTCGAAGAACTCCTGCCGGTTGAACTCGTCGATGCCATGGAGCAGAGCATCCGACGGGGGGTCGTCGCATCGGGCAGTGCGGCGCGGCGCCGTTTTCTTCGGGTGGACGCTCATCGGGGATCGGCCGATGCGCCCGTCAGGCCGGGCTCTGGTTGTTGGCGAGCGAGAGCTGGGACTCGTCGCCATCGGGCGATGCGCCCGGCAGCTCCAGGTAGAAGGTTGTGCCCTTGCCCTCGAGGCTGTTCGCCCAGGCGCGCCCACCGTGCGCTTCCGCCACCCGGCGAAGGAGATAGAGGCCGAGGCCCTGGCCGCGGTCGGGTTGCTGCTCGGCCAGCGGGCCGAAGAGGTCCTCGAGCCTGTCGGCCGACATGCCGGGACCGTCGTCTTTCACGATTAGCTGAAAGCGGTCGTTGCTCGCCTGCCGGAGGCGAAGCTGCACCACGGTAGCACTCAGAGCGTGCTTGAACACGTTGTGGAGCATCTCGTCCAATGCGGCCTCGAGTAAGGTGGCGTCGCCCCACACGTCCGCCTGGGTGTCGAGCTGGAGCCGCAGCTCCATGCCGATCCCGGCCATCCGCTCGCGGATCCGTCGTGCCGCTTCCTGGGCGACGCCATTGAGGGAGACGCGGACGGTGAACGCCAGCTCGAGGGGAAGACGGGAGAGCAGGAGCACCTGGTCTGCGATCCGCAGCAGCGTCTCTGATTGCTGTGCGAGCCGCTTGGCGACCAGTGGCATCTGGTTTGCGGGGACTTCGTTGTTACGCAGCATGTCTGCATAGCCCCGCAGGATCGCGAGCGGTTCTTTGACTTCCTGCGACGCCATGCGGACGGCCGAAACTGGGGTCCGCGACTGGCCGTTGGCAGGCGTCGAATCCTCGCGCAGCCGTGGGGCGAGCAATCCGGCCACGACCAGCAGCACGTCCTGGTCCTCCGGAGAAAAGACCCGGGTGCCTTTCCCCAGTACCGCAATGGTCCCGGCGAGGTCGCCGGTCTTACGCCGCCAGCTGGTACCCAGGTAGCTCACGATGCCGAACTTCGCCCGCATTTCGAGGCTCTTGAAGGGCTGTCGTTTGCTCGCGTCCAGAATGTTGAGGACCTCACCCACGGTCTCGTCTTCGGCGCTCGCGAAGGTGGACTCCAGCGGCAGTTGGAGCCCGCGTTCGATCCCCGGGCCGCTCTCGACCACGGAACCCATGATCTCCAGCGTGTCATCGTCAATCTTGCCGAGAAAGGCGGCGCGGCCATCGAGCGCCTGGACCAGGCAGGCCAGGGCGTGATCGATGAGATCGGGGAGGGGCCGATCGAGATTGGCGACCACCAGGCGGCGGACCACGCTGAGGGGTGACTGGGGGTCAGGGCTCATGTAGGCGCGCCCACGGTTATAACAGTAAGCGGCCCCGGTGTGGAAAGGCCGCGTGTCATAAGCGGCCCCGGTGTGGAAAGGCCGCGTGCCATGTTCTTAGAATTTGCCAGCATTGGCTGAGGTATCCAACGGACGCGCGAACCTGCACCTGCACACCATCTTCAGTGACGGTGAACTCGAGCCGGCCCAGGTTGTGGAAGCCCATGTCGCCGCCGGCTTCACTGCCATCGCGCTAACCGACCACGACACGCTGGCGGGGATCGACGCGCTTGGCCGCCTCGAGGGACGTCGGCTGCGGATGATTGCCGGCGTGGAGCTGTCAATCGAAGATGAGCCGGCTGGCGGCGGCTGGATTCAAGGTGAATTGGGATGATGTGCGGGCGCGCGCGCGCGGCAATGTGGGCAAGCCACACATCGTCGCCGCCATCGAGGCGGCACAGCCGGGGGTTGCGCGCGAAGAGCTCTACGCCGTGATGGGCCCCGGTGGGGCGGCGCACGTGCCCCGGGCAAAAGAGATGTCGCTGGATGAGGGCGTCGACGTGATCGCAGCGGCGGGCGGCGTGACCGTGCTGGCGCATCCAGGCGTCTACCGTTACGTGGCCGATCTCGAGGTGCTGTTTCGAACCTGCGCCGTGGCCGGCGTCCTCGGACTGGAGGTCACCTATCCGCAGGCGCCCGATGATCCCTACGGGCCCAAGAGTGCGGCGTTGATGGAGCGCTTCGCGAAGGTGGCCGCATCCTATGGATGGGTCGCGACTGGCGGCGACGACTTCCACGGGCCGCAGGTGACGCCGCTGATTCGGCTGGCGGGCTGGACGGCGACGCCGGCGACCTGCGTCGACGAGCTGCTCTCCCGCCGCAGCTAGCGGGTCGTCAAAAACCGCGTAATCGCCTCGACCACCGCGTCCGGGCGGTCGAGCGGAAGGAAATGGCCACCCGGGTCGATGATCTCGACCGTCGAGCTGCGGAACTTGCGCTGGAGGACCTCTGCCCAGCGCGGTTCGAGAAACGCGTCGTTCGCGCCCCATAAGATCAGGGTCGGTGTCTCGAGCTCTTCGAGGTGCTTCGATCGGCTGACCAGGTCACGGTTGTTGAGCGCCCGCGCGGCTCGCAGGTAAGCGCGGCGCCCGCCGAGATCCTGGAACGGTCGCGTCCACTCGTCGACGACCTCGTCGGTGACGCGGTCAGCCGTGACCATCCCTTTCTCGAGTCCCTCCCGCAAACCTTTGCGCAGGTCGATGTTGACCATGATCTGATCCCAGGCCGGCTCCTTCAGCCGCGCGATCACCGGCACCGGCCAGTTGTTGTCGACCGCGCTATCGATCAAGGTCAGCCGCGCGACGCGCTGCGGTTCGTCGACCGCCATCAGCTGGGCCACGCCGCCGCCGATATCGTGGCCGATCACGGCCGCCTGGTGCAGCCCGAGCGTTTCCATGAAGGCGACCATGTAGCGCGCCTGCGCCGCGATCGAGAGGTCGGCGTCGAGCCGCTTGTCGGAATCACCGTAGCCGAGCAGGTCGGGAGCCAGCACATCGAAGGTTGCGGACAGGGGATCGATAACGTCTCGCCACAAGTAGGACGAACTGGGAATCCCGTGCAAGAGCAGAACAGCCGGGCCCTGACCCTTGCGAAGGTAAGCGACGTCCCCGGCGAAGGTGCGGATCTTGCGCTTGCTTCGGGCGAGCGGCGCCGTGCTGATGAGCTCGGTGGTCATCGAGGGCGACACCGCGGGCGTGGCGGGACGTTCCAGCGGCGATGGCGGCGGGGCAAAGCGGGCCGGTGGCTCGGACGTTACGGCGGGCGCGGTCTCGGCAGGTGCGGCCGCCCATGCCGGTTGGGCCACGCGCCGCTGCAGGATGATGTTCGTCGAGCTGGCGCGCGCGATCAGCTGATTCTGCTGGTCGAGGACGTCGGCTTCGGCCACCGCCACCTGCTGGCCGCGTTGCACCACACGGCCGATCGATCGCAGCGTGCCGGACTCAGCGGTGACCGCCCTCAAGAAATTGACGTGGAGCTCCGCCGTCGTGAAGTTCTCGCCGGGCGCGAGCGTACTCAACACCGCGAACCCCATCGCGCTATCGGCGAGCGACGTGATCGCGCCGCCGTGCACCACATTGTTCGGGTTGTAGAGCTCGCTTGTCGACGGCATCTCGAAGGTTGCGCTGCCATCGGCCACCGCGATGAAGCGCATGTTGAGCAGCCGCACGTAGGGCGGGGGCGGCGCCGCACCACGGAGGGCGGCTTCGAGGAGGTCACGACCGGACGGCTCGGCCGGCGCGGACATCGCCCGCATTGTAGGCCTGCGAAGCCTGGTGACACCGAGGCTAAAAACAACTACTTAGGCCGTCCAATTGGTTACGCACCTGGCGTAACGGCTGGGTGACGGTCGTGTGATAGCTCGTCGCGTCGATGCAAGCCAGCGTCACCAGGAACAGTTGGTCCTGTGTAGGCCGCCGTGACCTGCGAATGAGGGGAGAGAAAAGGGGGACTTTTCTGAAGTACGCTGCGCCGCGATTTGCGACACACTCGGCCGTCCTGCTGATGGCAGCCGCGATGCCATGGGTCATTTTCCATGTGCCGGTCGGGGCCTCGCCCGCCATGGCCGGCGGCACGGTCCCCGGCGCGGCCCTGGCGCAGGCACCCTTCGGCCGCGCGGTCGACGGCATCGGCTGGTCGATGAGTGGCTCGCTGGTCATCCCGGCACTCCCCGCTGCCCCGCCCGCGGAGAAGCACCGCGACATCGTCAATTACCAGGCGGTCGATGGCGACACGCTTCGGGCGCTGGCATCGAAGTACGGTTTGTCGGTCAATACGCTTCTCTGGTCGAACCCCAAGCTCGTGGACCACTTGACCGCGGGCCAGGACGTGGTCATCCCGCCGGTGGACGGTGTCCTGGTCAAGGTCTCGGCCAAGGATACGGTCGCCTCGCTGGCGCAGAAGTACCGCGCCGAGTCCGACGCGATCATCGAGTTCAACCTGCTGCGCCATCCCGAGACGCTGCCGGTTGACGACTACTTGATGGTGCCCTACGGCGTCGGCCCGGAACCAGCGTCCGTTCCCCAGCCCAACCCGCAAACGGTCAGCGCCGGAAAGCGCTCCTGGTACGTGACGCCGGTGTACTCGGCCGGCGGGGCCAGCTATCCGTTCGGTCAGTGCACCTGGTACGTCAACACCCGCCGGGCCGCGCCCTGGGGCCGCAATGCCTGGCAATGGTTTGGGCGGGCGCGCGCCTACGGCCGTCCGGAAGGACCGAGCCCGCGGGTGGGCGCCATCATGGTGACCTGGGAGTCACCCTACTGGGGCCATGTCGCCTACGTGGAGCAGGTCTACGGCGACGGCAGCTGGCTGGTCTCAGAGATGAACTACGCGAGCCCAAGCGGCGGCGGCTGGGGACGGGTCAGCTACCGCCATGTCACCCCGGGCACGGTTCCGCTGATCGGCTTCATCTACTAAGCCTCAGCAAGCTCTTCAATCAAGCGTCCAACCGCTAACACCCGGGCTTCGTCCATCCATTGCCCCACGACCTGCACGCCGACGGGAAGGCCGGCGGCGCGCCCAAAGGGGACCGATAAGGCCGGCAGCCCGGTGAGGTTGAAGGGCGCGGTCAAGCGCACCAGCGCGCCATCGACCGGCTCCTCGCCGGAGCGCCAACGCACCGTCCGCTCACCGACGAGAGGCGCGGTGATCGGCGTTGCGGGCAGGAGCACGACGTCGACCTCCTGGAAGACCCGTCCCATGGCTGCCCGAAGGCGGCCCCGCATCCGCTGCGCGAGCACGTAGTCGGCGCCGGCGACCAGCGCGCCCAGCTGCAACCGGGTCCGAACGTCAGCGCCGTAGGCACGTGGCTGCGTGCGGATCCAGCGGCGATGGACCGCGCTGGCCTCGGCGCGAAGCGTGACCAGCTGCATGGCGACCGTCCACTCCATCTCGGGAATGCTTATCTCGCGAACTCGCAGCCCTCGCCGTCGCAGCGCGGCGGCCGCGGCATCAACCTGCTGGGCAATGCGCGGCTGCACCTTCTGGATAATCGGCCCTCGCAGGACGCCAACCCGCAGGCCGCGGGTCGCCGTTCGTCGGGCGCGCCGTCCTGTGTCCATGCCGGTCATCACATCCAGGAGCAGGCCCGCATCGCCCACCGTCCTGGCCAGCGGACCGGCGTGGTCGAGCGACCAGCCCAGGGGAAACGTCCCCTCCAGGGGGATCAGACCAAACGTGGGCTTCAGCCCGACGCACCCACAGAGGGAGGCCGGGACCCGGATCGATCCACCGGTGTCCGAGCCAAGAGCGCCGGCGCAGAGCCCGGCCACCACCGCGATCGCCGAACCGCCGCTCGAGCCCCCGGGGCTGCGCCTGGGGTCATGTGGGTTGCGGGCGACCCCCCACCAGGGATTGGCATTGCTGACGCCGTAGGCGAACTCGTGAAGGTTGGTCTTCCCGAAGATGATGGCGCCGGCCCCCCGGAGTCGGGCGATTACGGCGGCATCCCGCGAGGGCACCCAGTCCTTAAGGATGCGCGACCCCGCCGTCGTGCGCACGCCGCGGGTGGCAAACAGGTCTTTGACGGCAATCGGCACGCCCAGCAGCGCTCCAGGTTCACCCCGCGCCAGCCGGCGCTCCGCCCGCCGGGCCTCCCGCCGAGCCCGCTCCCCGGGCAGCGTGATAAAGGCGTGCAAACCGCCCGCCGCTTCGATGCGCCGGCTGTAGGCGTCCACCAGCTCGAGCGGGGAGACCGTGCGCCGGCGAAGCGAGCGGGCGATCTCGGCCATCGGTGCCTTGGTCAGCGCCTCAATCGCCCTCATCCCCATCCTCAGGCGCCATTGCCGCTCTCAGTTCGTCGACCAGGCCCAGGTACCGCTTCCAGGCCGGCAGCAGGTAAGCCACGTCCTGGGCGGTCAGCCGAAGGCCGGCGGCTCGTCCGGCGGCCGCCAGTTGTTCCCTCTCCGTCACCGGGACAGTATGCAATCCCTGGCGGCTGGCCGGTGATCGGCTCCATCATTACTTGCGAGTGCGAAATGGTTTGACAAGAGTGATTGCTCGGCCCTAAGCTGCCACTGCCGCTTACCGGCTCTTGGGGAGGCGCAGGGTGGCGGTGGCGCTGCCGTTCATCCAATTTTTTTGCTGAGGAGCCCGAAACAATGCTGCTTGTGGAAGTCCGCCGCCTTGACATCGCCCCCAACACCGACCAGTTCTGGACCATCGTCTCCCGCATCAACGGCCCTGAGTTCATGGGCGTTCTCTATCGGGCGCGCGAGGCGATCTTCGATAGCGCCGGGATCAGCTTCACGCTCGACCTCCTGAACAAGTTCCTCCAGTTCGACGTGACCAAGAGTTGGTCGGCGTCCGACGAGGGAGAGCTCTTCATGGGATCGGCGCCAGTGGTCGGCTGGCTGCGTGTCCGGCGCCCCGGGTCCGCCACCCTTCGCGAGCTGCGCTCGGACGATGTCCATTTCATGGAGCTCGAGCACGCCGCCAAGCCGGCGTTCATCGAAGTCGGCGTAGCGTACCGTGCCGGGACCGAGAAAATCCGCACCGACTTCCTCAAGCGCGTTCGGACCGCCGCCCAGGAGGCGCTCGGCCAGGAGGTCGGCACCCCGTCGTCATGGCCCGTGCTCGCTCCGGTGGGCAGCCACAACTTCGACGCCATCCGTAAGTCGCGCCAAACGATCAACGAGGCGACCGCCGAAGAGAACCAGGCGATGGCCGCCTTCACCACCCCCGAGATCCGGGCCCTCATCCGCGATCTCGAGCGCGTCGGATCACTGACCGTCTCGGATCTGCCGAAAGTGCTTGGCGAGGCCCAGGGAACGGCCGTCGCCGGACGGCTCGGCGAGCTCCGCCAGCTCGGCCTAATCCAGTCGGAGTACGTGATCGTGTGCTCGCGCACCGGCAACGCGGTGCTCCGCACCGACGACCCCAACAAGCTGCAGAAGATGGCGCCGGACTGGATGAAGTGCGCCTGCGGCCGGCCGCTGAACGAAGAGCGCGTCGACCAGGTCATCATGCCGACCGAGCGCGCCACCGCCCTCAACGACAAGGGTCGCTGGATGACGACCCTCGCGACCGCCATCCTCCCCAAGCTCGGCATCAGCCGCGAGCAGGTCATCATCGAGGCCGGCCCGACGGGCACCGATATCGTTCTCGACCTCAGCGGTGACCTCGTGCTGGTCCAGCTGAAGGATCGCGAGTTCAACCTGGCCGACGCCTACGCGTTCAACGCCAAGGTCTCACGGATCAAGGCGGCTGAAGGCGTGATCGTCAGCAATGAAGGTCTGTCGGGCGATGCCAAGAAGCTCGTCCAGGAGGAGCTCGGGCCGCAGCGGGCACGGATCACCGATCCCTTCCGCATCTCCTTCGTGGAAGGCGTCCAGGGTCTGGAGCACGAGCTTGGCCGCGTCGTGGAGCGGCGTCGCCGCCAGTACTTCCTGCGCGCGCTCGGCGACCTCGCGACCATCCAGGGGCTCAACATCGGGCAGCTGGCTCTGGCCAAGGTCGAGGCCGGCGGCCGCGCTGGCAAGGAACTCGCCGTTAGCGCCGAGCCCGTCGCCGCGGAAGCGTAGCGGGCATCAGGCCGCCGCGCGTTGGCGCGGTGCGTCGTCGCGTTGGCGAACTTCGTGTTCGCGCGACGAAGTGTGCAACGCGAGCGCGTAGTGTACGTGCATGCATATCGGCAGGGTGGTCGTGGGCGTGATCGGGATGCTGGCCGGTGCCGTGTGGATCCTGCAGGGGTCGGGCGTGATCCCGGGCAGTTTCATGACCGGCCAGCGCATGTGGCTCGTCATCGGCATCGTGGTTGCGATCGTTGGACTGGGCATCGCCTACATCGGAATCCGCGGGCCGGCCAAGCCCTAACTCCGTGCCCGGTCACCGCCCGCTGATCACCGGCATTGGGGCCGGCGTGCTCGCCCTGGGGGCCGACTACCTCGCCCATGCGCTCTTCGCTGTGCCGTTGCTCCCGGAGCAGGCGGGTTTCCTGCTGCTCAAGGTGCTGCCACTTTCGGCGTTCGAGAACATGCTCAAGGCGCTGGGCGTGCTTGCCCGGCCGTTGCTGCTGCTGGGCGCGACGGTCGTGATCGTGGCGCTCTACGCGGCGGCGACGCTCCTCGGCGCGCGCCTCTTGCCGCGTGTCTACGTGGTGGGCGTCACTGCCCTGGCCGCCGTCGTCGGCGCCGTCGTCGCCATCATGGCCTTCTCGCCCGGCGACTCGGCGATCGGCGTCGCGGTCGAGGTCGTGTTACTCGCCGCCACCATCCCCGTCGTCGACCGCGTGCTCGACGGGCTCGCGTCGCCCGGCACCGTCAACGCAGATCGCCGCATCTTGCTGCGCAACCTCTTTTATGGAGCGGTTGGCATCGCCGTCCTCGGCATCGGCTATGCCAACGTGCGCCGCTTCACCACGGCGCTTGCGATGCGCGAAGGAAGCCGAGCGCCGAGTGAGGTCACCAACGTGAACGACTTCTACGTCGTCTCCAAGAACCTTGGTGGCGACCCGGTGGTCGATGGTGCGACCTGGCGGCTCAACCTCCCGACTCGGTCGCTCACGTACCAGGAGTTGTTGGCCATGCCAGCCCAGCCGCTCGAGCTGACGCTGGAATGCATCAGCAACGATGTTGGCGGCACGCTCATCAGCAACGGAATGTGGAAGGGCCCACGCGTCACCGATGTTCTTGCCCTGACCACGGTGCCGTCGAATGCCGTCTGGATGCTGATGGAAAGCACCGACGGCTACACCGAGAGCTTCCGGCTGGCCGAGCTGACCCCCGACCACCTGCTCGCGACCCATCTCAATGGAGCGCCGCTGACACCCCAGCACGGCTTCCCCGCGCGCTTCCTCTTTCCCGGCCACTACGGTATGAAGCAGCCCAAATGGGTAACGAGGATCCGCTTTTCCAACAGCGACCAGCCGGGATACTGGGAGAACAACGGCTGGGACGAGCGCGCGATCATCAAGACGATGTCGCGCATCGATCGGCCGGCCGATGGGGCGGCGGCGGCGGCCGGGTCGATCGAGTTCGGTGGCATCGCCTTCGCCGGCTCGCGCCGCATCAGTGGCGTGGAACTGAGCTGGGACGGCGGCCGTTCCTGGCAGGCGGCCAACCTGGAGGCCGAATTCGCGGCCAACGCCTGGCGCTTCTGGCAGCTCACCACGAGCCTTCCGGCCGGACATTACCGCGTCAGCGTGCGAGCTCGCGATGGCGAGGGAACATTACAGACTTCGAAGACCGCGGGCACGCTGCCCAACGGCGCCGACGGGTATCACAGCATCACACTCGACCTGGCGTAACGAACTCAGCCGCCTCTCAGGAGCATCTCAGCCAGGTTCGCGCGCCGGCCCCTACCGTAAGGTTCGAGGCCGCCGGAAAGACATGAACCGCCGCGTTGTATCAGGCAGGGAGAGGAATATGTCCTCGATCGCGACGCTGAGGTGGGCGTCGGCCTTGGGCACGCTGCTGCTGGCGCTGCTCGCTGGCGGCGTGGTCGCCACTTCCCCCAAGCCATCACAGGCCCCGCTGCACCCTTCGGTCACGCTGCTGCCGAACGATGCCACGGTCCAGAGTGAGAGCTATGTCTCGTGACCACGCGTCTCGACACTTCAGCGCGCTGGGCTCAACTTGCGAGCTGCTGGCCCTTGGGGTGGGGCAGGCGGCCCTCGAGCGTTGCGAGCAGCGGGTGCGCGAGGAAGAAGCGCGCTTCACGCGATTCGTCATGGACAGTGAGCTCGCGCGCCTGAACGCGGGCGACGGTCGCTATGTTCCCGTGAGCCCGGAGATGTTCGCCATGCTCGAGGCGGCGCTCTGGGCGTACCAGGAGAGCGGTGGCTTGGTCAACGCCGCCATCCTTCCCGCGCTCACCGCCGCCGGCTACGACCGCCCCTTCCGTCAGGGACTTACGCAACCCGCCTCAATCGAGCCGATGCACGTACCGGGCCTGCCGGAGGTCCTGATCCTCGACCGGACGACCCGATCGGTCGCGCTCGCCCCAGGGGCGGCACTGGATCTGGGTGGGATCGCCAAGGGAGCGCTCGCCGACCTTCTCATCGACGAGCTCGGTGAGGATGCCCTTTGCAATCTCGGCGGTGACATCCGGGTACGTGGCACCGGACCTGAGGGCGACGGCTGGCATATCGGACTCTGCGATCGCTCGGCGGTCGCGGTGCGAGACGGCGCGGTGTGCACCAGCGGCACCACCCGGCGTCGCTGGGGCCAGTCGATGCATCACCTGATCGATCCCAAGACAGGGATGCCGGTCAAAACCGACCTGGCTGAGGTCTCCGTTGTCACCGATTGCGCCTTGCGTGGGGAGGTCTACGCGAAGTGCGCGATGTTGCTCGGCGCATCCGCGGGTCTGGCTTTTCTCGAGTCGCACGGCGTTCGCTACGCGGTCGTCCGGGTGGCCGGCAACGGCGACGACCGCCTTCCGGCTGCCGCGTGAGTCTCGACCAGCTGCTCTGGCTGACGTCGCGCGCGGCGGCGCTCACCGCCTTCTTTGTCATGGCCGCGGCGCTGCTCACCGGCCAGGCCCTGCGCAGTGCCATGTTCGAAGGCGCCGTGCGCAATCGCGACCTCTCGAACCTCCACCGGTTCCTGACCATGTGCTGGGTACCGTTTGTTGCGCTCCACGTGCTGGCGATGACGCTCGACGCCGTGGCGCGCATCGGCCCACTCGACCTCGTCATTCCCTTTCGGGTCTCCTACGCGGCGCTGCCGATCGGTTTGGGGACGATCGGCTTCGACCTGCTGCTGCTCGTCACGATCACCGCCTATCTGCGAGACCACCTCGACCCGGCCGCGTGGCGATGGCTGCACCGCCTCTCGTATGTGATGTTCGGGGTCTTCGTGCTGCACGCTTTGCTCGCGGGCACCGACTTCGCCCGGCCCGTCGTGCTCGCCCCGGCCGCCGGGGTGGTGGCCTTCATCGCGATCACGACCCTGGCCCGTCTGGTTTTCGGGCGACTGAAAACAAGCGCCCGCTAGACTCCCGGTCAAATGATGGATCCATGGCATCGGGCGATTGCCTTCGTACGCACGGTCGACGAGCGCGGCGCGGAGCAGGTGGTTCCCTTTCGCTGGGGCCGTGCGCTGATCAACCGTCGGCTCAACCTGGTGCACGATCTCAACTTCTTGATCGTGGACCGGGTCGATGGCGCCGACACGGGGGCGCTCGCCGCCGAGGCGGATCGGATCCAGGGCGGGGCCGGGGTCTCACACCGCCGCGTCAATGTCGACGACCAGGACGCCGCGGACCGCTTCGCGCCGGCTTTTGCGGCGGCCGGCTATAAGGTGGAGCGGTTCGTCGTGATGGTGCATCGCCGGCCTCTCGGTCGGCAGGTCGACAGCAGCGGCGTGCGGGAAGTCGAGTGGAGGCAGTTGCGCCCTGCCCGTGAGCTCGAGTTGCGCCAACAACCGTGGGCCGGCGCCCCTGGACTGGTCTCACAGATCCTCGCCAAACACGAGCTCACGGCGAGCCGAATCAACACGCGCTACTTCGGGGCGCTGGTCGATGGCGGCATCGTCTCATCATGCGAGCTGCGGACCGAGGGCGACGTCGCACAGATCGAGACCGTCGAAACGCTCGAGGCCTTTCGGCGACGTGGCCTCTCCCGGGCCGTCGTCAGCGCGGCGCTCGAGGCCGCCAGCGCGTATGACTTCGTCTTCCTGGTTACCGACGCCAACGACTGGCCGCAGGAGTTCTATCGCCGGCTTGGTTTCGAACCGGTCGGCATCGAGTCGCGGTTCCTTCGTCTAACCAACGGCTGACGATCCGGCGATCAATCCGAGCCGGCAACCGTTAGGCTGAAGACCGTCGGCGACTGCTTTCGGCAAAGAGGCCAACCCAGGGAGGACTGCGATGCGTGTCATGGATGTCGTCAATGAGGCGAAGGGTGCGATGCGGGCGAGCGAAGTCTTCGGGACGCCCTACGAAAAGAATGGGATCACCATCATTCCCGCCGCGAAAATCTCAGGTGGCGCCGGTGGTGGCGGGGATCAGCAGAATCCGCAGGCTGGCGGGGTGGGATTTGGTGTTTCCTCACGGCCCGTTGGCGCCTTCGTGATCAAGGACGGCGACGTCAGGTGGCAGCCGGCCCTCGACCTCAATCGGATCATCCTGATGGGGCAGATGGTCGCGATCGTCGCGCTGTTGACGGCTCGAGCAATCGTGAAGGCATCGACTAAGCGACGCTGATGGCCACCCCGACCACGATCGACTTGGACCTGCAATCCGTGCGGCGGCAGTTTCCCTCGCTCTCCCGCAAAGTCGATGGCCAGACGGTCGTCTACCTCGACAATCCCGCCGGTACGCAGGTGCCCCAGCGGGTCATCGACCGCACCGCGGAGTATTGGCGCACCATGAATGCCAACCGTGGAAGCGCCTTCGTCACCAGCGAGGAGACGGAGGCCCTGCTCGCCGAGGTGCGTCGAGCGGCCGCGGTCTTCCTCAACGCGGCGTCGGCCGACGAGATCGTCTTCGGCGCCAACATGACCACGCTGACCTTCGCCGTCAGCCGGGCCATCGGGCGCGAGCTGCGCCCGGGCGACGAGATCCTGGTGACGCGACTCGAGCACGATGGCAACGTGTCGCCGTGGCTGGCGCTTCAGGAGCAAGGGGTCGTGGTGCGCTTCGTCGACATCGCGGTTCCCCAGTGCACCCTGGACATGGACGACTTCAAGCGCCAGCTCGGCCCGCGGACACGGCTGGTCGCGGTCACCCACGCCTCGAACGCCGTCGGCACCATCCCCGACCTGAAAGCGATCTCACACGCGGCCCATGCCGTGGGCGCCTGGGTCTGGGTGGACGCCGTTCACTACGGCCCGCATGGTCCGATCGACGTCCGCGCCATCGACTGCGACTTTCTCGTCTGCTCGAGCTACAAGTTCTACGGGCCGCACCAGGGCATCCTTTACGGCCGGCGCGAGCTGCTCGAGCGGCTCCGCCCCTACAAGGTTCGTCCGGCAAGTGATGAAGGCCCGAGCCGATGGGAGACCGGCACCCAGAACCACGAATGCCTGGCGGGGCTGCTGGGCGCCTTCGAATACCTGGCGGACCTGGGTGGCGCTCCGCGGATGGCCCGTCCCGCGCTGGAAGCCGCCATGGATCGCATCCAGGCCCACGAGCGGGCGCTCGCGGCACGACTGATTGACGGGCTCCAGCAGATCAGCGGTGTCCAGATCTACGGAATTACCGACGCGGAGCAGTTAGACCGGCGCGCGCCGACGGTGTCGATGACATGGGCGCCGCACCGTCCCGAGGACTTAGCCCGGTGGCTCGGAAGCCACTACGTGTTCACCACGCATAGCGATCACTATGCGACCGAGCTGATCAATCGACTCGGACTCGCGGAGCAGGGTGGCACGCTACGCATTGGTGCTGCCCACTACAACACCGCCAGCGAAGTCGATCTCGTGCTGGAGTTGCTCGCCGGCTACCGTCCGTAGCCGATCAGAGACTGATCAGGAGCACTCCCGCCAGCGCCAGGCCGATCCCGACCTGCTGCAGCCGCAGCATTCGCTCCTTCAGCACGATCCGAGCCAGGATAACGGTGGCCACCGGGTAAAGCGACGAGAGAATCGAGACGATGCTCAAGAGACCGATGGTGGTCGCGAACGCAAAGAAGACATCGGCGGATACGTCGAGGACGCCGACGGTGAGCAGGGGTAGCATGTCGGTGCGCTGCACCCGGATGCGCGAACGGAAAGCAAGCCCGAGCAGCAGCAGCGCCGATACGCTCCCGGTTCGGGTCGCGAGCACGCCCCACAGCGGATCGGGTCGGCTCGCATATTTGATCGCTACCAGGAAGATGCCGAACGCGAGCGCCGCCAGCAGCGCCAGGCCAACTCCGGGAACCAGCTTCCCGCCGGATTGTGGTCGTCGATCGAAAGCCAGGAGCCCGATCCCGGCGAGCGTCACCAGGATGCCCACGAATTGCAGGACGCTTGGTCGTTCACCCAACACCAGACCAACCAGGATGGGGATGACGGGGCCGGTCGCCGCAATGGTCGAGACGACGCCGACCACTCCGATGGCCATTCCTCGGTAGACGGCCGAGAGGCCGACCAGGCCGGCCAGCCCGGCGACGACGCCGGCGGCGATCCAGGGACCGGGCACCAGGGGAACGCCGCGAATGATGACCACGGCGGCGATCAGCAGGAGCGTCGGCGGCTGAGAGATGAAGAGAACGGCGAGCGTGCCCAGGCGCCGGGTTTTGAACCCGCCGACGAAATCACCGACGCCCCAGCTGAGGCTGGCGGCGAGTGCCAGCAGAACCGCGGTCAGTGAGCCACCCGACGAACGGAGGTCGTGGTGAGAAGATCGCCAAGCCGCTGGCGGTGACTGCGCAGCAGCAGGACCGCATCGATCGGCCAGGTGACGACCGCCACCCCGACGAGGTTGCGAGCGGCCGCGCGCCACCAGCCGGGTACGCCGCCATCCGGTCCGTACACCGAGATCCCCATCAGCGTCTTGCCAACCGTCTGGCCGGTGCGCGCCTCGATGGGAACGCGATACGCCAGGGCGATGATCGCCAGGAGCAGGAGGCCTTGAGGGTCGAGGACGATCTCGGCGTTGTCCAGACCGGAAACGGCCGTCAGGACCAGAATGGCGACCGCGAACACAATGGCCAGGTCGATCAGCCCGGCCCAGAGGCGGCGTGTGAGCGGATACTGACGCCACTCGCCGCTGCGGAAAATCGCCGCGTCGATTGAGTCCGCCATGTCACGACGCACGCCCAACACGATCGGCTCCAGGGCTGACAGGGCGCCTCGGCGGGCGAGCCACCGGATCGACAGGATGACGGCCAGCGCGGCAAGGACAGTCACGGCAACGACAAAAAATCGATGCTCGGCCCGGTGGAAGAGCCGGACCGCAGGCTGGCCGGCGAGCGCCCCGAGTCCGACGAAGAACCCGATGTAGATGATCACCGAGGGGATCAGGCCGGCAACAAAGGTCAGGCGGGGCACTTTGCTGACGCCCGCTACCTGGGTGGTGCTGATCCGAAGTCCGGGAATCAGCCGCCCGATGAAGACCGCCAGCGCTCCCCGACGCCGCAACAGATGCGTCGCGCGTTCCAACCCCGGGCGGAATCCCAGCGTGTCTGCCGCTTTCATCAGCGCCGGCCGGCCAACCGCCGAAAAGACTTCCCGGCCGATGGTGGCACCGACCACGGTAGCGGGAAGGAGCGCGGCGACCATCGGAATTGGTTCCACCGTGTCGCTGGCGATCGCGATCCCCGCGATGATCAGGAGCAGATCGCCGGGCGCGAAGGGGACCGGGATCCCGGTTTCCTCGATGAAAACCAGCCCCGCGATGACGCCGATCAAGAGGTCGCCGCTCAGAGTGGCGATCGAGCCAATCGGGTTCATCCGCCGGCCTCAGCGCCGGCGTCGAGGAGCGGAGCGCTTACTTCTTTGGGCGCCGGCTGCCTCGCCGGTCGGCGTGCGCGCGCATGAAGGTGTAGGTCTTTTCCGCCGCATACCCTTTTTGTACCGCGTCCTGGATGCGCGGCCAAAACTCTTCCTTCACCCAGTTGCGGGCGATCAGCACCTCGACCCCGGCGAGCCGGAGATCTCCCTTCTCGAGATCGGAGCTCGTATCGCCGCGCTGCAGGGCGCGAACGGCATCAAGGCTGAGGTTCGGCAGAAGCCACGCGCTGGGTATGAGGACCTCGGCCTGCCCGCGCGGGTCGTCTGGCACGGAGCAACTATAAACGGGAGCCAGCGGTAACCTAGCCGCCTCCGGCGTTGAGAAGGCGGCGTACCGGTATGCTGCTGACGTGGTGGTGCTGAAAACGCTGCACGTGTTCGGTGCCATCTTCCTCCTCGGGGGCGTGACCAGCCACGTCTTGCTGCGGCCGATGGCGGGGCGCGCCGCCGACCTGGCCCAGCACGCGCTCTACCAGTTCGCCTGGCGCGTCCAGGTGGTGATGGTCTACGTCGGCTCGGCGCTGGTGCTAGTCACCGGCCTGCTGTTGTGGATCGGGCGCTTCAAGTTGTTTACGGGTTGGCTCCTGCTTGGCGTCCTGCTCTTCGTGGCGGCCATGGGACTGGACGGAGCGTTTCTCGCGCCCAACCTGCGCCGGGCCCGCAGCGCCACCGGAGAGACGTCCGGGACCGTCGCCGGCGCCGCCATGACCGTACAGCTGGTGGCCTGGCTGTTACTGGTGGTCGTCGTCTTTCTCATGGTGGCGCGGCCCTTCTAGCTTTATTCGCCTCGATGCCCTCGCTTGGACCAATCACGTTGACCGGGAAGCACATCCGGCTCGAGCCGATGCGTCCGGCACATGCGCTCGCGCTGCTCGAAGCGGGGCGCGCCGCCGAAATCTGGGAGTGGATGCCGAGCCGTCCGCTGGACCCCGCCGTGATGGAGGGGTGGCTGCAGACAGCCATGCAGGCGGAAGCGACGGGCCGTGAGTATCCGTTCGTGGTGATCCATGTCGCAACCGGCCGCCTGGTGGGCAGCACGCGGTACCTGGAAGTCCACGAGGATGACCGAAACGTCGAGATCGGCTGGACCTGGTACGCGCCGGACACCTGGGGTGGTGTCGTCAATCCCGAGGCGAAGTATTTATTGATGCGCCACGCGTTCGAGGACTGGGGCGCCATCCGGGTGGCCCTCAAGACCGACATCCGCAACCTCCACTCGCAGGCCGCCATCAAGAAGCTGGGCGCCAAATACGAAGGAATGCTGCGCAATCAGCGGATCCGTCCCGATGGGAGCTACCGTGACACGGTGATCTTCTCGGTGATCGAGAGTGAGTGGCCAGCAGTGAAAGCCCGCCTCGAAGCGCGCCTGCGCATTTAGCGCTTCCCGCCGTTGAGCACGCGCAGGGAGCCGGGCCTATCCGTCGCCGCTTCGCCCGGGAGGTCCGGGTCGGGGGTCTGCTTGCGACGGGCCCGATAGCCGCTGGCGACCTTCGCCGCTGCCGCTTGCGCAGCCGCGATCACTTCTGGAGCAGCCACGTCCGCGTTGGCGAGCGATTCCACCTCGAAGGGAATCATTTCGCTGACGCAGATCTGGCGCTGGGGATCGATGATGACGACCGCGACAAAGGGCTCTTGACTTGTAATGCTCGGATGGATCTGCGACCACGGAATGACATTGCCCATGACGCGAGCCTAAACCCCCGTTTTGACAGCTGTCTGTCGCAACTTCCCCCGACTTTGCAGATCAGCGCGGTTAGGTGGAGACTTCTTCTTCGACCTGGTCGGGGCTCGACCCGTTGGCCGGCGCTCCCTCGGCGGAGGCTGGCACGAGAGATGGTCCCGGCAGCCGGATGATGGTCCAGTCCTCGTTCTTCTCGGCGCGGTCGGCGAGCGCCTCATCCTTCGAAAAGAGGATGACCTGGTGGTCGAGGCGGCCCAGCTCGTCCATCGCCGCCCGCAGCCGGCGGCGATCGGCGTGCACCAGCGCTTCGTCGAGCAGCAATGGCGGCGGCTCCGCGTTTCCGCCGATGATCCGGGCCAGCGCCAGGCGCTCGAGCAAGTAGATCAACGAACGGGTCCCAAGACTGAGGTTATCGACGTCTTTATATCCTCGTTGATCCTGCGTCTTGACCGAGAGCGCGAGATCTTCCCCGATCCGCACATCCCGGTAGCGGCCGTTCGTGATGGGGGAGAGCTGGCCCTGTAGGGCCGACTTGAGGCGGGGGATGACAGCTCGACGCACGGATTTCGACGCCGCCTCCAGAGTTTCGATGGCGAGGTCGTAGGCGTGGGCCTCGGCCTCCAGCTCCTGCAGCTGCTCGCGGACGGTGGCGATCTCCTCCTCGAGGGAGGCGACATCGCCGATCTGGGATAGCCGGTCGTTCAGAAGCTCCTCGGCGCGGGCCCGTTCCTCTTGGGCTCGCTCCTTGACGCTGCGGTGTTGGTCGCGCTGCCGCTCGAGCTCGGCCAGGGGAAGCGCCGCGAATTCGGCCGCACGGACCGGGTCGACGTTGGCGCCCACCTCGCCTAGCTGGCGGGTGAGGTCGTCGACCAGCTGACGCAGCGACCCCGCTTCGTCCGCCGTCACGCCGCCGCGCTGCGATTCCAACTCTGCCAGTCGAACGCTCGACGTCCGGTAGGCCTCGGCGTGACTGACGCCGGCTTCCCAGGCCACAGCCCCAGCCTCCATATCGGGATCGGTGATCCCGGACCGCGCGTAGATCGCCGCTAATTGCCGGGCGTAATCGTCAGCCTTCGCACGTTCGGCGGTCGAGCGCTCGCCAGGAGCGCGAAGTTGCGCCAGCTGGGCGTCAAGCTGCTCGATCCGGGTGCGAACCTGCTGCGCCTGGCGCTCGGCCTCGCAACTGGCGATAAAGTCGCGGGCCGCGCCCAGCGCCTCGCGCCGGTCGAACCCGAGCCGGTCGAGCAGGCTGTGGAGCTGCTGCCGCAACGATTCCCGGCGCTGGTCCATCTCGGTCTCGGCGCGCGACGCCTCCAGCGAGCGCTGGCTGGCGGCGTTCCACGCCTGACTGTCCTGAGCCAGCGATTCCACGTCTCTGGCGGTCTCCTCGACCGCCTCTTCGCTGGGGGCAGGCTGGGGTAGCCCCCAGGATCCGACCAGCTCGCGCAGGCTCCGACCGGCGATCTGCGCTCGCTCTTCCAACTCGGTGGCCTGGCGATCGAGCTCGAGGCGGGTGGCATCGTAGCGGACCTTCTGGAGGTGCTCGACGAGCGCCTGCTGCAGCTCCCCCGAGCTGCGGACGCCCCAGGGTTGCAGGATCTCCCGGCGCTTGACGCGAGCCTCGTCTTTGGCTCGAAGGCGGCGATCGACCTCCCGGACGGCGGCGCCGCGGACCCAGATGCCGATGCCCGTGGACAGCACGCCCATGCCGAGCAGGAAGAAGGCCACGCCGCTGAGCGGCAGGGGCATACCGCCCTGAAGCGCGAGAAAGGCGACCAGGATCGCCATCGCGGTGAGCAGGAGGCCACCGAGCATGGCGCCGAGGAAGGTTCGCTGCCGGCTCCGGGCGCGCTCGGCCATGGCTTCCTCACGCCGCATTGCCTCCTCGGCCTGCTGGCCCGACTTGATGACATCCGGGACTTCCTTGTAACGCGCGATGTCGTGCTTGAGCTGCTCCAGCCGCGGCGGGAGTTCGGCACCGGCGCGGCTGCGCGCCTCGGTGGCGACGTTATGGCGCTCGCGCCATTCGGAGTAGACGCGCTGGAACTCCATCTGGCGGGCGGGCCAATCGAGGTTCTGGCCGATTAAGCCGGGGTGCCGCTCGGCGATCCGCCGCGCCTCTTCGGCCGCCGTCTGGGCGCGCAAATGGATCTGCGGGGCCTGGGCATCCGCGACATTGAGAGAGCTCAGCAGTTCACGGACCGCCGGTTCCTGTTCCAGCGCTGCGGCATCGATGCCACGGGCGCGGGTTTGGTGACCTTGCGCGTCCTGTTCGAGCTTGGCCCGCTCGGCCTCGAGCTGCTGCACCTGCGCGGCGTTCTCCGCGGCACGACGCTCGAAGTCCTCCTGCGCCTCGCGAGTCGCCCGCAGGTGGCTGCGCAGCTCCTGGACCTCCGCCTGACGGTCGAGCGGGAACATCGCAAAGCGCGTGTGGTCCTCCTGACGAGTCCGCTCGTCACCGATCGCCCTCTCCAACATCTCGACGCGCTCGAGCCGATGACGCGCCTCGTCCAGGCGGGAGGCGAGGACGGCGGCGTCAAGCAGCTGGACGACGGCCAACTCCGCCTCGGTCAGCGCCGATACGGTCTCGCGCTTCTGCGCCAGTTCGTCGACGGCGCTACGAGCCTGGCGAGCGGCGGTGATTTGCCGCTCCAGGTCGGAGAGTCGGCTTTCAAGGTCGTGGAGCGGGCCCGTACGTCCGCGTGGCTTCCCGATGCGCTGGGCTCGTTCCTGGCGCAGCCGGTCGAGTACCCCTTGTGCGGTTCGATCCGGGTGTGCCGAGTCCGCCAGCGCCACGATCGCTTCCTTGATGCTGCCGGCGTCCTCGAGACGCAGCACCTCGCTGCGCGAGATGCAGGCCGTGTTGGTGTAGATGTCCCGGCTGATGCCGAGCAACTGCCGCCCTACCTGGAGTCCACCCCAGGGGTCGCGTTCGAACCGGTCGTTGAGCTCCGCACCGCTGGCGAGATCGAGGACCCGAACCGAGTCGGCGTCGAGGTCGCGCTCGACCCGTAGTCTCGAGCCGTCGTCCAGCTCGAATTCGAGCGCGAGGCCGAAGCCCCCGCCCTCCCACGGTCGCCAGCGATCGGTGCGCTCGGCGATGGCTGATCGCCGGTCGCCGGTCTCGAGACCATACAGGCCGCTCACGATCGCTTCCTGGAGCGTCGACTTCCCGGCCTCGTTGGGGCCAACGACGAGGTTCATCGTGGGACCGAAGCGGAGATCTATCCCTTGAAGGGTGCCGAAGCCTTCGACCTCGATGCGGGTCAGGCGCATGAACGATTCACCACGTACAGGCTAAACGTCATTCGTCGAAGGCATCGAGCGCCAGCTGGAGCGCTCGACCAACCGTCTGTTCCTCCTGGCGTGATCCCTGCTTGTGATCGACGAGCTTGCGAACCATTTCTCCGCGGCTGGTGAACTCCTGGGTCGCCGCCTCGAGGTCGTGCGAGACGCGAGACTGGTCGCGGAACTCGAGATAGGCGAATCCGTCGCTACACTCGGTCGACAGTGCCTGCGGATCGATGTTCAACGACCGGGCCCGTTCGCCGACCAGCGTCGCCCGGATCACGGCGCCCTCCAGGTGCTTGCCCTCACGAATCGCAAAGACCGCGTCGCGCACCTGGTCGGGGCTTGTCATGCCGGTGATATCGATCGTCTCTTGGGCGAACTGGCGCTGATTGACGTCCTCCAGCAACACGTGCACCGCGCCATCATCCTCGATGGTCACGAGCGCGGTACAATGCCGCCCGGTTTCGTTCCACCCCAACGGTTCGGGACTACCCGGATATGTCATCGGGCCGCCCGTGCGTGCCTCG
>VBIS01000161.1:32933-34229 GCA_005880605.1 Chloroflexota bacterium
AAATCCCGCAGCGGCGCCTCTGCGACCTCAGGGCCCGTGAAGCCGGCCGCCCAGATGTGCACGTCACCATAGCGATACGGGCGCAACTCACTGTGGGTTGCGATCGTGACGTTATCGGGCCACCGGAGATACCGGTAGGGAGAGCTGGGCACAGCCGGATCCGCGTTGCCGGGGGCGATCAGCACCGGCAGCCCGGCGTTGCCAAGGGTCTGTGTAAGGAAAGCGGCCGTGTCGCGGGTCACGTGATCTTGCTCGAAGAGATCGCCGGCGCAGGTGATCAGGTCAACCTTCGCCTGGCTTGCGCGCTCGACGATCCGCTGCAGGGCGGCGCGCAGGTCGCCGCGACGGCGTTGCGCGCCAACGCCGTAGAGGCGCTCGCTCGCGAAGGACCGGTCCAGATGCAGGTCAGCGAAATGAAGCAGGCGAAGGGCCACAAATCCCCCGTTAACCACGCGAATTGTGCCTGGCGCGATGGCAGATGCGAGCGCGAAATCAGCGCCCATTATAGAACGAGGGCTGAATTTATTCCGAATCAGCCGGCGACGCGACAGCAGCGCCTAAACTGAGCGACGAAGTGGGCTCGTTCGAGAAGGGGGACCGGGGTGCGCGCATCCTCAAAATCCAGACGATCCTTCAGGGCAATCCGCGCGGGTTGACGACCGGCGAGATCGCCCGTCGGACCGGCGTCAACCCGCGCACGACCTACCGCGACGTCAAGGCGCTGGAGGCGATGAACGTCCCGGTCTACGAGGAGGCCGGACGGATCGCTATCGACCCGAACTACTTCATCGCGCCGGTCAAGTTCACGCTGCGCGAGGCGATGGCGCTGCTGATGGGGGTGCGCCTGATGTCCCGCCACAGCGATGAAGGATGGCGGCGCGGCCGCCGAACCCTGTCTATTCCAGGGTGCTCCAGACCGTGGCCCTCGGCTGGGCTGGTCGCAAGGTGGTGCGTATCTGGTACCCAAGCGCGGATCACGCCGTCAAGCCACGGCTGATCGAGCCGTATTTTCTCGAGCCTTCGCTCATTGGACACAGCAGCTACGTGGTTGCGCGCGACCGCGGGGTGGGCGAGATGCGGACCTTCAAGCTGGAACGGATCACCAGGGCGGAGCCGATGACCGAGACCTACGCGATCCCGGCGGACTTCGATATCAACCGCTACCTGTCGGGGGCCTGGGGCATCTATCACTCCGGCGATCCGGTCGAAGTCCGGCTCCGGTTTTTTCCGCCGGCGGCCGCCAGGGTCAGGGAATCGACCTGGCATCCATCGCAAAAGCTCAGTGATGGCCCCAAG
>VBIS01000298.1 GCA_005880605.1 Chloroflexota bacterium
CGGAAACGGTGCAGGCTATGGGGTCGGCCAAATCGTGGCCTGGACGATGACGGTTTGCGGGAATGGCACGATCGACGAGCACTACAATCCCGCTTTTCTGCCGTACTTCAGGGGGCTGGTCCAATAGCCACGGTCACGATTCCGTTACGGCTTGAACCGATCCAGTAACAACGCTCCTCACCAGTTGAGTCTGTGGCTTCCGTAAGAGTCGACGTAGGAACGCGTCACTAAGGTTGTGGCTGTGCTCAAGGGAGTTGACTTCTCGCGTGCGCGCGGACAGCACGGCCAATCCCTGGTCGAGTTCGCTTTGGTCGTCCCGCTGCTCACGCTTCTCTTCCTGGGAGCGGTGGACCTGACCCGGGCCTTCTACACCTACATTGGCCTGCAAAACGCGACCCGGGAGGCGGCCCGGGTGGTCATCGACTTCCCCTACGAATACGACGACACGGTGGCCTGCGCAGCGGGGAATCAGGAAGGACTGCCCTATGTTACCGTCAGTTGCGCCACCGGAACCCTGACCTTCTCCCCGGCTGCCAACACGTCGGCGAGCCCGCCGGCGCGTGTGCCCGGCCGTGCTCCGGTCACGGTAACGGCGACAGCGAGCTTCACTCCACTCACGTTCCTGATGACCGCGGTCACCGGCGGAACGATCACGTTGCGAGCATCGACCACGATGCTCACCTGGTACTGAAGATGGTCATGCACAGAATTCGATCCAGCCGCGGCGGTCAGGCCATGGTCGAATTCGCCCTCCTCGTGCCGGTGTTTTTCATGATGCTGATCGGCCTGCTCGACTTCGGGCGAGCCGGCTTCTACTACGTGGCATCCACCAGCCTGGCACGTAGCGGGCCAACGCCGAGACCATCCGGCTCACGCAGCCCGTGGGTTGTGGCACCGTCACACCGCCGGTGTCGCTGACGTCCTGCTACCAGCCGCCGAACGGTCAGGCATACATCTTCATCGACCGCTCGAACTTCGGCACGCTGCCAAAGTTCATCAAAGTCTCGGTCATCTACCGGTTCGATGCCACGACGCCCATGGTCCGAGCCATCGTTGGGACCATCTACGTCCGCGCGACGTCGAGTATGGAGACGGAGTTCTGAGATGCTGCTCAACATTCGCCGGCGCTTCGAACGTGGCCAGGTGCTCGTCATCTTTGCGGTGGCATCGGTCGCCATCTTCGGCATCGTGGCCCTGGCGATTGACGGTGGCCGCATCCTGATGGACCAGCGCACCTTGCAGAACGCCCTGGATGGCGCCGCCCTGACCGGCGCGCTCGATATTGGTCCGGGCGCCGGCGCCGATCAGTCAGGGACCGGCGAGGACGATGCGATTTATGCGGTCGAACGATCGCTGGGCATCGACTTCTCGAACAACTACAGCGTCGGCCACCACCTCACGACCAACCCATGCAGCGGAATCGGCTGCAACTCGTCGACGACGCCCCGCGGGCCCTATAACCCGAGCAACGCCGGCGTGAGTCCATGCTGCCTCAACTGGGTCGACCGCTCCGGCGTCTACACGCTGAGCGTGAGAACGCCGTTCAGCTATGCCGGGACCACGGAGCCCGAATCCTACATCTCGATGACACTGATCCAGAAGTATCCGCTACTGGTGTCGCCAGGCGGATGGTCTGTCAATGTCGCCGTGTCAACGATTGCGCTCAACCACGCAATCCCATACGCGATGTTCGAGTTCAAGCACAACGACACCGCCGACATCACGAACGGCAACAACAACACCCTCAGTACCAACAAGCGGATTGGGGTGAACGGTAGCGTCACCACCGTCGGAGGAGGCGGGATGGCGAGTTCCACCGTCACGTTCACCTGCGTCACGCCGCCGACGCCAGCTAACTGGGGTGGCGATATCTGGGAGTACACGGTGATCGCGGGGACGACCGCTATCAATACCGCGGCCTCGATTGGCGAGGGAAGCTGCCCGGGGGGTCTCGGAACCTCGACGTATAAGGCATTGAGCGGCTACCTCTTCCCCCCCAACGTTCACCTGCCGCAGGATCCTTGCCTGTCGGTGGCGTGCCCGGCGGTCGTGGGGCCGATCTCGGTGAGTGGTACCGAAATCCTTGTGCCGACCCGGAGCTCCGATCCAACCCAGCCCTGGGGGCCACGGTATAGCTCCGTGTCGGTTTCCGGAAACGCGAACACGCTGCTGCTTGAACCCGGCGTCTACTTCTTCGAGGGAAGCGCCCCCGGCAGCGGCCTCCTAACCACCTCGGGTGGAACGACAATCACGGGCGACTGTTATTTGAGCGTATTGCCAAGCGTCAATTCCACTGCACCAGCGATAACGACTTTGGCGTGCTCCTCGTCTTCTATCCGGCTGGATCTGACGCGAGCTCGGGCACCTCTTGCACGAACGTAAACCCCACCGGAAGTTTGAACTACTATTGCACCGTCAGCAGCACCGGTGCGGGCGCCGATAATCAGCTCCAGGTGCAATCAGGCTCGAACTTATATATCAGCTCGTCTCAGAAGTATCACGCCGTCTCCGTCTACGTGGACCCAAACCATCCAAACCCCTCCTCGACCTGGAACTTCACCGACCCGACCAAGCTCGCGGCGGCCGGATGTGCCAGCAACGCCTGCGCGCTGCAGATCGGCATTGGCAGTCACCTCATTTA
Source organism: Chloroflexota bacterium (assembly GCA_005880605.1). Taxonomy (GTDB): domain Bacteria; phylum Chloroflexota; class Dormibacteria; order CF-121; family CF-121; genus CF-13. Next base: position 2,642 of record VBIS01000298.1, read on the forward strand.
CGTTCAGGGTGGTGGAAGTGTGAGCATCAACGGCGCCATCTTGGCCCCGGAGGATAACACCTTCCTCGGTGGCGGTGGGAACGGGAAGGGCCTTCGTCCATACAATGGCGGGGTGCCAGCCGCCGCGCCCAATCGAAACGCCATGGGCGTGGCGCTCGTCATCGGTTCCGCGGTCTGCTTCGGCACGCTGGGCGTGTTCGGCAAGCTCGCCTACCGCCTCGGGCTCACCACTCCACAGCTGCTGAGCTATCGGTTCGCGCTCGCGGCGCTGCTGCTCTGGCTGGCAGCGATGGTGATTCGGCAGCCCGTCCCGCCGCGGCGCAGTCTGCTCGGGCTCGCCATCATGGGCGGGGCCGGGTACGTCGGCCAGTCGGGGAGTTATTTCAACGCGCTTCATTACATCCCGGCGTCAACCAACGCGCTTTTGCTGTACACATTTCCGGTTGCGGTCACCCTGCTGGCCGCGCTGCTCTTTCGTGAACCCCTTGGTTGGACGAAGCTGGCCGCCGTCGGGATCGCGTTCGTTGGCACCATGCTCGTGGTCGGTGCGCAACTACGCGGCGGTTCGATGCTCGGCATCGTGCTTGGTCTGGGATCAGCCGCCTTCTATTCCGGCTACATCCTCTATGGAAGCCGCCTACTCCCCGGGCTTCCACCCGTTTCCGCCACGGCCACGATCATGACCGCGGCGGCGGTGGTTTGGGGGATCTACGCCGCCGCTACCAGCCAGCTCGCGGTCGCGTGGACCGCTCCCCGCCTCGCGTTGATCGGAAGCTTCGCGGTACTTGGGACCACGATCCCGGTGCTGACCTTCATCCTCGGCTTGCGCCTGGTCGGGCCCTCACGGGCCGCGATCTTGA
>VBIS01000002.1 GCA_005880605.1 Chloroflexota bacterium
CAACGGTCATATCGTCAAACGCCTGACCAACAATGCGTCGAAGATCGTGGAGTACAACCACTGGGCTTTTTATCCGCGCGTGTCGCCCGACGGTTCGACGCTCGTCTACAGCTATGACGGCCCCAAACACGTTGACGGCGCGCCCGGCGACGATCTCTCCATCTGGAGCATGCCCTTGAATGGGTCGCAATCCCAGGCGCGGCGTCGTACCAATCCGTACTGGTATACGGGCGGTGACGTGACACCGGTCCCGCTTGCCGGCAGCGCCCTTCTCTACGTTCAGCATTCGATCGATCCATCGACCGTGGTGCATTCCCAGATTCGGCTACAAAGCCGTGCCGGCGACCTGGTTGGCAAGCCATTGACCAACCTGGCGGATGATTGCAGCGAGCCCGCTCTCTCACCCGATGGCACACAGCTCGCCATGATCTGCCGGGAGGGGAAACAGACCGCGAAGCTCGAGGTGGCGTCCTTCAACGGCACCGCCCTCGGCCCGGCTCGGGTCCTGGTGGAGGGCGCGCTGTTCGCAGCGCCGGCCTGGTCGCCTGACGGTCAGGCGCTTGCCTACTTCGCCCCCAGCGGGGCGGCGGGGCACTTCGAGCTCTGGTGGCTGGCCGTGCCGGCGGTCGCAACGCCATCGCCCACGGCGACCACAACCCCATCCGATGCGCCATCGGCGGGCGGGTCCGCGTCATCCGTCACCGTTCCGTCTCTCCCCGCCACGCCGGTGCCGGTGCAGGTCACCCAGGGCGTCGACCTGACCGCGACCTCGCCCCCCGCCTGGTACTGAGTAAGCTGGGGCGGGGACCTGGATGGGGATGCTGGGCAGACCGCTCACCTGGCTGTCGTTGTCGGCGCTGGCCACGCTCCTGCTGCTCGCGCTGCTGGTAGTGCGAGTCGTGTCGCCACGACTGGCGGCGACGGCCGGGTCGGCGCCCGCGCCGTCGGGTCTCCGAGCCGACATCGTGATTCCGCCCAAGTCGATCCCAGCCTCGGACTTCACCCTGCCTGACCAGGACGGCAAACCCGTGTCGGTGTCGGCGCTCCGCGGCCGGGTGCTGGCGATCACCTTCCTCGACTCGCACTGCAAGCAGCTCTGCCCCCTGGCCGGTGACCAGCTCGGTCAGGCCCAGCGGGCGCTCGGGCCGGCCGCCAGGCTGACTCTGCTGGTAGTCAGCGTGGCCCCGGCGACCGATACGCCGGACAGCGAGCGCGCGTTCGCGGCGACCCATCGTTGGAGCGGCGACTGGCACTGGCTGGTGGGCACGCCGGACCAGCTGGCCGCCGTCTGGAAGGACTACGGCATCGCCGTCCAGGGCACATCGGACAACGTCCTTCACAGCACCGTTGTCTACCTCGTCGATAAGAATGGGTTTCAGCGCGCCGGGTGGGACGGGGCCATCGAGCCTGACCTGCTGGCCCACGACGTCCGCTTCCTCGAGAGCGCGGCGGCATGATGGCGACGGCCCAGGCAGGCGCTCGCATCCTTTTTATAGATGACGAGCCTGGCATCCGCAATTTCGTCTCGCGCGGGCTGCGCGGGGAAGGCTTTACGGTCGACCTGGCGCCGGATGGGGACGCCGGCCTCAAGGCGGCGCTCGGGCCGCCCTACGACCTGATCATCCTCGACCTCCTCCTGCCCGACCTCGGCGGCATCGAGGTCCTCCGCCGTCTCATCCACCAGCATCGGGGCCAGCCGGTTATCGTGCTCTCCGCGCTCGGCGATACCCCATCCAAGGTCGCCTCCCTCGAAGCGGGCGCCGACGACTACCTGGTCAAGCCCTTTTCCTTTGAAGAGTTGCTCGCCAGGGTCCGGGTTCGCCTGCGCGACGCCCGCTCGGCGCGCACCCGCTTGACCGCCGGTCCGCTGACCCTCGACCTGATCGCCCACCAGGTCCAGACCGAGTCGGGACGGGTGCTGCTGGCGGAGCGGGAGTTCCTCCTGTTACGCGAGTTGATGTCCAGCGCGGGCGACACCGTCAGCAAGGAGCGCTTGCTCGAGACCGTCTGGGGCTATCGGTTCGATCCCGGATCCAATGTGGTCGACGTCTACGTCCGCCGGCTCCGCGCCAAGATCGGCGGGGAGGCCATCAAGACGGTTCGCGGCGAGGGATATCGGATTGACGCGGCCTGACCGCTGGCCCTGGCGGAATCGCGGCTTCCTCTGGATCGACGTCGCCTGGGGCATCTTTGCCCTTGTGAACCTGGCCGCGATGTTTGTCTTCGCCGAGTGGGAGACCGTTCCCTTCCACTTCATCTGGGTCAGCCTGACGATCCTCTACGGCTTCCGGGTCTGGCGCATGCGGTCGACGCTGGTCCTGCTGGGGGTGATCATCCTCGCCACCACGGTCCTGCTCGCCGTCGACATCGCGAGCGGCGCCCAGCCGTTGGACGAGATCACCGAGGTCCCGCTGATGTCGGCAATGTTCCTGGCCATGGTCTGGCACGCGCGGCGTCGCCTCTCGGTGATGGAGCAGATGAAACGTGTCTCGGACGCCAACCTTCGGTTGCTCGAGCGCGAGCGCCGCTTCATTCAGAACGCCTCACACGAACTGCGCACCCCGATCACGGTCGCCATCGGTCATGCTGAGCTGCTGCAGCGCTCGGGTGACCCAACCAGGATGGCGGCCGACGCCCGGGTGGTCCTCGACGAGTTGATGCGTCTTCGACGGCTTTCGGATCGGCTTCTCTTGCTGGCCGCCGCGGACGACCCCGATTTCCTTCACAAGAAACCGATCGAGGTCGAGCCGGTGCTCGTCAGCGCGTTACAGCGCTGGTCGCCGACACCGAGGCAGTGGCGGCTGGGGACGACCGACGAGGCGATGGTCGACGCCGATGCCGACCGGCTGGCCCTGGCCATCGACGCCCTGGTTGAGAACGCCGTCAAGCACACGACGCCGGATGATTGGATCGAGCTTTCGGTGCGCCGCAATCATAAGGTCGAGATCACGGTGGCCGACTCGGGCTCGGGCATCGAGCGGGGAGACCTTGACCGCATCTTCGAGCGATTTGCTCGCTCGGATATCAGCCGCGCACGCGACAGCGAGGGGCTCGGCCTCGGCCTGCCGATCGTCAAGACGATCGCCGAGGCGCATGGCGGCACGCTCAGCGTCCGCAGCGACGTGGGGAAGGGAACCGAACTAACCATCTCCCTCCCACTCGCGGTCGGTGTCGGGGAAGGGGCTAAGGGCTCGCCGACGCCGACGCCGATGCCGACGCACTCGGGCTAGGCGTCACCGATGGCTCAGCGCCCACCGGCGCCAGCTGGTCGAAGCCGAACCAATGCTGAACGGCGAGCCCGTAGAAGAGCACGGCGATAAGGATGATCAGCACGATCACCGTGATGATGACCACGGCTGGGCCCGCTCCGGGTTCCGGCTCTTCCTCGACGACGGCCATGCGCGGATTGTGCCACGGCGGCTTGGATTCAGACAACCATCAACAAGGCGCGACCCGGTCTTTCTGACAGTTTTGTAATCCCCGATCCCTTTCCAAGTCGTGATCGGGCCGTCAGACTTAGCGACGGGGACGTAGACCGCGCTTGTCATGAGGTGGACCGATGCTCCGAAGGGTCTCGTTGGTCGCCGCGGGGGTGGTAATCGTCGTCATCGCGATCGTGGCCTTCGTCGGTCTGTTCATGCTCCGGCAGCCGGGCCCGCTCGCGGGCACCACCACCAAGCTCCACCTCGAAACCGTGGCCGCCCTCAGCGACGCCGTCGAGTGGCCGCGACCGAACGATCCGCACCCCGACTGGGTCGGCTATCTGCCGACCACCACCTGGCATGTGCCGGCCAACTCGACCATCCAGGTGCAGATCGATCAGGAGGACGGCGCGAGCGGTTTGCGCAATCCGTTCTGGGGCAAAGTCTTTGGCATCGAGGGCGGCACGATGCACGTCAAGTACTTCGACGACAAGGGCAATCCGCAGGAAGGCGATATGGATTCGATCGATCCAACCATGGCGGCCCACACCTTCGCCATCCCCGATCTTGGCGTCTTCGTGCCCCTGCTCGGGGTTGGTGACACCGCGCCGCCCGGAACCCAGAACATCATCACCTTCTCTTTTAAAACCAAAGGGCCTGGCATCTATCGCTGGCAATGCTTTGTTCCCTGCGCGGCCGGCACCCTGTTTGGTAACGGTGGGCCGATGTCGACGATCGGCTACATGGGCGGCGAGCTGATCGTCACCTAGCTATGAGAGTTTTCCGTATCGCGGAAGCCGATCGACCGCACATGGTGCGACTCCTGATCATCTGGGTGATCCTCTCTGCGTTTGGCATCGTCGCCGCGCTGCAGCTCAACTATCCACCCTACGACCAGTCGATCCAGGGGCAGGACCAGGCGAGCACCCTCAAGCTCCTGACCGTGCTCGCCACCCCGGTCTTCATCGGCGTAGTGATGATGATCCTCTACGCGGCCATCTATTTCAGGCGCACCGTCCCGGAGCTCGTCGATGGGCCGCCGATGCTCGGCAATACCCCGGTCCAGATCGCCTGGGTGGCGATCAGCGCCATCCTCGTGCTCTTCCTGGCGGTCGTCGGGATCGCGACGCTGTCCAGCGAGAACGTCGCCCAGGCCGTAGGCCAGCCGGGCCGCGCAATCGGTCAATCGGGGGGTCAAACCGGTAGCGGCACCGCTGGTGGCAGCGGCTCAGAGTTGCATGTCCAGGTGATCGCGCAGCAGTGGTATTTCACCTACCGATATGGCGACTATGGCGGAGTCGAAACCACCCACCTGTACCTGCCGCTCGATCGTCCCGTCGAGCTGCACGTCACGTCGCTCGACATCATCCACTCCTTCTGGGCATACGAGTTGGGCGTCAAGGCGGATGCCAACCCGGGCGTGGACAACATCTTTCACGTGACGCCGCAGAAAACCGGGAGTTTTCAGGTGCGGTGCGCCGAGCTCTGCGGCCTGTGGCACGGTCACATGGCCGATTCGAGCGGCCAGGTCGTCAGCCAGAGTGACTTCGACACCTGGATTGCCGGGCAGCAGGCGGACTTCAACACCATCGGCAAGGTGGTACCCAGCTACGCACCCTATTACTTCCCGGAACCAAAACTAAAGGCGGGCTGAAGATGGTTGTGAGCGAACGGCGGCTGGCGATTCCAAACAATCCAATCGCAGGCATCCTCCTGGCGATCCCCGGCTACTTCGCGGGCGTCTGGCTGGGTACGTTATTTGGTCTCACCGATGACCAGAACACCGGGGTCATCCTCGGTTATCTACTCGCTACCGTCGCCTTCCTCGCGGGTGTCGGTTTCCTGAACTACCCGCTCGAGCGGCTGTTCGGCTGGCAGGTCATACCGATCACCGATCCGGCGGAGAACCGGGGCATCGGCCGCTTCTTTCGCCTGAGCCTGGACCACAAGGTGATCGGAATCCAGTACATGGTGACGATTCTGTTGATGCTCCTGTTTGGTGGCATCGGCGCCATGTTGATCCGCACCAGCCTGCGCCCCTTCGGCAACTACCTGGTGCCGCTCATGATCGGCGCCCGCCGGATGGCCTTCCCCCGGCTGGAGGCACTGTCGTTCTGGGTCGTCCCGCCGGCCGCCATCATTCTCGCCGCCGCCACCTTCTGGGGCGGGTTCCCCACCGGCTGGACCGGCTATCCACCACTCTCGGAGCAGGCCGGCCAGGGGATGAACAGCTACATCGTCGGCTTTGCCCTGATCGCGGTCGCGCTCGTGACTTCCGGCGTGAACATGCTCGCGACCATCATCGGTCTGCGTGCGCCCGGGATGACCTGGACCCGCCTGCCGATGTTCGTCTGGGGCATCTTCACCACCTCGATCCTCGGCTTACTCGCCGCTCCGGTTCTCGCAGCGGCGTTGATCATGCTGGCCATGGATCGCACCGTCAACACCACGTTCTTCGTGGCCTCCAACGGTGGGAGCAATTACCTCTGGGAGAACCTCTTCTGGTTCTTTGGCCACCCCGAGGTCTACATCTTCATCCTGCCGGCCTTCGGCATCATCATGGAGATCGTTCCCCACTTCGCGCGCAAGCCGTTGTGGGGCTACCGAACCGGGGTAGTTGGACTCTTCGGCGTGGCGCTGCTCAGCTGGTTCGTCTGGCAGCACCATCTCTTCGTCAGCGGCATCGCCCCGGTGCTGCGCCCCTTCTACATGCTGTCTACGGAGTTGATCTCCATCCCCACCGGGATCATCTTTTTGGTGACGCTCGGCACGCTCTGGCGGGCGCGGGTCTGGTTTACGGTCCCGATGCTTTTCTGCCTGGGGTTCCTCTTCAACTTCCTGATCGGCGGCATCTCCGGCGTCTATCTATCGGATGTGCCGACCGACGTGACGCTCCATGGCAGCTACTTCTCCATGGCCCACTTCCACTACACGATCATGGGCGGCGAGATCTTTGCCCTGATGGCCGCCGCCTATTACTGGCTGCCGAAGATGACGGGCAAGATGCTGAGCCCCATGCTCGGTCGCATCCACTTCTGGTGGATGTTCATCGCCTTCAACTCGACCTTCTTCCCATTGTTCATCGTCGGCTTGTTGAACATGCCTCGACGCGTCTCCTCCTACAACCCGGCACTCGTCGGCCTCAACCGCTGGGTCACGATTTCCGCCTATTTCTTGTTCGGCTCGATGGTATTGTTCGCCGCCAACTTGATCTACTCCTGGTTCTTCGTGGCGCGGCCCGCTCTCGCCAACCCCTGGCATGCGCGGTCTCTCGAGTGGCAGGTGCCGACCCCGGTGCCCGCGCGCAATTTCGACCGTGTGCCCGTGATCGTCGCGGGTCCCTACGATTATGGCCTTCCCAACGCGCGGCCGGTCGCGGATCTTGGCGGCATAGTGGGAGTGACCGGTGGCGGTTAGAACCCGACCCTACGAGGCAGCCGCCGAGGCTGAGCTGCTGCTCGATGGGCGCCTGGTCGCGATCGGCACCTGGCTCTTCCTCGCCGCGGAGGTCTTCTTCTTTGCCGCC
>VBIS01000073.1 GCA_005880605.1 Chloroflexota bacterium
TCCCGGGATCAGGAAGAAAACACGCCACGTCAGGGCGTGGGCCGTCAGGCCCGCCCCGAGGGTGCCGGCCGCGGTGCCGAGCGCTACGAAGACCAGCACATTGCTGATCGCCTCCTGCCGGACGGTGAAAGGGAATCGATCCCCGAGATAAACCAGCGTCGTGGGCATGACGCCGCACGCGATGCCGCCGGTGATGAAGCGAGCCACCAACAAGGCGGTGAGATTCGGCGATAGCGATGAGAGCACGTCGGCGACGGCGGTTCCTAGCAGCGCCGCCCTGATGACGCGCACCCGACCAAAGCGATCCGCCAGCAGGCCGTACGCCGGCGGCAAGAGCCCATAAGCGAGGTAGTAGAGGCTCGCGACCGCCGTGACGGCCGCCACCGAGATGTGAAAGCTGACGGCGATGGGGATCAGCAGCGGCGCCACGGCGAATCGATCGGCCATGGTCGCAAAGGGGCCGAGGTACAAGATTCGCGGGACGCCCCCCGTCGACGCCAACGGCTCGCTGCTCAGCCCGCTGGTTCTCGCACGCCGACTTCGTCGAGGTGCACCAGCAGGTCACGCGGGTCCTCGTAGACCCGATAGGCACCGGCCTGTTGCAGCTCTTCGCGGCCGTAGCCACCCGAGAGCAACCCAACACCCATCGCCCGGGCTCGCCGCGCCGCCAGCAGGTCCCACACACTGTCGCCGAAGACGATCGAGTTGGTGATGTCGACGCCCAAGCGTCCGGCCGCCGCCAGGAAGAGGTCGGGGTCGGGCTTGGCATGAGCCACGTCGTCCCGAGTGATGATGACCTTGGGCTCGACGCCGAGCAACTTGATCGAGGGACCCGCCGTCTTGACGCTGCCGCTGGTGGCAATCGCCCAGGGTACGCCTTGCTTGGTCAGCCGGCTCAGCAGGTCGTGGGCGCCGGGAAGGGGGCGGACCTCACCCAATCGCCGGACGAAGGCCTCGGCGTGTTTCGCCAGAAGCCGCTTGGCCTCCTCCGGCGTGACTCGCTTGCCTGTTTCTCGCAGCAAGGCGTTGACGAAGAGGCCGCCGCTCATTCCGATGCGCCGGTGGATCCGCCAAACCGAGAGTTCCATCCCAGCCTCGCCGAGGACCTCGTGCCAGGCGAGCACGTGCTGGTAGACGCTGTCGACCAGGGTTCCGTCGAGATCGAACAAGAGCGCCGGCGGCTGTTCTGCCACAAAACAAGTGTGGCACGCGGGCAGCGACTTAGCCCGTTCCCAGGTTTAACCTGCGTTTAACCCGGGAACGGTAGACTGCGTCCTCATGTCACGCATCCCTCGACTGGCGATCGTCGCCCACGACGGCAAGAAAGCCGACCTGGTGGCCTTTGCGACGTTCAATCGCGACCGGCTGGCGGAGTTTCAGCTGATAGCGACGAGTTCGACCGGCAAGCTGCTCAAGGAGAAGGTTGGGCTCGAGGTCGAATATGTCGAATCCGGGCCGCTTGGCGGCGACGTCCAGATCGCGAGCCGCGTGGTCGAGGGCGAGATCGATGGCGTGATCTTCATGGTCGATCCGCTCTACCGGCATCCGCACGAACCCGATATCCAGACGCTGCTGCGGATCTGCAATGTCTGCAACGTGCCGCTGGCGACGAACAGCGCTACCGCCGATGCCTTGATCGGGTCGCCGCTGCTCACCGAACTTCGCGCCGCCAGCTAGCCGCAGGTCTAGCGGACGGCGATCAGCGCGACCTTTAGATCTGAGACGCCCAAATAGGCGTTGACCCGCCGCGCGGTCGGTCCCAACCCGGCATACGCATAGTCGATATTGACACTCGCCTCGCGCAGCTTGTGGGCGATTCTGCCCAGGCTGCCAGGGTTGTCCGGAAGCGCGACCAGTAACACCTCCTCTTCGGTCGTTTCCCACTGATGTTGCGCAAAGACTCTCTTTGCCGTCGCGCGCTTGTCCACGATCATCCGGATCGTGCCCCGACCGTCGGTAACCGCGGCCATGAAGGCCACGATGTTGACCTTCTTGGCCCCCAGCGCGGAGCCGACTTCTCCCAGCATTCCGGGCCGATTCTCCACCCAGACGGTCAACTGTTCACCTTCGGCATATTTCCGTCCCTCGCTTCTGATTGCAAAGTGGCTGGCGGCCCCCGCGTAGGCTACCGGACCGGTACTTCCTCCCCGTCTTGTGACCAGCGCGTGTGGAACGAACCGGCCCGGTCGATGCGCTTGTAACTGTGCGCACCAAAGTAGTCTCGTAAGCCCTGCACCAGGTTCGCGGGCAGACGATCCCGCCGGTAGGCGTCGTAATACGCCAGCGACGACGAGAAGGCCGGCACCGGAATGCCTCGCTCGACGGCGACGCTGAGCACGCGGCGCCAAGCACCCTGTGCCGACGCCATCGCATCGCGGAAATAGGGAGCCAGCAGCAGATTCTTGAGGCTGGGCTCTTGTGCGTACGCGTCCGTGATCCGGTTGAGGAAGCGGGCGCGGATGATGCACCCGCCACGCCAGATGCGGGCGATCGACCCTAGCTCCAAATCCCACGAGTACTCGTTGGATGCCGCCTGCATCTGCTCGAATCCCTGGGCGTAAGCGACCATTTTCGAGGCGTAGAGCGCGCTGCGTACGTCGTCGACCAGCGACGCAGGCGCCGCGGTGCGTATCGCGCCATTGGGACCGGCCAGGGTCTTAGAGGCGTGCTGGCGGTCGGCCTTGAGCGCCGACAGGAATCGAGCAAAGACGGCCTCGGTGATCGCGGTCACCGGGATCCCGAGGTCGAGCGCGGATTGCGACGCCCACTTGCCGGTGCCCTTCTGCTCTGCCTCGTCGAGGATGACGTCGACGAGCGGCCGACCAGTGGCGCGATCCCGCTTGCCCAGGACCTCGGACGTGATCTGGATCAGGTAAGACTCGAGGTCACCCCTGTTCCACTCGGCAAAAATCCGGGAGAGCTCGTCCGCGCCCAGGTTGAGCGCGTGACTCAGCAGGTCGTAGGCCTCCGCGATCAGCTGGATGTCCGCGTACTCGATGCCGTTGTGGACCATCTTCACGTAGTGGCCCGCTCCGCCAGGGCCGATGTAGGTACAGCATGGTTCGCCATCCACGTGGGCGCTGATCTGGGTCAGCATCGGCTCCACTTGCGTGTATGCGTCCCGCGCGCCGCCCGGCATGATGCTCGGCCCGAGTAACGCCCCCTCCTCTCCGCCCGACACGCCGGTGCCGATGAAGCGAAGCCCCTTGGCTTCCACGGCCTTGCCGCGACGTACGGTGTCGAGAAAGTAGGAGTTGCCCCCGTCGATCAGGATGTCGCCCGCGTCGAGGTGCGGCGCCAGGTGATCGATGGTCTCGTCAACCGGCGGCCCGGCCTTGACCATCATCAAGATCCGGCGCGGCTTCTCCAGTTGCGCGACCAGCTCCTGCGGGCTGCGGGCAGGCGTGAAGGCGCCTTCGGTCCCGTACTGCTTCATGAAGTCATCGACGCGAGCTGTCGTGCGGTTGTACAGGGAGACGGCGAAGCCGTGATGAGCCAGGTTGCGGGCAAGGTTCATGCCCATGGTCGCCAGCCCGACGACGGCGATGACGCTCACCGCAGCCGGTTGCTCGCGCGCCGCAGGCTGACACCGAGCATCAGCACTACGATTACCGGAATCAGCCACCACGCGAGGATGTGATTCACGTTGAGCACCGCAGTGAGGATGAGGCCGATGCCGACGGCGGCCGCCACCGTCCAGTCATCGCCGACGATGAAGTCGTACAAGAAGCGAACCACCGCGACGATCCAGGAAAAGGGCGGGGGCATCGGCTAGGCCGCCGGACGCAGGCCGAGGGCCCGGTTCCGTTCCAGGGAGATGTAGAAGAGCGCCGTCGCCCCGTACAGAACCAGCAGCCCGGGGATGGACGCGTCAGCGCCAGGCCACGCGACCCCGAGACCCTCGAGCGCCCAGAAGGTGCCGAAGGTCGTGAGAAGGACACCGACGATCAGCTGAAGGAGGCTGCGCGGAATCCGTCGAACAGTCTGGTGGAGGGCAAGCCCGATGCCACCGACGACGATGATTGCTCCCACGCCGCCGATCACCGCCGCCCCCAACTGGTTCGCGCCCGCCCCAAAGCTGACGACGATGATGGCCACCTCGAGCCCCTCCAGCACGACTCCTTTAAAGGATAGAAACCAGGCGGTCCAGTCCATGCCCGGGCCTGTCCACTCTGCGGTTTCATGCGGGTCCTGACCACCGATACCGGCGAGCCCACGGGCCGCGACCCGCATGATGCCTTTGCGGAACCATTGCAGGCCGAATACGAGCAGCAACGCGCCGATCACCAGGCGAAGCGGACCGATCGGAACGACACTGAGGGCGGCACCCAGAATCGCCACGACCACCGCCAAGACGCCGAAACCCGAAGCAGCGCCGATCAGCGTCGAGCGCCAACCACGAGTTGCGCCCACACCGACCACGATGGTCACCATCTCGATCGCCTCCACGGCTGACGCCAGGAAGGTCGTGATCAGGACCGCCCACAGACCGGTCATGTTTCGACTCTACCCGTTTGGCCGTGGTTGGGACGTCGTACTTTCGAGTGAGTGCAACCCCCGACGAGTGGTGTAGGAATAGAAGATGGCAAGCGGAAGCGTGACGGCGCCGGTCGAAACTCCGGCGCCCAGCCGGCGACCCGCTGCGTTCAAGGCGCCGCGCGATCCGGGCCTGGCGGCCTTGCGACGCGCCGCGCGCGCCGCCATCGTGATCCCTCTCGCCTTCGCCTTTGGGCAGCTGCTCCTCCACGACAGCCAGAACGTCATCTTCATCGTCTTCGGCGGCTTTGCGTTGCTGGTGATGTCGGATTTCGGCGGGCTGCGCCGGCCGCGGGCGCTGGCCTATCTCGGCGCGACGCTGGTGGGGGCGGGGTTGATCGCGCTCGGCACCGTGGTCTCGGAGAACGTTGCCCTCGCCGGTGCCATGATGCTGCTGGTCGGCTTTGCGATTTCGTTCGCCAGCCTCTTCGGCGGCTACATCGCCGCCGCGCAAACCGGCTTGCTGCTGGCGTTCGTGATCTCGATCTCGGTTCCGGCCCCGGCGAGCGCGGTGCCCGCGCGCATTGCCGGGTGGACCTTCGCCGGTGTTCTCGCGACCCTGGCCGCGGTCTGGCTCTGGCCACGTTTCGAGCACGTCATGTTGCACAAGTCGGCGGCCAAGGCTTGCCTCAGCGTCGCCAAGCTGGTCGAGGGACTTGGACGCGGCGCCGCCGATCGGGATCTGCCGCCGCTGCTGGAGGCGGCGCGTCGGACCGAGGCCGCGGCGCGACAGGAATTTGGCGCTACCGCGAAGCGCCCCGCGGGGCCCACACGGCGTGACCGCGCCTTCGTCCAGCTCCTTATCGAGCTACAACGGATGGTCGACATCGTGGACCACCCGTTTGAGCAGGCGCGCAACGCCACGCCGCCGGGCATCGAGGCAACCGATCACCTCATGACGGCCACGGTGGCGGCCATCCGTTCAAGTGCGGACGTGCTGACCGGCGGCGCGCCCCCGGATCTTCGCGCGGTCGAAGAGGCGCGCGAACGGCACCGGACCGCGCTCGATCGTTGGGCCAGCCAGCAACTAAGGGCCGGCCGGCCGGCGGACGAAGTGCTGGGCGGTCTCGACGTCGATCACACGCTGCGGGTCGTCTCCTACCTCGCCATCTCGCTTGGCAGCAATGCGGTGATCGCGGCCGGTGGCCACCCGGAGGAAGAGATCGTGCTGCCCGTGTCGGCGCCGCGTCTCGAAGGGATCAGCGGCACGACCACGCGCGTAATGCGCGCCATTCGCACG
>VBIS01000074.1 GCA_005880605.1 Chloroflexota bacterium
CCTACGCGCGCATCTTCCATCCGGTGACACGCGACCGACAAGGCGTTACGGAGCGCATTCGATGGTCGACAGTGGCTTCATGGAACGGGCGGACGGTGCACCCGGAAATGCAGTTTGACCGGATCGCAAATCCACAAGGCCCGAACGACTCTCCGGAATGGGACCATCCGCCCCGGGAAGGGCTTCTACCGCGCGAGGACGCTGAGCGGCTCGCGAGCGTGCTGCGGCCTTTCACGACAACCCCGGATGTCTGCTGGTTTTGTGTCTGGGAAGGATACGGCAGCGCCTTCTTCGACGCCAAACGCTATCGCGAGGTCCCGCGCGTAACACTGCCGGAACGGTCGTACTTCCTGTATCGTGGCCCACTCGACGCGGTGACGTCGTTTCAGTGGGGTCGGATATGGCAGAGCCCCAACCTATGGTGGCCCGATGACCACGCCTGGTGTGCGGCGACCGAGATAGATTTGCCCGAGACCTACGTCGGCGGCTCGCAGGCGTGCATCGATGCAATCCTGTCGGACGACCACCTCGAGTCGATCCAGACGCGGTCCGAGGCTCGGGTCGACATCAATGCCGACACTGTGAACCCGCCGGTAGAAGGACCTCGCGACTAGGAGACGGCTTCGGTCTCTCGGGTACCCATGCGCGCGGGCTCGCCGCGATCCTCGGTGTAGTCCCGCAGGACCTTCGACCGGCTCGGGTGCCGTAGCTTGCGCAGCGCGGTTGCCTCGATCTGCCGGATCCGCTCGCGAGTCAGGCCCATCCGACGGCCGACCTCCTCGAGGGTGCGCGGCTCGTCGTCGACCAGTCCGAAGCGCAGCTGGACCACCCGGCGCTCGCGCGGGCGAAGCGTCGCGAGAATGTCCTCGACCTCGTTGCGGAACATCGCCTCCGAGGCGGCCTCGAGCGGCGCGGTGGCGTTCTTGTCTTCGACGAAGTCACCCAGGTGCGAATCCTCTTCCTCGCCGATCGGCGACTCGAGGGACACCGGCTGCTGCGAAATCTTCTTCAGCTCCTGGACCTTGTCGACCGTGATGCCCATGCCGTAGGCGAGCTCCTCTTCGTTGGGCTCGCGGCCGAGTTGCTCGAGCAGGGCTCGCGACACGCGCGCCAGCTGATTGAGGGTGTCGACCATATGGACTGGGATGCGGATGGTGCGCGCCTGGTCCGCGATGGCACGGGTGATCGCCTGGCGAATCCACCAGGTCGCGTAGGTCGAGAATTTGAAGCCGCGCTTGTAGTCGAACTTCTCGACCGCGCGCATCAACCCCAGGTTGCCTTCCTGGATCAGGTCCAGGAACGACAGCCCGCGGTTGAGGTACTTCTTGGCCACGGAAACCACGAGTCTCAGGTTGGCCTCGGTCAGGTGATGGCGCGCCTCCTCGGAGCCGGCCTCCATCTCCTTGGCCAGCTCGACCTCTTGCTTGGCGGTGAGCAAATTGACGCGCCCGATCTCCTTGAGGTACATCCGGACGGGGTCGTCGAGGGCCACCGAACTGACAACCTCGACCTCGGTGAGGGTCTCCTCCTCGTCATTTTCGGGCTCGGCTTCGCCGTCGGCCGTGACCTGGATCCCCATCTCCTGGAAGACGGCGGCGACGCGAACGAAGCCATCGGCATTGCCCTCGATCGAGGGAAAGGCCTTCATGACGTCGTCAGGGGACAGGTAGCCTTGATCCTTCCCCTTCAGGATCAGCGCTTCCGCGCTCAACACCAGCGGGTCGACTTGGACCCGCGCCTTAACTTTTGTCACCCGGATTTTCTACCCCAATCTTGACGTATTCAGACACGTTCGTCCAGTACTTCCTCTAATCGAACGACGGCGTTATAACATTTGCCAATAGTTGATATTGAGGAATTGGCTATTTGTGCGCTCTTTTTGTGCCCTCAGACGCCGAAATTTGAGCTCAGGCCGCCCGGTCCGCGGATTTGCCTGAGGCGCCCTGCCACCTCGCGAGCCAGGGAAGGACGTCCTCGGCGAGCAGCGGCCGGCTGATGAAGTAGCCCTGCGCCATGTCGCAGGCGAGCGCCGCCAACAGGTCCCAGGTGCGGGCATCCTCCACGCCCTCGGCGACACTCGCGAGCCGCAGGCTGTGACCGAGATCTATTGACGCTCGCACGATATTGGTCCGACTGACTTCCC
The DNA here is from genome assembly GCA_005880605.1 of Chloroflexota bacterium. Taxonomy (GTDB): domain Bacteria; phylum Chloroflexota; class Dormibacteria; order CF-121; family CF-121; genus CF-13. Next base: position 2,144 of record VBIS01000074.1, read on the forward strand.
GCGCCATGGCCGAGACGAAGGATTTATCGATCTTGATCTCGTGGATCGGAAGCCGGTCGAGATAGGCCAACGACGAGTACCCCGTTCCGAAGTCATCCACCGCGAGCCGGACACCGAGCTTTCGCAATTGAGACAGCGTGTTGATGGCCGCTTCGGGCTTGCTCATGATGATGCTCTCCGTGATTTCGAGCCGCACCCAGGACGGCTCGACAGCGGCGTCGTCAAGCAGCTTGGCGACCAGTTGCGGGAATTCGGCGTCGACCAGGTCGCGCATCGAGATGTTCACCGACACCGGAATAGCGTGACCGCCTCGATGCCACGCCGCCGATTGCTTGAGCGCCGAGGTGAGGACCCACCGGGTCAAGGGCTGAATCAGCCCCGTTTTCTCGGCGAACGGGACGAACTCCATCGGCGGTACGAGGCCGCGCTGTGGGTGCTTCCACCTGACGAGGGCCTCAACGCCGGCGAGGCTGCGATCGCGAAGGTTGACCAATGGCTGGAACTGCAGAAAGAGCTGATCGTTTTCCTGCAGGGCCTGTCGCAACTCGGCCATCAGGGTGAGCCGGTTGGCGCCCTGTTTCTCATGTTCGGGCGCGTACCGTACGAACGCACCACGCGCCTGCTTGGCGACGAACAGGGCGATGTCCGCGTGCCGCAACAATGTGCCCGCGTCGTCGCCGTCGTTGGGGAAGATCGCAATGCCGATGCTGGCGGCAACGTCCAGGTGCTGCCCCGTCACCTCAAAGGGCCGCTGCAGCGCGCGCAGCACCCGGCCGGCAAGCGCGGTCGCCGTCGCCCCGTCCGTTTCCGGCAGCAGCACGCCGAACTCGTCTCCTCCGAGCCTGGCGACCAGGTCCCCGGTTCCAATCTCGGACTGAAGCCGCGGCCCCACCTGCTCCAGCAGGCGGTCACCGGCCAGGAGACCAAAGGTTTCGTTGACCTCCTTGAAGTGATCGAGGTCCAGGACGAGCACGCCAACCTGCCGGTGCGCGCTTTGGGCCACGGTCAGCGTCTCGGCCAACCGTTCAGCCAGTAGCAGTCGGTTGGGCAAACCCGTCAGGGCATCATGGCGTGTCTGGTGCTCGAGCGCCTTCTGAGCGTGGCGTCGCTCGGTGACGTCGGTGACCATCGCCAGGGATCCCACGTAGTTACCTGCCGCGTCCCGGTCGGGGCTCGACTCCAGCAGCACCCAGAGTTCCGAGCCGTCCTTTCGTCTGAATCGGAACTCGTGTTCGGCCTGGTGGGCCTGCTGCCGCCCGTCGCGATTCGCGGCGAACGCCGTCTGGGCATCAGGGTCCATAAAGGCGAGGACCGCTTTGCCCAGCATCTCCTCGGGCGCGTAACCCAGCATGTCGGCCATGCGGCGATTGACAAACGTCGTCCGATTGTTTCTGTCGATGATCCAGACCCCTTCGAAGGCGGTTTCGACGATCCGTCGGTAGCGCTCTTCACTGGCTTGGAGTGCCAGCGCGGCTTGTTTCGCGGCGCTCATATCGCGCGCGATGCCGGTGGTCGCGATCACGGTTCCATGCGCGTCGGTGAGCGGCGCGAGGCTGATGGAAACTTCGACCAGGCTCCCATCCCTTCGCTGGCGGATCGTTTCGATCTGCTCGATTTGCTCACCGCGCGTCACCCGATCGAGTGCCGCTCTCAACTCGTCGTTGCGGTCTTCCGGCACGATCACCGACAGGCTCCGACCAATCGTGTCCTCTGCTGCGTACCCGTACATGCGCTCGGCGCCAGCATTCCAGCTGATGATTGAGCCGTTGAGATCCGCGGAGATGATGGCGTCGGGCGAGGCCGCCACGGTGGCCGCCAGCCGGCGAACCGCTTCTTCAGCACGGCGCCGCTCACTGATGTCCCGAGCGAAAGCGCTAAAGACATAGCCATGTGCGGATGGCGTTGCCCCGATGGAGAGCTCGATCGGGAATTCATGGCTGTCGCGGTGGAGGCCCTCCATCTCCAGGCGTGTGTTGAGAACGGGCCCTTTACCAGTTTCGAGAAAGCGCTGGAGACCCAGGCGATGAGCCTCCCGATGGCGCTGGGGAATGATGGTATCCGCCACCAATCGGCCCACTGCCTCGGATTTTGACCACCCAAAGATGGTCTGGGCCATCGGATTCCAGTCGGTAATCACGCCGTCAGCGTCCATCGTGACGACCGCGTCCAGCGCGGAATCGAAGGTGCTGCCAAGCCGCAGCACTAAATCGCCCTCTGCCACACGGGCGGCTTTTCGATCGGCCGCGGCGAGGACTTCGCGCTCGACGGCCGGGCGCAGCCGCGAAAGGTTTCCCTTGAACACATAGTCGCGCGCGCCGCTGCGCATTGCCGCAACGGCGGCGTCTTCCCCGATGGTTCCGGATACGACGATAAATGGGATATCGAGGCCTCGCGCTTTCAATAGGTCAAGAGCGCGCGGGGCACTGAATTGGGGCAGGCTGTAGTCGGCGATGATCAGGTCCGGCCGGGTATCCAGCTTGGCCGCAAAGGCGGTCTCGGTGTCCACCCGTTCCCAGACTGCGTTTAGGCCTACATCCCGCAAATGCCGCGCGATCAGCTCGGCGTCATCGGGCCGATCCTCGACGATCAGAACTCGCAGCGGTTCCGCCATGTGGGGTCAGAAGGTATGTATCGCTCTGATGCGGAAGGTGTGGTTTTCCACCTCGGCGTTAGGCGGAAAGGTGCTAGCTCGTAACAAAAAGCCTGCGTCTTTCGGTCAGGACTAGGCCAAATTGCCTATACGCCCTGCTAGTCTCCGCTCCAACTGCCGTTGCTTAGACTGACGCCGTGCGGTCAATTTCCGAGACGGCCGGCCAGGAGCTGCTGTGGATCCAGCCCGCGGCCTTCCAGCGGGAGCACGAGCTGCGCGGGGGCGATGACGTCGTCGCCACCCTAAAGTTCCAACGTGGATCGCTGGCCGATGCTGAGACCGCTGACGGCTACTGGACCTTCAAACGCCAGGGCTTCTGGCAGCCCCGGGTGACGGTCCGTGCGGCCGGGTCCGATGCCGATCTCGCGACCTTCATCCTCTGGCAATCCGTATGGGTCCGGCAGGAAAACGAAAAACCGCTAATCCGAATCAAGGGACGCCATGGCCTGATCAAAGCAAACGGCGCGGTGGAGATCACGCCCGACGCCGCGAACATTCCCGATACGGCACTACTCGTCCTGCTCGGCTGGTATCTGATCCTTCTCCATGCCGAGGATTCGGCGGCCGCGACCAGCGTGTCAGCCGCCGCCGCTAGCAGCAGCTGAAAGCCCCCACCCTGCCCTCCCCCAGAGGGGGAGGGGATTGGACGTAGCCTCCCCTTCGGGGGATCCGATTGACCGTGTTGCGCACACTGACGACGCGCGAGCTCAATCGAGCGTTGCTGGCGAGGCAATTCCTGCTCGAGCGGTCATCGGTTCCGATGGTCGCGACCATCGAGCGCATCGGCGGCCTACAAACGCAATACGCCCCCTCGGGATACATCGGACTCTGGTCGCGGATGCGCAACTTTAATCGCGACGCACTGACGGAGGCGCTCCAGAAGCGGCGCGTGATCCAGGGCACTTTGCTGCGCAGCACGATTCACATGGTCTCGGCCCGCGATTAC
>VBIS01000075.1 GCA_005880605.1 Chloroflexota bacterium
AGGTACCGGCGGGGTCCTTCCCCTCGAGCCAGGAGGCGACGATCGCGAGCCGGCCGCGAATCGGCTCATCAAAGGGGAAGTAGGAGTAGGTCGCGTCGTCGCTGAACAGGTCGGCGACCGCATCGGGATCGTACGTCTCCCATGCCCGCACGTAGGCACGCAGCCACGTCGCAGCAGTCTCTCTGGTCAGCGCCATCGACGGGTGGAGTTTACCCGCGCGGCTTGAGGAGGCTCTTCAGATCGCCTTCGTAGGCGTCGAGGAGTTCGTGGACCTCGAGCACGTCATCGGCGGAGATCATCGGCTGGAGGCCGGTCGCCCGAGCGTGCAGCTCCAGCTGGAGTTCGAACATCGCCCGGCCGTCCTGCGCGTTCATCTGGTTCCTTCCCTTGTTACTGTTGATGATACTATTGCTATCACTAGATTACGAAGGCAGAGTGTCGCTTGTCAAGTTTGAAGCGTGTTCGCTGCAGATGGAACGGGCCAGGCTGGCAACTGGTTTCGGTCTAGGCGGGGCGGGCGGACCGGCGCCGGACCGTCCGGAAGGCGAGGCCGGCTCCCGTCAGCAGTAGCAGCCCGCCGATCAGAATCGGCCCCACCGAGAGGGGCAGGAACAAGGGGTTATCGAGGTCGTTTTCGGCGAAGCCGAGAAAGGTCATGAGCAGGATCGAAATCATGCCGAAGGCGGCCGCTCCCAGGAACGCCCCCAGCTCGGTATTCGACGCCAGCGGCACGCGGGTGCTGTAGGCGGGAGCCATGATCCCCGAGCGGACGCCAAAGGCGATCAGGGCCAGCAAGGTGAGGCCGGCAGCCGCCGTGAAGATCACGGCCACCACGATGACCGAGGTGATCTGACCTGAGCTGAGCCCGGCGAAGAGGTTCATCCAGTCGAGCGACAACAGCATCGCGCTGAATTCTACCCCGCAGCTGGGGGCTTGGTCGACTCCGCGGACGGGGCAAGCGCGGCCTCAACGATGCGCTGCTCCTGCTTCTCGTGGGCGATCGCGTAGCCCTCACTCGGGCTGGCACGCTCAGGCCGGCCGACGTAGTGGAGCGTGAGGTGCTTCGGGAGTTTGGGCTCGAGCCGGCGCTTGACGTGCCAGTAGGCGCCCATGTTCATCGGCTCTTCCTGGACCCAGGTCAGCTGCCGCACGTTCGGATACTTGGCAATCGCGGCCAGCACGTCGTCGGTGCGGAAGGGCTCGAGGAGCTCCATGCGGATGATGGCGAGGTCCTTCGCCTCTGCGCGCAGGGGGCTGGCGATCAGGTCGTAGTAGACCTTCCCGGTGCAGAGGATGATCCGGCGCACCTCATCCCGGTGCTGCTCGACCGTTGGGTCATCGATCAAGCGGCGGAAGCCCCGGACCGTGAGGTCTTCCAGCTTCGACCATGACGCTCGCATTCGCAGCAGGCTCTTCGGGGTCATGATCACCAGCGGACGGGGCCGGCTGTGAAGCGCCTGCCGTCGCAACGCGTGGAAATAGTTCGCCGGCGTCGTCGGGTAGAAGACCCGGATGTTGCCCTCGGCTGCCAGCTGAAGGAAACGCTCCAGCCGCGCGCTCGAGTGCTCAGGACCCGCGCCTTCATAACCGTGGGGGAGGAGGAGTGTGAGACGCGACGGCTGGCCCCACTTCGCCAGGCCCGAAACGATGAACTGATCGATCACGACCTGCGCGCCATTGCTGAAGTCGCCGAACTGCGCTTCCCAGCAGACCAGCGCCTCCGACGCGTCGGCACTGTACCCGTACTCGAACCCGAGCGCGGCATATTCCGACAGGGGGCTGTTGTGCAGCTCGATGCTCGCCGTCGCGCCCACCAGGTGCTGGACCGGTGCCCAGGCCTTGCCGGTTCGCGCGTCGTGGAAGACCAGGTGGCGCTGGCTGAAGGTGCCGCGCTCGGTGTCCTGCCCGGTGAGCCGCACGGGGATCCCGCCCGTGATCAGCGTGGCAAAGGCCAGCTCCTCGGCCTGCGCCCAGTCGATCTCGCGCTCGGCGAGCGGCGTTTTGCGCCGCTCCATCTGGCGGAGCAGCTTCGGGTGCACCGTAAAGCGGTCCGGCACCGTCAACAGCTGTCGGTTGAGCGACTCGAGCGCTTCTGCCGGAACCACCGTCTTGATATCGACTTCGGGGCTGGCGTCCATCGGCGGACGGCTGACCTGCGGCGCGTGCGCCGCACTCGCTTTGACGTTCTGGTGGGCATCGGCAAGCCGCGCCTCCGCCGCCTCGCTGCGCGCGTGCGCATCCTCGGCGGTGAGCAGGCCCTCCTCGATGAGCTGTGCCGCGAACATCTCACGCACCGTCGGATGCTCCTTGATGGCGTCGTACATCAGTGGCTGGGTATAGGCCGGCTCATCGGTTTCGTTGTGCCCGAAGCGTCGGTAGCCGATCAGGTCGATGACAACGTCACGGCCGAACTTCTGCCGAAACGCGGTCGCCAGCCGCACCGCACTGACGCAGGCTGTGATGTCGTCGGCGTTGACGTGGATGATCGGCAGGTCGAATCCCTTGGCGACGTCAGAGGCATAGCGTGTCGACCGTCCTTCCTCGGGGTCGGTCGTGAAGCCGAGCTGATTGTTGGCGATGATGTGTAGCGTGCCGCCGGTCGTGTAACCCTCGAGCTTCGCGAGGTTCAGCACTTCCGAAACGACCCCCTGCGCAGGGAACGCCGCATCGCCGTGGATCAGGATCGGCACGGAGCCAATGCGATCGAAGTGCGGCTCGGGTCCCTTGCGGCGCGTCTGCTCGGCACGCGTCCAACCTTCGACCACCGGGTCGACGGCCTCCAGGTGGCTCGGGTTGGCCAGCAAGGTGACCGAAACCTGCTTGCCATTCGGCGTGACGTAGGTGCCTTCGGCTTCCGCGTGGTACTTGACATCGCCGGTGACGTCGCCGGCTTCCAGCCGGTCCTTGTTCTGCTCGAACTCCACCAGCAGCGATTCGTAGGTCCGATTGACCACATGCGCAATCACGCTGAGGCGGCCGCGGTGGGCCATGCCCATCACAACCTGGCGCGTGCCGTTGTCGGAGAGCAGTTGCAGCGTCTCCTCGAGCATCACGATCATCGAGTCCAGCCCCTCGATCGAGAACGTCTTCTGGCCGAGGAAGGCCCGCCGCAAGTAGCGGTCCATCGCCTCGACCTTCGTGAGGCGCCCCAGCAACTGCAGCTTGCGTTCGGGGCTCAGCGGCTGGCGATAGCGTCCGGACTCGATCCGCTCGCGCAGCCAGTTGCGCTGCTCATGGCTCGAAATGTGCTCGATCTCGTAGGCGATGGTCGAGCAGTAGGTCTCTCGAAGGTGGGCGAGGACTTCGGCTAAGTTCTCACCGGGAACGCGCACGCGCAACACCGCGGCCGGGACCGCCTCCATCAACTGCGGCGTCAGTCCGTGGTTGACCGGGTCGAGTGATGGGTCGCCGGTGGGGGCGGTGCCGAGCGGATCGAGTCGCGCCGCGAGATGGCCGTGGCTGCGATAGGCGGCGACCAGCGCCATGCCGGCCGCGACCGCGCGCAGCATTTCGGCTTCCTCCGTCGTCGGCGCTGCGAGCGCCGCCTCCCCAGCCTGAGCCACCGCTCGAGCCGGTTCGCTGATGCCGGCGGGCGGGACCAGTCGCATCGATTCGAAGACCGATTCATAAAAACCGTCAGCACCGGCCAGCAATTCATCGATGCGGCGCAGGAACTCGCCGGATTCGGCCCCCTGGATGACGCGATGGTCATAGGTGCTGGTCATCGTCATCACCTTCGAGACCCCGAGCTGGCGCAGCCCGCTTTCGGCGATGGCGGTGAACTCGGGCGGATAACCAATGGCGCCGGTCGCGATGATCGTGCCCTGGCCCTTCATCAACCGTGGGACCGATGCCACGGTGCCGATCCCGCCAGGATTGGTAAGAACCATGGTGGCGCCGCTAAGGTCATCCGCCACCAGCTTGCCGATGCGCGCTTTCGAGACCAGCGTTTCGTACTGATCGCGAAAGGCGGCGAAATCCAGGCGGTCGGCATCCCGGATGACCGGGACCACCAGCATGCGACTGCCATCCTGGCGCTGCACGTCGACTGCGAGGCCAAAGTGCACCCCACGGGCGACACGCGCCGGGTTGCCGTCGATGCGATCGTAGGTGACCGCCATCGAGGGCACGTCCTTGACCGCGCGCGTGATCGCGAAGGCAATCAGGTGGGTGTACGACACCTTCTCCGGCCGCCCGGCCTCCTGCACACGCTGGTTGAGCTGACGCCGCCGCTGATCGAGCAGGTCGACCCGCACCGTGCGGAAGCTCGTCGCCGTCGGCACCTGGAGGCTTTCCTCCATGTACTTGACCAGCGCCGCAGCCGCGCCCCGCAACGGGATCGCGGGCGCCTTTTCCCCTGCCTCTCTGGGGGAGGGCAGGGTGGTGGCCGCCTTTTCCCCCCCAGCACTCGTGGGCGAGGCAGCCTTTTCCCCCCCCCCTCTGGGGGAGGGCAGGGTGGGGGCCGCCTTTTCCCCTCCCCCTCCGGGGGAGGGCAGGGTGGGGGCTTGCTGCCGCTCGACGGCCTCCGCAACATCCCGACGGCGGATCGATCCACCGGGACCACTTCCCTTGATGGTCGCGAGGTCGATGCCCTTGGCTTTTGCCAACAGCTCGGCCCCTTCGGTGACCTCGACAGAGCGAGCATCTTTCCCTTCCCCGCTTGCGGGGGAGGGCAGGGTGGGGGCCTTTTTCTCTTCCCCGTTCGCGGCAGCGGGCAGGGTGGGGGTTTTTTGAACAGCCCCATCCGCCTCGGCACCGATCGCGATTTCAGCCAGGGCCGCGCCTACGGCAATCGTCTTCCCCGCCTCGGCGAGGATCTTGGTCAGGGTTCCGGTCGCGGGGGCGGGCACCTCGGCGTCCACCTTGTCGGTGGTGACCTCAACCAGCGCTTCGCCTTCTCGCACCGGGTCGCCCGGCTGCTTCAGCCACTTGGCAACGGTCCCCTCCGTGACCGACTCACCCATCTCCGGCAGGGTGACCTGCATGGTCGATTGGGGCACGGTGGAATTCTACCCACTAAACTTGGGTCCGAATATGACGTTTAAGTCAAAGTTGCGGGCCAGCGAGGACGCCACCGGTTCGCTCCTCTGCCTCGGCCTCGATCCCGAACCCGACCTGCTCCCCCCAGCGATCGAACGGTCGCCGGCTGGTGTCGCGCAGTTCGTGCGGACCATCGTCGACGCCGTTGGCGACGCGGTGTCGTCGTACAAGCTCAACCTGGCGTTCTACGAGCGATGGGGGAGGGAGGCCAGCTGGTTGCTCGACCAGGCAATGGCCGCACTGCCCAAAGATCGCCCCGTGATCTTCGATGCCAAACGCGGCGATGTGGGCAGCACCGCGCAGGCCTACGCTCACGCGACGTTCGAGGCCTGGGGCGCTGACGCCATCACCGTCCATCCATATCTCGGCTATGACTCAGTCGCCCCGTTCCTGGCACACAAAAACAAAGAGGTCTTCATCGTCTGCCGGACGTCGAACCCTGGAGCGGCGGAGTTCCAGCACCTGCGCGTCGATGGCGAGGCGCTCTACCGGCATGTCGCCCGCGCGGCCGTCCGCTGGGACCATCACGACAACATCGCCTTCGTCGTGGGGGCCACCGCCCCCGCAGAGATCCGCGACGTGCGTCAGATCGCGGGTGATCGCCTGCTGCTTGTCCCGGGGATCGGCGCGCAGGGTGGCGAGCTCGCCGCTTCACTACCAGCGGCGCTGCGGCCGGATGGACGCGGGGCCATCATCCCGATTTCACGCGGCATCCTGTTCGCGTCGGCGGGCGCCGACTATGCCGACGCCGCCCGCGCGGCGGCGCAACACTATCGCGACGCCATCAACGCCCTGCGGCCGGAGCCCGCGACGGCCCGAGGCTGACCCATGCCCGGCATCGTCGCCGGCGCCCTGGTTGCCCATCCGCCGATCCTCCTGGCCGAAGTCGGTGGCGTCCAGTCGAGCATGACCTCCTTGCCCGTCCGGCGCGGCGCCAATGCCGGTGGGAACCTGGCACGTTTTCGCGCCCCCCATGTCCAGGTCGCGGCACAGGTCGACGTTGTGCTCGCGGACGCCCTCATCGCTGACGGCCGGCGGGCAGGATTCTCGTTGATCTGGGCGGAGGAAACCGAGCTCGACCACGGGGTCGTGGTTCCCCTGCATTCGTTGCCGCGAACCATGGCGAACAAACGCTGCATTTTCCTGGGTGTCAGCGGCTGGCCACTCCAACGCTTCGTCGAGTTCGGCTCCTGGTTGCACGGTTGGTTGCGCGATCGCGCCGTCATCCTGATTGCATCGGGTGACCTGTCTCATCGCCTGACGGCGGACGCGCCCTATGGCTATCGTCCTGAAGGCCCGGTCTTCGACCGGCTGGTGATCGACGCGCTGCGCGACCGCGACTGGAAGCGAATCGAGGGCCTGAATCCGGATCTGATCGAGGAAGCGGGGGAGTGCGGCTTGCGCCCGCTCGGGATCCTGCTCGGCGCCGCGCAGGCCGCGGGCCTGAGCTCGCAGGTGCTCAGTTACGAAGGGCCGTTCGGCGTCGGCTACCCGGTCGTCGCCTTCACAACACCCACGGTCGCTGGCACAGCTCCGAACACCGGTCTCGACATTCAGGCCCTCGGACGCCGAGCGATCGACACCTATCTCCGAACGCGCCGTTTGATCGAACCGCCGCAGCCCATTCCAGTCGAGCTCCAGGCGCCTTCGGCGGTGTTCGTAAGCCTGCGCAAGGACGGTGAACTGCGTGGCTGCGTTGGCAGCGTGCAACCAACCGAAGCGACCGCGGCCCACGCGCTGATCCGCTATGCGGTGGCGTCGGCGCTGCGCGATCCGCGCTTCGAGCCGGTGCGGCTTGATGAGGTTGCTGCGCTGACGATCAAGGTCCAGTTACTCGATCCACCTGAGCCGACCGAACTTTCGCGACTCAATCCGCACACGCACGGCATCATCGTCCGGCGAGGCGATCGCCAGGCGTTGCTGCTTCCGGGCATCGAGGGGATCGACACGCCGGAGCAGCAACTCCGGGCGGCGTGCGAGAAGGCCGGCATCAACCCCAATGCGCCGCTGGGCCTCGAGCGCTTCCGAACACGGATGCTCGAATGATCGCGCTCGTCGCCAACCCACCGCAAATCGGCCATCGGACAGAAGGGCATCCCGAGCGCCCAGAGCGCGTCGCGGCCATCGTCGAGGCCATCGCAAAATCCGACCTCCAGCTCGTGCCGGAACCCGCAGCGGCCGCGCCCGAGTCATTAATCCAGCGGGTGCACGATCCGAGTTATGTCGCCATGCTCGACCGTGCCGCGTCGTCGGGTGGCGGTTATCTCGACCCCGATACCTACATCACACCGCTATCGATGATCGCCGCCCGCACCGCGGCCGGTGCCCTCGTGGAGGGCGTGCAGCGCGTGTTGGATGGAAAGGCGCAACACGCGCTGGCGGTCGTAAGGCCGCCCGGCCATCATGCTGAGCACGCCAAGGCGATGGGGTTCTGCCTGTTGAACAACATCGCGATCGGCCTCGTCGCCGCCCGGGACCGGGGGCTTCGGCGTATCGCGGTCCTCGACTTCGACGTCCATCACGGCAACGGCACGCAGCACAGTTTCGAAAACGACAGCGAGGTCTTCTACGCCTCAACGCATCAGTACCCTTTCTATCCCGGCACCGGAGGCGCCGGCGAGCGCGGGGCCCACGGCAACGTCCTCAACGTGCCGCTTGCGGCGGGCACCTCCGATCGGGCGTTCCTCGACGCGTGGGAGAAGAAAATCGGGCCCAGGCTCGATGCTTTCAAGCCGGAGCTGCTGCTGGTATCGGCCGGTTTCGATGCGCACGAGGACGACCCATTGGCAGGGCTGGCGGTGACGACCGAGGGTTATCGCGAGCTCGCCCGGATGATCACGGCCTGGTCGTTCGCGCACACCGGCGCGCGTTCGGTTTGGGCGCTGGAAGGCGGCTACAACCTGCAGGCCTTGGGTGATTCGGTCGTGGCCTGCCTCGAGGTTCTCCTCGATAAGGCCACGGACGGTAGCCCCCGCGTGGACAATGAGGCCGATCGAGGGTAGAATAGCGGCTCGCCGGACTAGGTCTGGGAGGCAGGAAACCATGGCGAAGTCACGCGATAAGGGCAAGCGCGAAGTAAAGAAGAAAAAGAAGGAGAAGGCGCCGAAGGGCGCTCCGGCTCCTTTCAGCAGCGACGCTGGCTACACTCCACGGCGCGAGCCAGGCATGCCTGGCTCGGCGGGAGCGCCGCCCGCATAGTCGTCAGGGCGAGCAGCGCCCTGCTGGCGCTGCTGCTCCTCGTGACCGCCGTGCCCGCGCACGCGGATGATCCGAGCACGCTCGCCGATCGGCTGGCGCAGGTGCAGCAGGAGCAGGCACGGCAAGCTCAACGCCTCAACGCGCTGCAGGCTCAGCAGGGCCAGGTCCGGCAAACGCTGGCGGGTCTGCAAGCGCTGCTAACGCAAAGCAATGCCGACCTGGCGCCAATCGCCGCCCAGGCGCAGGCGATCGAGGCGCAAATCGCCGATGCTCAGGTGCAGCTCTCGCACGACCAGCTCGCGTATTTACAACATATGCGGGCGTTTCAGACGGACATCAAGAAGCTCTACGCGCTCGGTGGCATGCGCTGGTTCGAGTTCGTCTTCTCCGCGCGCAGTTTCGACGATCTGCTCAACCGCACGATTTACCTGCAGCAGATGTCGGTGAGCGAGCTGCAGCTCGCCCGAAGGTTGCGCGCCGAGCGCGACAGCCTCGAGGCGCAACGAAAGCTGCTGGCTCAAGCTCGGGCCGACCTGGCACCATTGCTCGACGCGCTGCAGGCCCGCGCCAATGCAATTGCGGGCCAGGTAGCTCAAGTCGCCAGCTACGGCAGCCAGCTCGACAGCCAACGGCGCCAGACATTGATCCGCCTTGCCGGCCTCCAGGGACAGAGCCGCTCGTTGCAGGTGGCCCTCGATCGTTATGAGACCGAGGCTGCGCAGGCGGCGCTGCGTGGCGGTGGCGCATCGTATGCGGCGACCTGTCCGCCCGCCGCCCCTGCTGGATCGGTTCGCTTCTGCGGTCACGGCTGGGGCCACGGCGTGGGGCTCGGTCAGTGGGGCGCAAAAGGCATGGCGCTTACCGGGAAGA
>VBIS01000076.1 GCA_005880605.1 Chloroflexota bacterium
TGGCGGCACCCTGCTGGTCGTGCCCAAGCTGCGCCCAACCCCTGCCGAATATCCGCGTCGCACCGGAGTCCCTAACCGCAAGCCACTCGCGTAACTGCGATCCCGGCTGGGGCGCTCCATGGGCATGAGGTCGGCTCTCCGCCTGATTCCCCTGATGGTCATCGGCGCCGTTGCGGCCTTCCTGCTGGCTGGGCCGCTCACTTCTTTCTATAAGACCCACGCCGTGGCGAGCCGACCTCAACCCTCACCGTCGAGCACCGTCGATCCACACGCCTCGCCAACCACCTGCCCCGCATCGCTCCCGATGCCAAGCGCCAAGCCCTCGGTCGCGTCCTCGACGCCGGCGCTGCCCTTTCCGGTCTGGGTCAACGATCCGCTGGGCGTCAATCTGCGGTCAGCCGCGAGCGCCTCGAGCGCGCGGTTGGCGACGCTGACGCAAGGCACACAGGCCACCGCCGACGGCAGGGCGCCCGACGCCTCGGGCATCACCTGGTACCACGTCACACTGGGCACCCAGGGGGGCTGGGTGCGGTCCGACTTTGTCGTCACCACTGCGCTTCACGCCGCCAGCGGCTCTGGCTGGAGCCTGATGCTGCCCCAGGGCTACCAGCTCGCCCCCTCGTCCAATGCAACGCTGACCACCGTGGCAAAGACCGGGGATGACCTGCCCTTCCTTGTCCTGCAAAACACCACCTCAGACACGTTGACCGTGCAGCTACCCGGACTGCTCCGCCCCGAGATTGCGCCCGTCGCCGACCACACCGCGACCATCGCGGTCTGGAGTGTCAATCCGGTCACCGAGCAGGTCTCGCGCGTCGCGCTCGATACCTGTAAGGTCACCTCCGCCTGGGCTCGACCCGACCAGGGCTGGCCGTTCATGACGGCGGTGTACGTCCATACCAAGGGACGCAACTATCAGTTCTCGTTCTTTACTGCCGAGCCCAACTCGCCACTGGTCAAGCAAGTCCTGGATAGCGTCGCCTTAAGCTGATCGGGTGAGCGGGACCGGGGGGCGCTGGGAGAAGGCTGCCGAGGCCTACGCCACTGGCGAGCACAAGGCGGGCCGCGAGCTCGACCTCGTCGTTGAGTACGCGGCACCGACCGGCAAGGAGCGGGTACTCGATATTGGCACCGGCGCCGGGCACACGGCACTCGCGCTCGCACCCCGCGTGTCGGACGTCGTGCTCACCGATCCGGTCGAAGCCATGCTGGCAACGGCCCGTCGTCTATTTCAGTCTGCTGGCCTGTGGAACGCGCAGTTCGTTCGGGCGGGCGCAGAGCAACTCCCCTTTCCCAAAGCCAGCTTCGACATCGTCACCACGCGGCTCGCGGCGCATCATTTCGACGACGTTGCCCGCGCGATGCGCGAGGTGGCCCGCGTTCTGAAACCGGGAGGCATGTTCATCTTTGTGGATACGACCGCCCCCGAAGACTCGGAAAGCGCTGCCTACCAGAACGAGGTCGAGCTGCTACGCGACCCCACCCATCGCCGTATCTACACCGAGCGAGCGTGGGCGGCATTTATCGAACAGGCCGGGTTTCGCGTCGAGAAGACTGAAGTCGTCCGCAAGGCCCACGACTTCGAGCCCTGGCTGGAGCGCGGCGGCGAAGACGCAGCGACCCAAGAGCGAGTCCATGCCCGTTTCCTCGACGCTCCAGCGTCGGCAATCCGCGACCTCGAGATCGTGGTTGCGGACGGGCGAGTGACGTCGTTTACCGACCGCAAGCTCGTGCTCGCTGCGCGCCGCTGATAGCCACAATCCCAAGCCGAAAATAGATCGACTGGCCGCCATGGAATTATGGTGTTGAATCCTAGCTGCGGCCCTCGCGCAGGGAGCTGACTGCTTTGGCGATACGTCGTTCGCGGGTTTCCTGCACCTTTGCCGCCTCGATCGGGATCACGATCCGCTGTTTGTTGCTGAAGGACAGCCCCTCAAAGAACTGCTTGGCGGCCGCGTCGCGGCTCAGGGCCCGTGCGAAGTCGACCGGCACCGTCACCTCGCGAGGAGCCGTGTCGAGCTCGACGTCGACATCTACATTCTGACCCGCCGCGACACCGGCGGCCTCGCGAACCTGTGCGCTGATGCCGACCATGAAGCGCCCGCCCATCGTGGCCACTGTGCTGCGATAGGTGTAGCCATTGATCGTGACGCGGACCGCCGGTTTCTTGCTCGACCCCAGCTTGGTGACGACCGCTGCCGGCACTTCGATGCCGGTAGCGGTCTTGCCTGCGAGCTCGATTTTGCCGCGAAACTTCATCGGTTGGCCTTGCTGGCGCTCGCCGTCGTTGTCGCAAGGTGGAGCGGTTGTGAAAACCGGATATGGTTGCCGAACGGGTCGCGCAGGCCGCAGTCGATGCCGTAGGGCCGCTCGGTCGGCTCCTCGGTGAACTCGACGCCTTTCCCTCGAAGCTCGTCGTAGGTCTTCCGGCAGTCGGCGGTCGTAAAGAAGAGATGTCCGCCAGTCGCGCCTTTCGTCACCAGCTCGCGGGCCTGCTCGGCGGTCTTGGCGTCGAGCGACGGCGCGCCCGGCGTCTCCAACAGGATTTGGCGGGTATCGCCGGGGACGTTAACCGTCAGCCAGCGCATGAAGCCCAGGTCCTGGTCGGTATTCACCTCGAGACCCAGCTTGCCGACGTAGAAGTCGAGCGCCTTGTCCTGGTCGAGCACGTAGATCGATGAGATCAGAAGCGCGTTGAACATTTGCGAACCTCCTTGAGAGTGGGATTGATGTCGTGTCCCACGCTAGACGATGTTTTTCGCCCCGTCTTCTCCAAAACTGCTCGGTCGTGTCCAGGCCATCGCGAAGCAGGTTGGGACGGCCAGGATCGGTCCGCGAGCGCGGTAGGCGGTTGGCGTCTCGCCGACGATCTCCTGAAAGCTGCGGCTGAAGGTGCCCAGGCTGTTGAAGCCAACGTCGAGGCAGATGTCCGTCACGCTGCGGTCGGTCGCCCGTAAAAGGAACATCGCCCGCTCGACCCGGCGGCGCTGAAGGTAGCGGTGCGGGGTCTCGCCGAAGGTCGCGCGAAAGGTTCGGATGAAGTGCGCCTGCGAAACATTCGCGATCTGCGCGAGGGCCGGGACGTCGAGCGGCTCGGCGTAGGCACGGTCCATAGCATCACGAGCGCGCAGCATCCGTCGATTCGTCTCCTCCACGGCGCGGCTCACGCGGGAAGTCCCCGGATGGCCGCTTCGGCAGCCGCGCGTTCGTCCCACGGCTGCTTACCCCGACCGATGAGGATGCTGCGCTCGTGGCCCTTCCCGGCCAAAAGGATGGTATCGCCTGGGCCGGCCTTCCGAACCGCGTGGGCGATGCCCTGACGCCGGTCCTCGATCCGGGCGTACTGCTTGCCCTCGGACCACCCGACCTCCTCAGCGCCGGCAGCGATCTCGCTGAGGATGGTGATCGCATCCTCTTCCCGTGGATCCTCGTTGGTGAAGACCGCGTAATCGCTCAGCCGGGCGGCGATCTCGCCCATCCACGGCCGCTTCTCGCGATCCCGATCGCCGGCGCTGCCGAAGACAGCGATCAACTTGCCTTTCGTGATCGGGCGCAGCTCGCGAAGCACCTTCTCCAGGCTCTGGGGTGTATGGGCGTAATCGATGATCACGGCAAACGGCTGGCCAAGGTCGACGCGCTCCATCCGCCCGCTGACCCCCTGGTAGCTCTCAAGGCCTTGACGAATCTCATCCAGGGTCAAGCCCACCGCGGCGCCGGCGGCTGCGGCCGCCAATGCGTTGGCGGCGTTCCAGCGACCGTTCAATTTCAACCGCAAGGCCAGCGGCCCCAGCGGTGTCGATGCCTCCACGCGCAAACCATCGGGGGTCGCCTCCACGCGATCGGCCTTCAGATCCGCATCAAGTTGGATTCCGTACGTTATCTGCCGGGCAATCGGCCGGTTGACCAGGTAGGCATAGCTCGGATCGTCGCGGTTGAGCACCGCCGTCTTCTCAATGGCTTTGTCGGCGCTGGCGGCGGTCAGATCGATGAGCTGCGCCTTGGCTTCGCGGTAGGCCTCGATCGTCTTGTGGAAATCGAGGTGCTCGTGCGCGATGTTGGTGAAGACGGCGACGTCGTAGTCCACGCCCACCACGCGCTGCAGCGCAAGGCCGTGCGAACTGGTCTCGATAACCACAAACTTCAGCCCGCCATAATGCATGCGCGCCAGTTGTTACTGGACCTCGAGCGCCTCGAGCGTGGTCTGGCGCGAGTCATTCGGATCGACGGCGTCGCCGAAGCGGATGTCCACGGTGCTCATCGAGCCGGCGCGCCGTCCGGCGGTCAGCAGCATCTGGTGGATCATGGTGGTGGTCGTCGTTTTGCCGTCGGTCCCGGTAACGCCGATCACGAGCATGTCCCGGCTGGGATGGCCGTACAACGTGCTTGACATCAGGGCCAGCGTCCGGCGCGTGTCCGGGACCACGACCTGCGGCCAGGCGGTGCCGACCCGGCGCTGCACCACCGCCGCCACGGCGCCGTCCCGCAGCGCCGTTTCGACGTAGCGGTGCCCATCGGTATGGGTGCCCGGGATGGCGACGAAGCAATCTCCCACCTTCAAGCGGCGCGAGTCGTAGCACAGGCCCGTAACCTCGGGGTCGGTTGGGGGCGCTTCGAGCACGTCGACGCCCTCGAGGAGGCGGCTCAATTTGATGGCAGTCACCGAAACGACATGATGCTACGCTCAGGCCGATGGCGGCCACGATGCGCGTGACCCACATCGGCAACCACGACTTCCACTGGGGTTCGCGCACCTATGTGATGGGGATCGTCAACGTCACGCCAGATTCGTTCTCGGGCGACGGCGTGACCGACCTCGAGATGGCGGTCGCGCAGGCCCGCGAGATGGAGCAGGACGGCGCCGACCTGATCGACGTCGGCGGGGAGTCCACCCGGCCGGAGACCTGGGCGGGGCCGGGGCTTAGCCTCGAAGACGAGCTGGGCCGCGTAATCCCCGTGGTGACGCGGGTGGCTGCTGCGGTCGCCGTGCCGGTCTCGATCGACACTTACAAAGCCGGGGTCGCGAATCGCGCCGTCGCGGCCGGCGCCACGCTGGTCAACGATGTCTGGGGACTCCGGCGAGATCCGCAGATGGCAGCGGCGGTGGCCGAAGCCGGTGTGCCGGTCGTGCTGATGCACAACAAACCGGGCGGTGGCTACCGCGACCTGATCGGGGAAATTGCGCAGAGTCTGCGCGAGAGTGTCGAGCTGGCGCGGGCAGCAGGCGTCGCTGATGACCGCATCATCGTGGACCCGGGCATCGGTTTTGGGAAAACGCGCGAGGAGAACCTCGAGATCATCCGTCGCCTGCCCGAGCTTCGGCGGCTTGGATTTCCGATCTTGATCGGCCCCTCGCGCAAATCGTTCATCGGCAAGACGCTCGACCTCCCCGCCGGTGAGCGGCTCGAGGGGACGGCCGCGGCGGTCGCGCTCAGCATCGCCGGCGGCGCCGACATCGTCCGGGTTCATGACGTCAAGGCGATGGTTCGGGTGGCCAGGATGGCCGATGCCATCCGCCAGGCGTGACCAGGGTGTGGCTCGCCCTGGGCAGCAACCTGGGTGACCGCGCCGGATACCTCGAGGCGGCCCGTGCGGCATTGCCGGAAGGTGGCATCAAGGTGACCCGCGCCTCGCGGGTGCAAGAGACAGAGCCAGTCGGCATTCGTGAGCAGCCGCAATTCCTGAACCAGGTTCTCGAAGTCGAGACCTCGCTCGAACCGCGACCCCTGCTGGACGCGCTCAAGGGCATCGAGCGTCGGCTCGGCCGCACCGCGCGCGAGCGTTGGGGCCCACGTGAAATAGACATCGACATCCTTCGCTATAACGGTCGGGTCGTCGACGAGCCTGGCCTGCACGTCCCCCATCCGGAACTGCAGAACCGCCCCTTCTTGCTCGACCTCCTGGAGGAAATCGGCGCCCGATGACCGAGCCGCTTCGGATTGCCTGGCTGGGTCACCAGAGCGGCCGCGCCGGCGATGGGCTGCTGACCTATTCGCGCGAGATCGTGGCCGGCCTTCGGGCGCGCGACGTTAAGGTCTTCTTCGTCCATCACGGCGCCCTCCCCGCCCTCACCGACGACTCGCTCACCCTGCGGTCGCTGACGGGCAGCCACCGCTATATCATCTCGTCGCCGAGAACGAAACGAACTATCACCGACCTGCTCCGCCGCGAGCGCGTCGAGCTGGTACACGTTTCGCTGAGCTTCTCGACGCTGATCGACTTCGGACTCCCCGAGCTCTGCCACGAGCTGGGCCTACCGGTGGTCGCCACCTTCCACGTCCCCTACGACTCGAGGTTCGGCCTCTGGCAAGGCATCAGCACCGCGGTCTACCGGCTCTACGCGCAGTCGCTGGCCAGTTTCGACCGTGTGATCATCTTTTCCGAGCAGCAGAAGGCCCTGCTCGAGCACTATGGCGTTCCTTCCGACAACGTGGCCGTGATTCCCAACGGGGTCGATATCGAGAAGTACGCGCCCGGAGCGTCGGATTTCAAAGAGAGCCTCGAGGCCAGCGCGCTAATCGGTTATCTGGGCCGCGTCGATCCGGAGAAGAACGTCGATATCCTGGTGCGCGCCTTCCAGGATGTCGATGCCCCCGACGACGTCAAGCTGGTGGTAGTCGGGAGCGGCAGCGAAAAGCGCCGACTTGATCGACGGTATGGCAACGCGCGCGTCGTTTTCACCGGCCAGGTGATGGATGAAGCCAAGCGGATCGCGATGTTGCGCGCGATGGACATCTTCGTCCTGCCGTCCATGGTCGAAGGCTTATCGCTATCGTTGCTCGAAGCGATGGCCTGCGGGGTGGCCCCGGTGGCCACCGATGTTGGCTCCGATGGCGAAGCCCTGCGCGGAGCGGGCATCGTCGTGGATACCA
>VBIS01000077.1 GCA_005880605.1 Chloroflexota bacterium
GCCACGTGCAAGCCGCATGCGACTCAGCTCACATCCGATCGCGGTCGTGATCGGCGTCGCCGGCGAATCAGCGTTGCCGCGCCAAAGATAGCGACGGCGACCAGTGGCAGCAGCAGCGCCAGGGGAACCTCTGGAATGACGGGAGGCGGGGTTGGCGTCGACGACACCGCCAGCAAGTGCGTCTGCACTCCCACTCCATATGCCGTCGGGGTGCCTGTGTAAGTGGAAATGAGCGATGGATCGGCGGCGCAGTTGGCTACGTTCCAGGCCCAGGGGGTGTAACTCACTCCGTGCGCATCAGCCCAGGTCATCAAGCCCGGCGAGAAGTTGCTGGTGCAATCGGTATCCCCGAGTTCACCGATGACGACCGGCGTGGTGGCTGCCAGCGGGGCCACGGTGGCATTCCAGCAGGTTTGCAAACGGCAGGGTGAGTCCAGGGGCAGGCCGTAGATGTGAATCGAGGCGACCAGCTGGTTGAGCGGATCGCTGGGCTTGTATTGCGTCCAGTGGTCGACGACGCCCGCGTACTGCGGGCCGCCGATCAGCAGCGGTTGGGTAGCCCCGGTGGCGCGTACCGCATTGACCATCTCTTGCATGCCCGCCGCCGTAAACGACACGCCCGGGCAGGTGCCGCCGTTGAGGTTGCATGTCCAGGCCGCCGTCGTGTCCTGGTTATTGTCTGGATAAGGTTCATTGAATAAGTCAAAGAGAACCGAGTGATTGTTCTTGAAGGTGTTGGCGACAGAGGTCCAGAAGGCATTGGAGTGTTCGCGATCGGCCATCGGAACCTGCGCATCGGGAACGGTTGTGCCGGGCGCGCTGAAATGCAAATTTGGGATGGCGACAATGCCGTGGGCATTGAGTCGATTGACATAGTCGACGACGGCGTTGATGTAGGTGGTGCCGGAATATTGCGAGTTGATCCCGTTGATGGCGAGCCAGCAGTCCTCGTTCAGAGGGATGCGTACCGCATTGACTTTCCAGGTCAGCATGGACGCAATCGATGCATCGTCGTCGGTCGGTCCGTCCCAGATCCCCCAGCCCTCGGCGCAGGCATATTCCGCGCCCGATCGATTGACGCCGCGCAACTGCACGACGTTGCCGTTGGAATCGACGAGGTGATTCCCTGACACACTGACCGTCGGCGCGGCGGCCGCGGCATTGACCGGCGGCGTGGCGAGGACGGTCATGCCCGTCAGGACCGCCCAACAAGCAAGCGCCACCGTCCGGCTGGATCTCATCTCAGCCCCCCTCGGCCATGCGGCGCCACCGAGATGCGTCGACGAATGGGCGCTGCGGCGCCGAAGATGACGAGGGCGACCAGGGGCAGCAGCGCCGCCAGGGGGGCCTCCGGAATAACGGGCGGCGGGCCCTGGGTGAAGTATTCGCTCATCGCCGGCGTGCACACGCAACTCGCGTTATTGAGCTTCGGCATGCCCCACGAGTCTTCGATCGTCCGCACCAGGCTGTAGTGGCTCTCGGCGAGAGTCGAGGTCACACCAGGCGCCACCGCGGGCGAGATCACCAGCGTGGCAACGTTGCCGCCGGCGGCGTAGGTGCAGCAACCAAGGTCAGTGTTGCCCTCGTCCCACGTAATAAACAGTACGCCTCCGCCCTGCAGGGCCGAGGAGTTCAGGATTTGCGGGACGTTTTGCGCCAGCCAGGCATCCCCGGTCGCCACCGAGCAATCGTGCATGTCGGAGCACAGGTTGGGCGTGATCCACATGAAATTCGGAGCGTGGCTGCTGGTGAGATCCGATGCGAACTGGGTGTAGGGCACCACACCGGCGTTGCAACGCGCGGCATTGGTCCGAATGTCGTTGTAATAAACCCAGGGGTTATGCCACATCCCATACGGTCCCGAATCGTTCAGGTCGCAGGGCGACGGCATGCTCTCCATGTAGGCTCGCCAGGTTCGCCCACTGGCCTCGATCTGGTCCGCCAGGTTGGTCTGATTGAGGAAGCAGGTTTCGCAGTCGTCGATGATGCCGAAGTCGCTGGCGGCGGTCAACGAAAGATAGTTTGGAAGGCTCGGATGGGTGGCCGCGTCGTACTGGGTTGCCAGGCCGTATTGTTTGGCAAGGCCGTTGATGTACGGCGCGGAGGCGTTGCCGATGATCTCGTTGTACTCGTGGTTCTCCATGACGATCATGAAGACGTGCGTGAAAACCGGCAGCGTTGAACTGGTGACGGCCGCTGATGCGAACGCCGGACTCGACACGAAGACGAGCAGCATTGTCGCCGCCAGGAGACCGACTCGCCTGAGCAAGCGACCATTGCAATAACGAAATAAATCCCCCAACTCACGTCCCTCTTAGGTAGAGACTCTGCCTTGGGAACTTTGCGGCCGTGCCCAAGGAACACCGACGAACTGATCACGGCGCGTAACGAAATCCGTAATGCAACGGCGACGTCCGCGGCCGTTACGCCTTGTGCTACGCCGACCTTAGGCGCAAACCTAATAGCTGCTGGTTAGTTTGTGGTTAGTGCCAATGTCAAATAACCGGGGTCCGAAACGTCTTAATTGCTAGAACACCATGCCCGAGGCGCGCCGACTCAAGAGCGGAAAGTGGCGACTGTATCAGACGCCGGACCTTTATCCCATTCGCGACCCGGCGAATGGCACGATCCTTGCGTTTCAGTCGCTTACGGAGGCTCGGCAGTGGTGGTCGGATCGACACCCGCAGGGTCCGGGCCTCGAAGAGGCGATCAAATGCGCCAGGTGTGGAGCGTACTTCGGCCCCGGCTCGGGTTGGACGACTTACGGTGGACAGTATTACCACCCGTCGCACACACCGCAAGCCGTCGAACCGCAACGGCGGCGATAAGCGGCGCCATCGGTCAGGGACGTTCGGGCCGATCTTCAAGTTCCGTTGCCAACCCGGTGCGAGCCCACCAGACAATCGCCTCCGAGCGGTTGCGGATATCCAATTTGCGGTAAATGCTCGCCAGGTGATTGCGGACCGTCTTCTGGCTGATGCCACGGCTGGCGGCGATGGCCCGGGTTGATTGCGCTTGCCCGACCATGACGAGGACGCTGCGTTCGGCCTGGGAGAGTCGGGCCAGCTGAGTGCCCTGGTTGGCTTGCCCTCGGCCGCCGAGCCGGGCAAGGGTGAGAGGCATCAGACCTCGCCCCACCACGTAATGGCCGGCGAGAACCGCATCGACGCCCTCCAGAAACTCCTCAGGCCATGCATCCTTGGTGAAAAATCCTGCCGCGCCGCAGTCCAGGGAAGCGACCAGCGACTCCTGGTCTTCGACGTCCCCGAGGAGCACGACCCGGGTGCCCTTCTTGAGAGCGTTGACCCTGGCAGCGACCTCGGCGCCGCCCAGCGGTACGGCTTCGGCCTCGCAAAACAGCAGGTCGATGTCATGGTCCTTAACCGTCTGGATCGCCTGGTCCGACCGCGTGGTCGACTCGATGGAGGCCTTCGGACAGGCCCGGCTAATCAGTTCGGTCAGGGCAGCCAAAAAAAGAGGCCGGCGATCGACCAGGAGCACGTGGAGATGATCGTTCATCCATCCCCTGCGCCCGCGGAGGCGCGGCACGACCACCATGGCGCGACTCTAACCCGTGCTCGTGCCCGACGTAATGGGCAACTCGTCCCGGCGGATGGGCGAGCCCGGGTTGTCCTGGTCCCGCTGTAAAGCGCCCTGAGAAATGGTAACTAGCGGTTGACAACAAAGTCCCGATCGCCTCGTAGCGCTTTCTATCCTGGGCCGTGGATACCCAGGTCATGATCTGGATTGCACGTTTTGAATTGATCTAGGGGCCCACTCATGGGGCACCGCGGGTGCTCCAGGCGAGGCCGGGAAGCTCAGCAGTTTACATTTGTGGTGTTACGCAGAGGCAAAATCGGCGATCTTTCCCGATTAGGTCTCTTGACGGGGTTTTCACTGGTGGTACCCTGACCATCGCCCCCCAGCACGGCGAGCGACCGAAGAGGGAGATTCAGAAGGGAAGGCCTAGCCTGCAAGGATCCATCGTGCCCCAAGCGCGACAACTGAGCGTGTTCGGCCAGCCTGGCTTCGAGCCAGACCAGGCAGCACCCAGCGTGGCGTCACTCGACGAGGGTGGTTCGACGGCGCGTGCCCGGCTGGCCCGGGACCTCCACGACGGCGTTGGGCAGTCGATTACCGCACTCCTGGTCCAAATCCGGGCCGCGCTGGCCGTCGGCGAGGGAACTCCGGCTGTCCTTCAGATCCTTGAAGGCGAGGCGCAGGAGGCACTTCACTCACTCCGAAGGCTGGCCTACGGCCTCCGCCAGGGGCCGTCGTCCGAGCCCCTGGATGACGCCCGGCAGTACGCCGAGCGATTGGTAGAGCCCGCCGGGGTCACTCTGGAGTGGATCGATGAGCGTTTGAACCCGCGCCTCCCGTTCAGAGTCTCGAATCCGCTGGCCTGGTCGATCCGGGAATCGATCAGCAATGCCGTGACCCATGGCGGCGCCAGGACCATCGAGGTGCGCCTGCTCGACTCCCGACAGTGGACCCGGGTCACGATCCGCGACAACGGCATCGGCTTCTCGCCCCAAAACATCCGGCCGACGCCCGACGGCCGCGGCCTGGGCTTGGCCGGCAATGCCGAACGCATGGCGGAGATCGGCGGCCATTTCAGCGTTCGCAGCCGGCCCGGCGAGGGCGCCATCGTCCTCCTGCGGGCCCCTCGCCAGCTCCGCCGCTCCGCTCCCATTCAGCTGCTGTCCGCCGTGCCGTCGATCATCGATGCCGTCCAAGGGGCCGTCCAGGCTGTTTAGCCGTCGGCTCGCC
>VBIS01000078.1 GCA_005880605.1 Chloroflexota bacterium
TTCGTGCCGCCGGTGGCGGCGGGCGAGCTGGCGCGCCGCACCGGCGAATGCCTGCAATGTGTGCTGGTCGCCGACGAGCTGAAAGGCCGCCATCGCGTCCTGATCAACGACGGCGGCCTGGTGGCCTACGTGCCCGCGTATGCGCGCTGGCCGTACGAAGTTCATCTGGCGCCGCGGGCGCATCGGTCGGCGTTGCCCGATCTGTCGCCCGCGGGGCGCCTCGCCCTGCTGGTTGCGATGCAGCGCATTACGCGCGCCTATGACCGCCTGTTCGAGGTGCCGATGCCCTACATGATGGCGATGCACCAGTCGCCGGCCGAGGCCAGCCCGCAGGCGCACCTGCACGTCGAGTTCTATCCCACCCTGCGGGAGCGCGGGAAGCTCAAGTATCTGGCGGGGTCGGAATCGGGCGCCGGAGTCTTCATCAACGACACGCTGGCGGAGGAGTCCGCCGAACGGCTCCGGATCGTGCTCGACGAGTCGCGGCCGGCCGGCGACCGGCCGTAGGGAAGGGGAGTCGGCGCCGTTATTTCGGTATGGATCTGCTGCGGGGGTTCCTCACCTTTTTTGCCCTGCTCAACGCCGCCTCCTGGGCGGCGCTGGCGGCCGCGTGGGCCTTCCGGCCGGACTGGTCCGAGCGGCTGCCGATGCAGCTGGGCACGCACGAGCGCTACCGGAAGGCAGCCCCGGCATGGGTTCGTCTGGCAGTCGCGCTGACCGGCTTCTGGACGCTGGCGGCGGGCCTCTACCTCACGGCTGGCCATAACACGGCGGCCCTGGTCGTCATCGCCCTCTTCACCGCCGCGGCGGCCTGCTTGATCGTTGCGATCGGCGCGGCGGCGGCCGTCTACCGCGCGCTCAAGCCCGAACCCCTACCGATCACGCTGGAGGGCGGTCAGCAGCCGCTCTAACCGACCGACCGCCTCGTTCAGGTCGCGGCTGATCGAGGCGAGTTCGGTGGCGGCGCCCGCGTGCAGGTCGCCCAACCGGGCCAGCTCCGAGAGGCGGTAGCCGGCGCCCATCACGGTGTTCTTCAACCGGCGGAGTTGTTCCTCAGTCGGCGGCTGGTCAGCCACGAGAGGGTACCGATACCTGAAGGCGGGTAAGCGCTGCGGCCAGGGCTCCAGCCAGAGCGGCGTTTCGTTCGAGCAGCGCGACGTTGGCCTGGATCACCCGATCCCCGAGTCGGGCCTGCAGCCGGCTCAATTCCGCCGGCGTCCGATCCGGGCCTCGAACCGGCGCCGCCTCGTCGGCGCCTAACTCGGCGATCGGGATCGCGAGGTCTGCAGGGAGCGGCTGGCTCACGACGGCGCCGGCACCCTCCAGGGCCCAGTGGGCGCCAAGGATTGCTGCCAGCTCGTCGACGGCCTCGGCTCGGACCGGCAGGCGAAGGCCGGCGGACGTCGCCAGGAACCCGGCAAGCAGTGACGACTGCCAGCCGATGACCGGCACCCCGAGCGTCTCCAGGCGCTCGAGGGTGGCTCCCGCGTCGAGCGTCGACTTCGGGCCGGCGCAGACGACGCAGACCGCCCGGCGGCTCAGCTCGGTCAGGTCCGCCGACACGTCCTGGCCGTCGCGCCCCGGATGGACGCCGCCGATGCCGCCGGTGCTGGCGACTCGGATCCCCGCCAACGCCGCGGCGGCGATGGTAGCGGCCACCGTCGTTCCGCCAAAACCTGGATGCGTGGTAGCGGATGCGAGATTCCAGGGCGAGACCTTGACGGCGTCGCGGCGCGCCGCGAGCGCGGCGCAGTCGTCGAGCGAGAGACCGACCCGAAGCGCGCCGTCGAAGACCGCGACCACCGCGGGCGTCGCCCCCGCCTCGGCGCAGGCCACCCACTGCCGGCGCACGGCGTCCAGGGCCGCGGCTTTTGGCAACCCGTGGGTGATGACCGCCGACTCGAGTGCGACGATCGGCTTGCCGCTCTCGAGCGTGTGCGTCACGTCGGCCGAGATCGTCAACGGGGCCACGTGCCGATCTTACGTGGGTATATTCATTACGCCTGCGGGCGTAGCCGAATTGGTACAGGCGCACGGCTTAGGACCGTGTGGCGTAAGCCGATGGAGGTTCGAGTCCTCTCGCCCGCAGTCCGCTGGGCCATTCGGCCAATGGCGAAGCCCGGCCGAACTGGTAGCGTAAATCACCGTGGCCGCGGTGAAAGTCGATACCGAGCGCAAGCCTGGCTCGCAGGTCGTCCTTTCGGTCGAGGTAGACGCCGACCAGGTTTCGCGGTCGATCGACCAGGCGTACAGCCGGCTGGCGCCGCGGGTGCGGATCGCCGGCTTCCGACCGGGCAAGGCGCCGCGACCGATGATTGAACGCGAAATCGGCTGGCCGGCGCTGCGCCAGGAGGCCCTTGACCTGATCCTTGCGACTGCCTACAACTCGGCCCTCGACGAAGCCGGGCTTGATCCGATCGACGTGCCGCGCGTCGAGGTGCAGCAGTTCGATCGCGGCCAGCCGATGAAATTCACGGCAACGGTGTCGATCAAGCCGGAAATCACGCTCAAGGACTACAAGGACATCCAGGTGCCGCGGCCGCAGACGGAGATCGGCGACAACGATGTGGACGAGGCGGTCGAGCGGCTGCGCAACCGCTACGCGGAATTGCATGCCGTCGAGCGTCCGGTGCAGCTGGGCGATTTCCTGACGGTCGACACCCATATCGTCAAGTCGGGCGCGGTGCTGATCGGCGAAAGCCAGACCGATGCCCAGCTCGAGGTCGATAAAGAACGGCTGATTGCGGGACTGGCGGATGGCCTCATCGGGCAGGCCCAGGGCGAAACGCGCGACATCCGGCTGACGCTCCCCGCGGACTACCCAAAGAAGGATCTCGCCGGGTCTGACGTCGTCTTTCGTATCACCGTCAAGTCGATCAAGGAACGCCGGCTGCCGCCACCCGATGAGCTCCCGCAGTTGATGGCGCCGAGCGAGACCGGACCCGACACGCCGGCCCGCCAAACCCTCGAGGAGCTGCGGCACGACATCCGCGAGGAACTTCAGGATGCGGCCAGCCGGGGCGACGAGCAGCGGTTCGAGAACGATGTCCTGAAGGCGCTGGATGAGCGGATGGAGGTGGAGGTTCCCGAGGCCCTGATCGAGCGCGAAGTCAACCGCCGCGTGCGCGAGCTGGAAGTCCGGCTCGAGGAGCAGGGCCTGAAGATGGAGCGCTATCTGCAGTACACCAACACCTCGCTGGACGTCCTCCAGGCGGAGCAGCGTCCGCAGGCGGTACAGAAGGTGCGGCTCGAGCTGGCGCTCGAAACCGTGGCCGAGCGCGAGGGGCTGACGGTCTCGGACGCGGAGGTGGAAGAAGCGGTCGCCAACGCGCTGGCGGAGGAAGATCACACCGGCCATCAGCATGGGGACTTGCGCACCGCCGACCCGGTGCGGGCGTACTTCCGGCACCAGCTTTTGATGCGAAAGACCATTGACTTTTTGAGTGCGGCGGCTTCGCCAGAATCGTCAGATACTTCGGATAGAATGGAGCCGCCTTCGGCCGCGAAGGAGCTCGAGAGCGCCGGGAAGTCAGCGTCGCGCGGGGAGCGTCAGGCCAAAGGGAAGAAAGAACGCTGACCGAACTGCGTATTCAAAAGTGAGTATGCAGACGACTGGATTGTAAGAATTGGACCCTATAATGACGACAGGAGAGCCAGGCATGAATTTCGAACGGCTCAGCCGCCGTCCCGAAGCCCTCATTCCCATGGTCATCGAGACCACCAACCGCGGGGAGCGAGCCTTTGACATCTACTCCCGGCTGCTCAAGGACCGCATCATCTTCATCGGCACGCCGATCGATGACCAGGTCGCCAACGTCGTCATGGCGCAGCTGCTGTTCCTCGCGTCCGAGGACCCCGACAAGGACATCAACATCTACATCAACAGCCCCGGCGGCGTCGTCACCGCCGGACTCGCGATCTACGACACCATGCGTTACGTCAGCCCGCGCGTGTCGACCGTCTGCATGGGCCTGGCCGCCAGCATGGCGACGGTCCTGCTCGCCGGCGGGACCAAGGGCATGCGCTTCGCGCTGCCCAACACCCGTATCCTGATTCACCAGCCATCGGGTGGCTTCCAGGGCCAGGCGAGCGACATCCAGATCCATGCGCAGGAGATCCTGCGCATCCGCAAAACACTCAATGACATCCTGTCCAGCCATACCGGCCAGCCGATCGAGAAGATCGAGCGGGATACCGAGCGCGACTTCTTCATGAGCGCCGAAGAGGCGAAGACCTACGGCATCATCGACGACATCATCCTCAGTACCGCCCGGCCGACCGACCCCGCCGCCAAAGATGGGCGCCTCGAGCTGAGCACCGCGGGCAGCAGCCGGCCGGTGCCGACCCTCCAGCCCGAACCCGAACGCGAAGGTCCCAAGACATCCCGATGAACGAACGCGAGGATCGCCGCCGGCACACCCGTTGCTCCTTCTGCGGGAAGGATCAATCGCAGGTGCGCAAGCTGGTCGCCGGTCCGGGCGTCTACATCTGCGATCAGTGCATCGACCTCTGCCAGGAAGTCCTGGAAGAGGACACCAAGACCACTTCGCAGAAGCGCACCAAGGGCGGGCTGATCCCCAACCCGAAGACGATCAACGCCGCGCTCGACCAGTACGTCGTCGGCCAGGATCACGCCAAGCGCGTGCTCTCGGTCGCCGTCTACAACCATTACAAGCGGATCGCCCACAGCAAGATGGCGGGCGACGTGGAGCTGCAGAAGTCGAACGTGCTTCTGGTGGGGCCCACCGGTTGTGGCAAGACCCTGCTGGCGCAGACCCTGGCCAAGATCATCGATGTCCCCTTCTCGATCGCCGACGCGACCTCGCTCACCGAGGCCGGTTACGTTGGCGAGGATGTCGAGAACATCCTGCTGCGTCTGATCCAGGCGGCGGACTTCGATATCGCCCGCGCCGAGCGCGGCATCATCTACATCGACGAGATCGACAAGATCGCGCGAAGTCGGACAACCCCTCGATCACGCGCGACGTGTCGGGTGAGGGCGTCCAGCAGGCGTTGCTCAAGATCCTGGAAGGCACGATCGCGAACGTTCCACCCCAGGGTGGTCGCAAGCACCCGCACCAGGACTTCATCCAGATCAACACCACCAACATCCTCTTCATCTGCGGCGGCGCCTTCGATGGTCTGGAGCGGATCATCGAGCACCGCATCGGCCACAAGCAGATCGGTTTTGGCTCCGAGGTCCACGCCAACCGCACCAAGG
>VBIS01000142.1 GCA_005880605.1 Chloroflexota bacterium
GAAAACGGCGCCGGCAAGAGCACGCTGATGAATATCTTGTACGGTCTGATTCACGCCGACAGCGGCGAGATCCTGATCGAGGGCAAGCCGGCGCCGATGCAGGGCCCACGCGACGCCATCCGACAGGGCATCGGCATGGTGCATCAGCATTTCATGCTGATCCCGGTGTTTACCGTCGGCGAGAACGTGGTCCTGGGTAGCGAGCCGGTGCGGCCGGGGGGCTTCTATGACTATGCGAAGGCGCGAGCCGCCATCAGCGAATTAACTCGACAATATGGCCTGGCCCTCGATCCCGATGCTCGTGTCGAAGCTCTCCCGGTCGGCCTGCAGCAACGTGTGGAGATCGTCAAGGTCCTCTATCGCGGCGCCAGAATTTTGATCCTCGACGAGCCGACTGGCGTCCTTACGCCCCAGGAGTCGTTAGAGCTTTTTCGTGTGCTGCGGGGCCTGGTTCAGTCCGGCAAGACGATTATTTTTATTTCGCACAAGCTCAAAGAAGTCCTGGAGATCTCGGACCGGATCACGGTCATGCGCCGCGGTAAAGTCGTTGGCCACCTGGTCACGAAAGATACGGACGAACAGGAGATCGCGAGACTCATGGTCGGCCGCGACGTGCTCCTGCGAGTCGAAAAGACGCCGTCCCAGCCCGGGCCGATCGCGCTTCGCGTAGAAAATCTCTCGGCGAACTCTGACCAGGGCGTCCAGGCCCTGCGCGGCGTCTCCTTCGAGCTGCACCAGGGCGAGATCCTCGGCATCGCCGGAGTCGAAGGCAACGGGCAAAGCGAGCTGGTCGAGGCCCTCGCCGGTACACGGCGCTCCACCGGGGGACACATGTTCCTGGCCGATCGCGAAGTCAGCAACCTGACCGCAGCGACGATAAGACTTGCTGGCGTCAGTCATATCCCGGAAGACCGTCGCGGCGCCGGCCTGGTGTTGAATTATTCGGTTGCCGACAACCTGATCCTCGGCCGTCAACGAACGTCTGTGTTCGCCTGGGACGGGCTGGTGCTGCGGCTGAAGGCGATCTTCAACTGGGCCCAAAGGCTCATCAAAGAGTTCGATATCCGGACTCCAAGTTCGACGACGCCGGCAAGGACCCTGTCCGGGGGCAACCAGCAAAAGATCATCGTCGCCCGGGAGATGGCGACCCAGCCGCGTGTGCTGCTGGCCGCGCAGCCCACCCGCGGCGTGGACATTGGCGCGATCGAATTTATTCACAGGCGCTTGATCGCCGAACGTGATGGCGGCGCGGCGATTTTGCTCGTGTCGGCTGAGCTCGACGAGGTGCGGTCGCTGTCTGACCGCATTGCCGTGATGTACGAGGGCCGGATCGTGAGCATCGAACCCCCCGATGCGCCCGAGGAACGCCTCGGCTTATTGATGACCGGAGGCGGATCCGGCGATCGGCGCAAAGCTGGCTAGCCCAGCCCACTTTCCCGTGGCCAGGGTCGGGGTGGAGGGTTGGTGGGCGCTGCTCCTGCTAATGGCCGGACTAATGGCGGCGTGCGGCGAGCCGGGTGCGGCACCAGACAGCGCCAAGACTCACGTGTGCATCGCGACCAACGCCGACGGGTTGGCGAGCCACACGTTCAATCAGCTTGCCATCACCGGTGCCCGTGGCGCCGGCGCCCAGGTTCAGATCGTCGCCTCGCACGCGACCAGCGATTACTTGTCCAGCTTGCAGCGCTGCGCCACCGCGCACCCTGATCTCGTGATTGCGATCTCACCGGACATGGCCACGGCCGTGTGGCGGGCGGCGCAGCTGCATCAGACTCAACGATTTGCACTTGTAGATGCGACTCCCATTGACGACAACGGCCAGCCTGTCGACCTGGGCAATGTGGCCGACTTGCTATTCAAGCAACAGGAACCGGCCTACCTGGTCGGTGCGCTCGCCGGTCTCATGGAAAAGGAGAAAGTCGGCAACGCAAGCCATAACGTCCTGGGCATCCTGGGCGCCAACCACGGTCCCGCCGTCGACCCGTATATCGCCGGCTTTATCGCTGGGGCGCGCTCCACCGATCCGGGCGTGATCGTGAAACTTACTTACTCGGACTCGCAGGACCCGGCGTTCTGCAAGCAGCTCGGCATCACGCAGATCTCGGGCGGCGCGGACATCGTGTTCGAAGTCACGGGGCGCTGTGCCTCGGGCTACATCGATGCGGCCTACGACGCATCGGTGTATGCGATCGGTAGCAATAACGACGAGGCTTTTGTCAGCCCCGCCGTGATCACCAGCGCACTCAAGCGCGTCGACCACGTGGTCGGACTCACCGTGCAGCGACTTGAGGCCGGCCAGTTCCGTGGCGGTCAGCAGATCTTCTCAGTGCAGGAGGACGCCACCGGCTTCACCATGCCCAGCAGCATCGTTCCCCAGGACGTGATCAATCAGGTCCTGGATATCCGTGTCAAGATCCGCAACGGCGTGATCGTCCCGCCCGACACGATCCCGCCCGGCGTCTAGCGGCTCGCCTCGACGAACTCACGCCGGAGCCGGGTCCGCGTGACCTCGTCGCCAAAGCCGCCTTCCAGGGCCTGCATATTCATCGCCCAGATCTGTTCGCGCGAGCAACGCAGCACCCGAGCGGCAGTCGCGAATTCGTGGGTCATGGTGACGGCCGAAACCGTCGGCGAGTCCGTGCTGATCGTGACTTTGATGCCCGACTCGTAGAAGTGCCGTAACGGGTGGTCTTCCAGACGTCGAACCGCCTTGGTCTGCACGTTGCTGGTGGGCGCCATATCGAGCTGGATGCCCAACTCCCGTATCGTCGCCATGACGTCGGCGTCTTCCTGAGCGCGCACGCCGTGGCCCAGCCGCCGGGCCCCCATCGCAATCGCCTGGCGCACGCTTTCCGGTCCGGCCGCTTCGCCCGCATGAATCGTCAAGTTCAGGCCCATCGAGCGGGCCATACGAAACGCGTCTTCGTGCAGGATCGGTGGGTGGCCAGCCTCATCCCCGGCCAGATCAAAGCCGATCACGCCATCGCTGACGAAGCGGCCGGCGACCTGCGCCAGCGACAGGTTCTGCGCCGGCGGCATGTCGCGCAAAGCCGTCACGATTACCCCGCCCTCGACGCCGAAGGCTTTGCGTCCAGCGGTCCAACCGGCGAGGACCGCACGAATGACGTCCGTTAGCGACAGGCCCTGCTCGGTATGCAACCAAGGCCCATAGCGAATCTCGGCATAGCGGACATTGTCTTTGCTCAGGTCTTCGCAAAGCTCGTAGGTCGCGCGCTCGAGCGCGGGCACGCTCTGCAACACGGCAATGGGTAGTTGAAAGTACTCGATGTACTCAACCAGCGAGGCTGTCCTGTCCGTCGCCTCGAGAAAGTCCTTGAGCTTCTCCAGGTCGTCCGTCGGCAGGGGGACGCCCCCTTCTTTGGCTAATTCCAGGACCGTGCGCGGCCTCAGCGCGCCGTCGAGATGGAGATGCAGCTCCGCCTTGGGGATCGCATGAAAATAGGCGGCGTCATCCATCGAAGATTCCGCTGATGCTAGCAGCCCGTCTTTCTCCCTCCCCCTCTGGCAGGGGCTGCTAAGCCGATCGCGAGCTCGGTATCACTCGACGCGACGGGGGCGTGACTTTGAAGCGTCCGTCCTTGCGCTCGAGTGCCCAGCCTTCTTCATGGACCATTCGATGATGCCCTCGGCATAAGAGCGCCAGGTTTGGCAGGGTCGTCGGGCCCCCTTTGATCCACCAGACCAGGTGGTGCCCGTCGCACCAGCTCAGCGGCCGGTCGCAGCCTGGGAAGACGCAATGCTGGTCGCGCGCTTCGAGCGCCCGCCGGGTTGATGGCGGGATCGTTCGCGTCGCGTGATTCAGCTCGTGCTCGAGCTCGCCCTGGCCCGTGATCCGCGCGATCGCGGTATCACATGCGATGCGCTGGACCGTCGCCGCCGGCACCGTGCCACCGCCCTCGAGCTCGCCCGCGGGTGCGCCCCGAATGCCGGCCAGGGTGTCGCTGCTGGCGCGGATGATCAGCTGCGGCCGTGGGCCGGCACCATCGCGCTTGCCGCCGGCCCGGTGCCGGCAGAGCTCGATCAGCGCGTCGTGCTGGCGCTGGCCGTGGCTGCGCGTGTCGTTCTTGCCTGGCTTCATAAAGGCCTGCAGCGCGGAGCGTACCGTGGCGCCGCCTTCGGCATCGAGTAAGCCGTCGATCCGCACCATGCCATCCTGGGGCTCACCGAGATGCAGGTACCGCCGGGCATGCGCCCGGTTGGCCTCGTTGAGGGCGCCTTCGCCGTCGATCCGATGCTCGAAATTCTTGGCGACGCTAATGAACTGGCCAGGGTCATGCGTCCGCGCCGCCTGCAATAGTGTCGACTCAGCCTGGCGCACCGCGGCGGCGCCGACATGCTGGGCGGCCCGTGCCATCAACGCCACATGCTCGTAACCGAGGTCGCCGCTGGCAAAGGCCGCCTCGGTTTTCGGCAGCTGGTCGAGCTGGCGCGCGATCTCCACCCGCTCGACGGCCGCAGCGCCTGAGAGTTTGCACTTCCATTTGAGCCAGGCGATAAGAGACAGCGCGCCGTCCGCCGCGTACTCGCCAGACTTGTCGAAGCGCCGCACCCCACTGGCGAACACGGCCTCGAGCGGGTCGATGCCGCTTTCACGGATCTGGATCAGACCTTCACCGAGCGACTCGTCGTCGGCCTGCTCAACCCAGGCTGCGAAGGCCCGGACCCCGGAACGCATCATCTCTAATGCCGCCTCGAAGCGGACCGTTTGCGCTTTACGCGGGACCTCGACCACGGCCATGGTCCTATCCTGGACCCCGATTGCGACAGCTGTCTGTCAACCACCGAAAGACAAATCAGTGGTCACTGCGTGGCTGGGCTATAGACGCCGCACCACGTTGCCCAACAGCACGGCCCCGATGACGCCCACGACCCCGTATGCGATAAGCGCCGGCACAGCGAGTGCTGCGTAGCACTGCGTCGCTGCCTTCGGGACGGGCGTCGGACACGCCGGTAGCCGGAAGATGATCGACGCAAGAACGACCACCGGGATAAGGCTCATCCCCACCAGGTAGGCCCCGGTCCGCTCGGGCATGCGCCGCACCTGGATAAGCACCAGTCCCAGCACAATCAGCGCCTCGATCAGCCCCAGCGGGCCGAGGGCAAGAGAC
>VBIS01000143.1 GCA_005880605.1 Chloroflexota bacterium
AGCTGTTGAGCGAAATGGACCTGCGCGATATGAACCACCCGTCGGTGCTCTTCCACGGCCTCGCCAATGAATCGACCGGCGGCATCGAGCGCGAGCAGGCGCTCGCCAGCCTGCACAACCTCGATCGCGCCCTCGATGGAACGCGTCTCACGGGGCAGGCCGCCTACGGCAGCGAGCCCGACGACCGGACCAGCCGCCCGCTCGACGTCGCTGGTCTTACCACGTACTACGGCGTTTTTTACAGGCCGGATCCCGGACCGGGCACGAGTCGCGCATTGCAAATCGCCCACGCCATCTTTCCACAGAAACCGATCATGATCCTGGAGTACGGTCGCTGGTCCGACAATCTCGTTGACCAGGAAGAGCAGCGTCGGGTCCTGGCCGACACCTACCATGCGGCAGCAGCGGAACTCGATACCAACCCGTCCGGCTTCGTCGGCGCGGCGGTCTGGTGGACCCTCGATGACTACTGGACGCAGCGCCCGGGTGTGAAGATCGAGCATTTCGGTCTCTATGCGCCGAACGGCGATCCGCGACCGGCCGGCCTGCAGGCCGCCGAGCTCTTCGCCGGCGGGGCCGGGCAGGGGGCGAAGCAGAAGATCGTTTCCTCGGCAACCGGGCAGGCGCGGAAAGCGGCCCCGGCCCTGCGATTTTTTGGCTACCTCGCCTACGCGCTCGTCATCGCCCTGGCCATACCCGCGACGATCTTGCTGGGGCTCCTCGTCACTCGGCCGCGGCCACGACGGATGGTGCGCTCCTGATGCACCAGGTGAGCGGGCGAGTGGTCGCTGTCTCGATACGGGCGGCGCTGATCGCCGGCGGCTGGATCGGCTTTGCCCTGGGCCTGGTCAGCGGTTGTGTGCTCGGGGCGATCCTCTCCTGGTTCTCGGGCGCCATCTTGAGCTGGCAGCGGGATCTCACCTTCACGGTCGGCGTGACCGAACAGCTGCTACCCTTCGGCAACCAGATTCCGGTGCTCCAACGCCTGCAGGCGGATTGGTTCCTCGTTATCCCTGTTGTCGGTCTCCTGGTCGGAGGGTTCGCCGCGCTGGTCGGCGGATTGATCGGCGGCCTGGTGGCGGTCTCCTACAACCGCTCGCCGTTCGGGGTGCATGTGGTGGTCGAGGTACCCGACCAGACACCATAACGGCGAATCATCGGGCCCAGCCGTGAGGCTGAGCCCGCTGAATCGAGGGAACCAGGGCCTAGTGGCCGTCAGCCGTGAGGGCTGCGACCAGCCGGGTCGCGTCGATCGTCCCCAAACCGCTCGCCATGTCGTAGCCGGGGCCGGCGCTGAAGCCCGGAACCGTGGTATCCACTTCAGCCGCCGTCCCACAAGCACTGGCACAGAAGGTGTAGCTGTTGTCGCCAGAGGTGACGTCGACGAGCCCGCTGTCGGCACGCCCGGAGAGCCGATAAAGACGATCGTTCAGCAGGCCGAGCCGCTTGCCGGCTGCCTGATCGGCAATGGCGACAATCCCGGCAAACAGCGGAGAGGCCTCGCTCGTTCCGCAGGTCAACAGCCAGCCCCGGTAACGAGGATTGGGGTCGAACGTCTCGACCAACCAGGGGCCGAAACAGAAGGCGGCCAGGCTGACGTCGGGCACACCTCGGCGCTGTCCAACCACGCGCGCCACGGAATCCTGGTAGTCGGGTCGTGCAAAGACGTGCGAGGGGCCGCCGCCAGTGGCGCCGTAGTCGTTCCAGACGATATCGGGAGCCGTCCGGTTCGCATTGGCATCCAGCTGGATCCGGGTTCCGCCCACCGACGTCACCAGGGGATCCGATGCCGGCCAGCCCACCACCTGCGTGGGGTAACAACAGGTCAGGTCGACCGTTCCGCCGGTCGCGCCATTGTCGCCGGACGCCGCCAGCACCGTGACGCCGTGCCGGTATGCATTCTTGAACGCGGACCGCAGGTCGAGCAGAGACTGTTGCGAAGGGAAGGTTTCCTCGGTGGCAGCGAAGCTCTGCGAGATCACGTCGCCAAGGTTGTTGTCGATCACGTAGTTCTCTGCCTGAACGATTTCCGGAAATCCCTGAACGCCTTCCGTCTCGGAAACCGGCGTGGTGACCAGCAGGATGTTGGCGCCGGGCGCCACCTCGTGCGCCACCTCAACGTCGAGCGTCGTCTCGTAGGCCCAGTTGACCTCCTCGGGGTTACGGGAGTCAAATTTGACCGGACCGGCTGGACTGATGATCTGAAAGGACGGCGGAGCCGGGAGGCCGAACTGTTCGTCAAACGTGGCCAGGTCTTTCCGGATGGTCGGGGATCCAAACGCGTCCACGATCACGATCGTGCGGCCGCGACCGTCAAGCCCTCGCGCAAAGAGCGGCCCAAGGTTGTAGGCGGCGCGGAACTCTGCCGGACCCATGCAGGTGAGCGGCCAGCCATTCTGTAGCGTGATCTGCAGGCATTGGGCCAGCGTGGGCAACGGCTGGTTCTGGTGGGCGAACAGCATCGGGTGCGCAATCAGCGGACGCGGCACAACCCGGGCGTGCCCATTCATCGAGCCTGGCGACGCCATCGTCGCCATCAGGCTCAGGCTGAGCACGACGACCGCTGACGAGAGAAAGCTTCGTTTCATGTCCCCTCCTCCTTACTATGTCGCGACGCCACTCGCACTATGGGTGCTGCTTCTGCCGCCGTCTTCCGTAATGGCTACGGATCTTTGGCTGCGCCGCGGGGGGCGTAGTATGCGGTGGGCGCGCGGAGCGGCAGATGAGGACACAACCGAGCGGGGCTGCGGCGGGCAGGGCTGTCGGCGACGGCCGCCCAGGGATGCCGCCGTGTGGGCTCGCCGGCACCCACCTTGAGCCTTACCTGGCGGTGCTCTGCATCGCATTTTTGGCCGGTATCTTTACGGCCGAGCTCCTGACCCCAACGGCGGTCGTCAGCGTGCTGGGGACGCTCCCAGTGATCCTGGCCGCCTGGACCATGTCCGGCAGGCTCGCTGGCATCGTCTTCGCCGCCGCCCTGGTCGAGCTCAGCGGATCACTCGTGCTGGAACCCGCCAGTCGACCGACGCTGGTCCTGGTCGGGCTGGCCGCGGTGGCGCTCGCAATCCTCACCCGCGTCTACGCGAGAAGTCTGGCTGACCTGGTTGCCAACCCTCAGACCGGAAAGAGCGCCCAGCCATCGGCGGGAGTGGTCGTCCGGGGCGCGCCCATCACCTTTGAGGGTTGCCCCAGGGCACTGACCAGGCGGGAGCAGGAGGTGGCCTACCTCGCGGCCCGGGGGTTCACCGCCGCTGAGATCGGAGAACGGCTACATATCGGCCATCGAACCGTTGAGACGCACCTGGCCGGTGTCTATGGCAAGCTGATGATCCGCTCGCGCCGGGAACTGATCCGGATGGCCGCGGCGCCGCCAAAGCCCAGCATGTGACCGGGGGCGCGGCGCGCCCGCCCTCCCGGACGATTATCCCTGTTGTCGGTCTCCTGGTCGGAGGGTTCGCCGCGCTGGTCGGCGGGGTGAGCGGCGGCCTGGTGGCGGTTTCCCACAACCGCTCGCCGTTCGGGGTGCGGGTGGTGGTCGAGGTGCCCGACCTGGCTCCGTAACCGACACGCGACCGGGCGGTTGCTGAGCCTCGACCATTTCTCACCCGCCTCCCATCAAACCGAAAGGTACGGTGCCTAGGCTGGGCCACAATCATGAAGCGGGGGGCCGGCAGGCTGTTGAGCCTGCTCATTCACCCGCTGCTCATCGGCCTCCTCGTGGTTCCCGGCAGTGGTGTCCTGGCGGGCCCAACGGTTTCGGTCTCGCCAACCGCGCAGTCGACCCGGCTGCTAGCCGTACCTCCGGCACCGAAGGCGGTAGCCGAACTGCCGGTGACAACGCTCATCACTCCGTCGGCATTCGACACGCTGCAAGCCGACCTGCAGGCGATCGCCGCGCAAAGCGGGGCCCAAGTCGGGATCAGCCTGCAGGAATTGAGTGGGCCGCGGCGGAATAATCTCTCCCTCAACGGCAGTCAGAGCTTCTATGCGGCGAGCGCGTACAAGGTCCCGCTCCTGATGGCCGAGGCCCAGCAGGTGGCGTCCGGCCAGGCGAGCCCGTCCGAGCGGCTCTGCTTTGACCCCCGCGATGCCGAGGACGGATGGTTCACGGACTATGGCGACGGTTCCTGTTTCACACGCGACGAGCTGGCGGTGAGGGCCGGCCGCTACTCGGACAACACTGCGGCGCATATCCTGGTCCGCTACCTGGGCGGCCCGGATGCCCTCAACCGTTTTGCGAAATCGTTTGGGATGAAGGCATCAGCCCTCTGGGACCCAAATACCACGACCGCCGATGACCTGACCGCCGCCTGGGTGAATGAAGCGCTCGGCCGGTTGGGCGGCACGACCGCACAGCGCTGGCTGTACCCCGTGCTGAGCCACACCGCGTACGAGCATGGGATCCCCGCCGGGCTTCCCGGTTCGGCGACGGTGGTGCACAAGGTCGGAGCCATGTACGGAACCGAGAACGACTCGGCCTACGTCGTCAATGGACGGATCTCGTATGTGCTCTCGGTCTCGGTTGACGGCATCGACGAAGCCGCGGGCTGGTCAGTGATCGCTCGCATCTCCGCGCGGATCTGGCAGTACGAGCTCAGCCGGCCGGAATTCGTGGTGCCGGTTATCCCGCCTGAGGCGCCGCGTCAACCGGAGACCCGTTACTAGTCCACGGACGCAGCTCGAACACCGGATGGTGGAGCGCGGCGGCGTGGGGATCGGTGAACATCTCGGCGGCGCCGAGCAGTGAGCCCAGCATGAAACGGCCCAGGCCGAGCGGAATGCTGCTCACGAACGGTGTCAGCGTGTCGCGATAGAACGTCTCCGCCTCCGTCGTCGACAGTTCGCGCGCGCCAACCGCTTCGGCTCGACGATTGATCGTGACGGTCGCCCGGCCCGCGGCGCGAAGATTCCGGGCCCAGTTCGTATCGCCAAAGGTGGCGATTACCCAGCGGCGACCATCGATCGAGACGACGGCGACCGGGGTGGTTCGATCCAGACCGCTGGTACGACCGCGAACTGTGAGCAGGGCGTTGGGGCCCATCGGCAGGCCACCGCGGAGCAGCCGGCGGGCGATCGGATTGAAGAGGCTCACAAAGAAAGGCGGGCGGGAGGGGGCTTTGCCGCCCTGCGCCGGCGGGTGATTGATCTGCTCTGCTGGCATAGCCATGGGGACCTCCGGGGTAATGTCAATCAGTTGATTGACCCCAGCATAGCAGATCGGTCAATCAGTTGCTTGACGCGCTTCGGATTCGTTTTTGCGGCGCAATACCAAGCCAGCGTTCGAGCTGCCGGAAGGCCCGATCGGAGCGGTCGGCGGAGGCGGTGCTCGGCAGCGTGATGCTCGTGAGCGTGGCCATGATCAGCGCGGCCACGTCGTCGGAGTCGAGGTCGGGCGCCAGGTAGCCATCCCGCGCTGCGCGCGCGAGCAATCCGCGAAGGGTCCGCTGCCAGGCTTGGAACGCCTCGGCCATGATTCGAGCCAGCGACTCATCCCGCGCCGAGCGAAGCGCGAGCTCGCCCATGACGGCGCCGACTTCGGGTTCATCGCGGAGCAACTTCCGTACGGCGCGCAGATGGTTGCGAAGCTGATCCGCGGCGGATCAGCGCCTCCTTGGTCGGAAAGTAATAGTGGAGAGTCGCGATATTCAGGCCGACGCCCGCCGCCACCTCGCGCGTCCGCAGCCCTTCGAAACCTCGCTCGGCGATCTGGTTGAACGCCGCTTCGACCAGCGCCTGTTCGCGGTCTTCC
This sequence comes from Chloroflexota bacterium, assembly GCA_005880605.1. Lineage (GTDB taxonomy): Bacteria > Chloroflexota > Dormibacteria > CF-121 > CF-121 > CF-13. The sequence continues at coordinate 5,750 of VBIS01000143.1, forward strand.
TTGTGGGAGCGGTTGGGACGCGGGCCGCTGACCGAACTCATTCGAAAATCAATTAAACACTTGATTGAGTCGTTCCGTGTAAGCTCGCGAGCAGGAGGTGGGCAATGTTTAAACCACTACGTGCGGCGGCGGCGCTTCCGGCGCAGGATATGGCTCGGGCGAAGGCCTTCTATCGGGACAAACTGGGGTTGACGCCGACCATGGAGGACCCGAGCGGGATGATGTATGCGTTGGCGGGGGGCACCGGTTTCGGGGTGTTTCCCAGCAGCGGCAAGCCGTCCGGGACGCATACCCAAATGGGGATCGAGGTCGATGATGTCGAAGGCGCCGTGAAGGACCTTCAGGCGAAGGGTGTCAAGTTCGAAGACTATGACGTGCCCGGACTCAAGACCGTCAATGGGATCGCAGAGCTTGGGGGTTCAAAGCTCGCGTGGTTCAAGGACTCCGAAGGCAACCTGATTGTCATCAGCCTTCCGGTGCCGGTGGCCGCGCAGGCGCGCTCCTGATCTAGAAGGGATCGGCCGGCTCCGTTGAGTCGGCCGATCGCCTGGTCATTGCCGTTCGAGTTTTTTGGTCCCCCCTCCCGGATGCCATGACTCGACGACCAGCCGGTCGCCCGCGTCATTCAGATAGGTGAGCACCGCCTCGGTGATGTCGACACGGAAGCGCCGGCCGCCCGCGACGGGTGTCTGCGGGAAGGCGACCTCGAGCGCGTAACCGGCGAGCTTCGCCTCGCCGGCCCAACCGCGAGGATTGTCGGGAGGAGGATCCTCCGTTGGGCTGTGCACAGCCAGGCGCGGATCACGCTCGAGGTCGTGCAGTTTCAATGAGCCTGGCATCATCCCCAGGTACAGCTCCCCATCTGCGAAGTCGACCTCGATGCCGCTGATTCGTGGTGAACCATCCTTACGTAGCGTTGCGAGCGTCTTGTGTTTGCGAATGCCGAATCGTTCCTCGACCCGGCGCGCGAGGGCCGGTTCGGCGGAGGCGAATTCGCTCCAGCGCGCCATCAATCCGCGCCGAACCACTGGCGCCGCATGGGGTAGAGGTAGCGATCGGTCAGGAAGTTCAAGACCCGGCGGGCGACGGCAAAATTCTCACTGACGTCGGCGAGCACGCCGGCGAGCGGCGCGCTGCGATCCGCGCCTTGCCGGGCGATCCGGTAGGCGCGCCGTCCGAGCTGCTCGAGGAGCCAGATTCCATCGCGGCCCTCAGCCTGTTCCCGCTCAGCCGGCGGCAATGCCCGCTCCAATCCCCGGCGCTCGCGATCCGGGACCAGCCGCTCGGCGGCGTAATCAGGAAAGATGCCGGTCAGGAAGAGCGACAGGTCGCCCAGCCGGCGGTAAACCGAGGGCCGCTCGGCCTCTGGAACCAGCTCCGCCAGCTCGATCAGCCGTATGGGATCGAGCTCACTGAAACGCCGGCGCCGCCAGCCCCGGCTGGTCCTCACGAGCATGCTGCCGCTGGCCACGTTCGTGTACGAGGCCAGCAGCTGGACGAGGAAAAAGCGTCGTAGTGGGTCGGCGCCGAAGTCTTTGAGACCGGCCGTATCGAAGACCGGCACGCGCTGCCGCGGCCCAACCCATTCGTCGACGAAGGATGCCTGGCTGAGGTCACGGACGACGCGATGGATCAACACGGCGAAGATGAGAAATGGCGTGCCTCGGAGTAGCGGGTCTCGACCAGGCACGCTGAAGAGCTGCCGGAAGGTGGTCGGACTGTCGATCAGCGCCTCGAGGCGGGCGGGATCGCGCCGCGCGTCGTCCCGGGCGTCCGCCGCCGAGGCGAGCAGCCCGAGATCGGAATCTGACAGTTGCTCGAGATAGAGCGAACCGACCATCATCTATATCATCGGAGATAGCAGCTGCGCGGCCCCGGCGTGGAAAGGCCGCGGCACATGACTCATCCGGATGACGAGTGTCCCTATCCGAGACCGTTTCCCGCGGACTTCAAAAGCTGCCCTGCCTACCAGTCCCGCCAGTTCATTCCGTTGGACACGATGTACCAGCCCCTCGAACCGGTGCTGACCTGCCGTCATCTCGAAACGCGGGCGATGACGCAGCGTCACCGTTGGTACGCCGCCTGCGCGCTGGGCGACGCTGAAGCGCGCAGTCGCTGGGTCCGCGACGTCGGGGTCACACGTCTGGAACGGATTCGGGCCGTGCAGCGCGAGCTTGCCGGCGTCCTTGCCCCATTTACCACCCGCTTGTGGGAGTTCAAAGGCCAACAATTGCTGGCGCTTCGTGATGGCAAGGATTCCGAACCGGCGACCATTGAGCTTCGCCGCCTCGGGGCCCAGATGACAGAGGTGCTCTCGAGCTTCGTCAAAGGGCACAGCCAGGCGTTCGCCGCTATCGAGATGCCGGCGGACGCCACCTTGCAACTGGTTCGAGCCGCGATCGAGCGATTCGTCGACACGCATTTCGCGACCGAGGTCAGTCTCGAGGTGCCCGACGACCTTCTGAAGCGGTTTCCTGAGCCGGTTCAAAGCTTCTTCCGGCCGCCGGTGCCAAAGCAGCCCGACCCGACAGGCTAGGTTCGGCCCTCGCTCGCCTCGGCCTTGCTGGCGAGGCCTTGCAATAACGCCGGGAAGGTGTTCGCGATCTGGGAGCCCATCATTCCACCCAGCACTCCGCCAAGTGGGCCGCCGACGCGGATGGCCTGGCTGATGGTCGTCTTGCCGGCCGCGCCGGCTACGACCTGGCATTCGAAGGCAAACCGCGTCAGCGGGATGACGGTCGTTTCCAAGCGGAACGAGCGCCCCGGCACCACCTCAGTCAGTTGAACCTGACGGGTCCCTTGCTTGGTCTTCATCGTGCCGGAGGTGCCCGCGGCGAACGGTCCATCGAGGGTCATCGACTGCACGTCCGGATTCCATTGTGGCCAGGTCGTCGTATCCGACCAGACCCTCCACACGGCAGCCGGACTCGCACTGGTTTCGACCGAGCGCTGGTTATCCGCCATTCCCCGTCCTCCTCGTCGTCAGAGTTGCGGCGCGACGCCGACTGAGAACTACGTATATCACGCCGGCAACGAGGAAGCCGATGAAATAGCCGAAATCCGCCCCCCCGAACAGGGAGGCGAGCGGTCCCGTGTAGAACGCCTCGGACATGAATGGGATGGAAACCACCAGGCCTATGAAGAAGGCGATGAGACCGTTGCGGTTCCAGGGAGGCGCCTCGCTGAAGCCCATGGGCTCGCGGTGCTTTAACAAGTAAAAGTCGATCAACACGACGGCCAGCCAGGGCATGATCCAGTAGTCCAGCACGATAAGAAAGTTCTGGTAGTTCTTGGTGAAGTTCTGGTACCCGATCAAGGCGACCATGAACGCCAGAGCGCCGCCCACAACCGCGAGCTGCCAGCGCGGCAGGCGGATATCGAGGACTTTTGCAGAGATGGTGTTGGAGTAGAGATTGAGCACGTTGGCGGTGGTCGCTCCGAGGATCACCGCCACCACGGCAAAGGCGCCGAAGCCGCCCATCGCCGTCTTGAGCGCTTCGATCGGCGTCGCGGCGCCCGGCGCCAGGATCGCGACCAGCACGCCGACCACCTCCGTCAGGAAGGAGGCGACAACCGCGCCGATGAAGACGTAGATGGCGATGTACGACCGAGAGGTGATCTCCGGCAAGTAGCGAGAGTAGTCGGACGCGTAGGGCGACCAGCTCATGATGTAGGAGAAGGAGACCGCCAGCACGATCGCGAACAGGGATAGTGTGCTGCCGACCGGCTTTGGATGCCAGGCCGCAAGCGTCGACCCATGGGTCAGCGCGATCACAGTCGCGATGGTGAAGAGGACGCCGAGGATGAGGGCCATGTAGCGTTCGAAGGCTTGGATCAGGTTGTGGCCGTAGATGACGAGCAGCGTCTGCACCACGACGAGGATTGCGGCGGCGACGACGAACGGGATTCCTGGGATGAGCAACTGAATCGCAAAGCTGCCGAGGATCGTGTTGACGGTGAACCAGCCCGCCGTGCTCAGCCAGTTCAGCGCCGCCGGGATGTAACCGCCCACCCGGCCGAAGGGGCGGCGACCGATAAACATCTGCGGATAGCCGGCGGCGGGGCCCATGGCAGCGGACCAGGCGAGCACCAGTCCGCCGAGGATGTTGCCTAGAGCCAGCGCGATGATGGTTGGCCACACAGCGAGGCCAAGAACTCGCACAGGCAGAAAGCCAATCGCATAATCGGCAATCGTCAGATTGGCTGCTAGCCAGAGCCACAACAATTGGCGGCTGTGACCGTGCCGGTCGGCGAAGGGAATGTGCTCGATGGAATAGGGCTCTGGAACCGCAACCCGATCTCCGTAGCGAGCAGACTCAACCACCAACTAAAGCGTAACAAGCGGGTCGACGAGCCTAAACAACATCGCCGACCGGATGACTTAGAGGGGACCGACCACTCCAATCACGTCGGCGTTCGCAAAGAAACGGATGTTGCGGCTAGATATCGTCGCCGCGGCGAGGAGGGCGCCGGAGACCATCCGGCGGAGCGCGCTTTGCTTCAACGCCGCTTGTCCTGAGCCGCTCGGCGCAACAGGGGCTTGGCTGCGTGCGCAACGGTGGCATACGATGCTCGGCAGAGCGATGTCGAGCCAGAGACCAGGTTACGCGATGAAGAGCCCTCGGAGCCGTACGCACGGTCTGGTGGCACGCGCCATCGACCAGGTTGAAGATGGCATCTATATCGTCGTGGCGGTCCTGCTCGTGGTGGCGGGGCTGTTCGCGCTGTGGGGCGCTGTCAACCGGCTGGTCAGCGACGTCCAGCACAATAACCAAGCCGTCGCCGTTGTCACCGACCTCCTCGACAACGGGCTCATCCTCTTCATCATCGCGGAGTTGCTCCACACAGTTCGAGTCACGATCCAGGAACGTCCGCTCGTGGTCGAACCGTTTCTCATCGTTGCGCTCATTGCCGGCGTCCGATCACGATCGCCCTTGTCCTCTGGCATCGCTTCCATATCCAGCCCGCCGCCGGCAAGTAAAGTCGCGAGCCGAATCAGTGGGCCCGGCAAGTTTTGAACTGGTCACGCGCGGGCCATTCGATCTCGAGAGCGAAACGAGTCGCTTCGGAGGATGGCCAAAGTTGGGTGACGGGATCGTCATGGCGTTTCCGGTCGAAGGTTGGAACACCTCGGCCGCAGTCGTCGTGCGCCAGTCCGGTGACACGATCACTGGTGACGTTCACGGCATCGGTGACGCAAATGGCGAACGAGCCTGGCAGCAGGCCCTGGCTACCCTCTCGCTCGATGTCGACGGTAGCGGATTCCCGGCCGTCGGGCGTCGCGACCCCATCATCGGCCGCCTGCAGGCCGAGTACCACTATCTGCGGCCGGTGCTCTTTCATTCGCCATACGAGGCGGCCTGCGCTTTCGTCATCGGCCACCGCATCACGATCCTCCAGACGCGCAGCATCCGGCAGCGGATGGCCGAGGATTTTGGCGCCACGATCGAGGTCGATGGCACCGCCTTTCACGCATTTCCTGATCCGCAGGCGTTGCTTCGGGTCGAAGTGTTCCCCGGCGTGGCGCCGGTCAAGATCGAGCGCCTCCACCATGTCGCCCGAGCCGCGCTGGAAGGGACGCTGGATCGAGCGCGGCTCCGATCGTTGCCGGAGGCGGATGCGTTAACGCAACTACGCACCCTTCCAGGGATCGGCGAATTCTTCGCGCAGGGCATCCTGATGCGCGGCGCCGGCCTGGTGGACGCGGTCACGGAGGACGATCTGACGCCGCGAGCGATCCAGTTGCTCTACCGGCTCGCCGACCGACCCGAGCCGGCCGCCGTCCGAAAACGCGCCGAAGCGTGGCGGCCGTATCGGATGTGGGCCGCGGTGCTACTCAACATCTGGGTACGCAGCCAGCCACCCGAGATCCGAGGTCCACGCCAGGTCCGTAGCCGACGCAAGTGAGCGATCGAGACCCCCGCTATCCGCCGATCGGTGACTATGGGATGATCGGCGACCTTCGGTCCGCGGCACTGATCAGCAAGGCCGGCTCGATCGACTGGATGTGCCTGCCGCGCTTTGACAGTCCGTGGATCTTCGGCCGGTTGCTCGATTGGGACCATGGCGGTTACTTCGAGCTCTGCCCGCCCGGCGAAGCGCTCGCCTTCCGCCAGTACCGGCGTGACTCCAATGTGATGCAGACCGTCTGGAGCAGCGACCGCGCCCGGATGCGGGTGGTCGATTGGATGCCGATCGCGATCAAGAGCAAGCGGCGGCGGCCCGCGGACTCGCTGCGCCTGATCCGCATGATGCAGCCGATCGCCGGC
>VBIS01000144.1 GCA_005880605.1 Chloroflexota bacterium
CCGGCATCTGCAGCACCGCCGCGTCCAGACATTCATCGTCGTAGGCCTGGGTAAAGGCGCCGATCTTCGGATTCCAGGCACGCATTTCGATCTCGCTCCGTAGATCCTGCGCCTGTCGCTCCCAGGTGGCCAGGTGCTCGGTGTTGCCGGTGCCCTTCGACAGCGTGATCGCCCGGTCCAATGCCACCCAGCACCACAGCTTGCTGTGGGTGTGGTGCTTGCGCTCGCCCTGGAATTCCCAGATCCCATTGTCGGGCTCCCGGCTCAAGTCCCAGATGCCGTCCGCCAGGCGCTCGATCACGTGCCAGAGCTTGGTCGAGATGAAGCCTCCCTTTCGCTGATAAACCGCCATGCAGTCGATCACCGCTCCGAAGACATCGAGCTGCCGCTGGCCGGCCGCGCGGTTACCGATGCGAACCGGTCGGGCGCCTTCGAAGCCGGCCAGGTGCTCGAGGTATTGCTCGGGCAGGTGCGGGTCGCCATCCACCCGATACAGGATCTGCATTGCGAAGTCATGGTCATAGGCTCGATCGCGGATCCAGTTGATGAAATCGACGGCTTCTTGCTCGAAACCGGTGCGGAAGAGTGCCGCGATGCCATAGGACGCATCACGGAGCCAGCAATAGCGGTAATCCCAGTTGCGGTCGCCACCCGGATCTTCCGGGATGGAGGTTGTCGGTGCGGCGCACAGCGCACCGGTCGGCGCGTAGGTCAGCAACTTGATCACCAGGGCGGAGCGCCGGACCGCGTCTTGAAAAGGGCCATGGTAGAGACACTGCTCGAGCCATCCCACCCAGAAGGCGCGCGTGCGCTCGGCGAGCTCCGTGGCGTCGTTGCTGCTGGGAAATTTCCGACCGAGGGCGAAGTAGCGCTCGCCGAACCCCAGCGTCAGCCAGACCTGCGGCCCGGGCTCAACTGTGAAACGGAAGACATAGCGCGGGCGGCCGTCGATCACCTCCACGCTGCCGTGCAGCGGGACGGTGGCGGAGAGGATCACCTCCTGCGAGCCACCGGAGGCGATCACGATGCCCTCACGCTCGGCAAAGCTGGTCCGCGCGCGGCCATAGGCGGGCGCCGGGTCGAGGACGCACTCGACTTCCACGGGGCCGCCACGCGCCTCGAGGCCGCGACAGATCCGCTTCAGTGAGAGGAATCGTTCGCCTTCGTTGAAGCAGGGCATGAAATCGGTCAAGACCAGCGTGCCTTCGGAGCGATGGAAGGTGGTGGTCAGCAGATTGGTGTCGTGGATGTAAGCCTGCTCCCCGGTGGGCACGGGGTTGAGCGGCGCAATCCGGAAACTGCCCCCGCGCTGACGGTCGAGAATCGCCGCGAAGATGGAGGGCGAGTCGAAGCGTGGGTAGCAAAACCAGTCGATGGCGCCGCTGGTCGAGACCAGGGCGGCGGTTTCACAATTACCGATCAGTCCGTACGGATACACTGCTTTTCCCAGATTAGAACGTCTCAGACACTCTGCACGTGCGAGAACGACGAATCTACCCGAAGAAACGCAAAGCTGCTTAAAAAACCGGCTCGCGGACGGCCCCGCTCCGGCGTAGAATAGAGTCCCGGTGCCGAAGTACGTCTTCGTGACCGGCGGGGTGGTTTCCTCGATCGGGAAGGGGATCACGGCGGCGTCGATAGGAACGATCCTTAAGGCGCGCGGCCTGAACGTTTCCCTCCAAAAGCTCGATCCCTACATCAACATCGATCCGGGCACGATGTCGCCTTACCAGCACGGCGAGGTCTTCGTGACCGATGACGGGGCCGAGACCGACCTCGACCTCGGCCACTACGAGCGGTTCATCGACGCCAACCTGAGCAAGGCGAGCAATGTCACCACCGGCAAGATCTACGCCGAGGTCATCGCCAAGGAGCGTCGCGGCGATTACCTGGGCGGGACGGTGCAGGTCATCCCGCATGTGACCAACGAGATCAAGGAACGGATCACGCGGGTCACCTGGGAGGACAACCCCGACATCGTCATCGTCGAAGTCGGCGGCACGGTGGGCGACATCGAATCGCTGCCCTTCCTGGAAGCGATCCGGCAGTTGAAGAATGACCTTGGCCGCAAGAACGTCTTCTATGTGCACCTGACTTTGGTGCCGTTCATCGAAGCCTCCGAAGAATTCAAGAGCAAGCCGACCCAGCACAGTGTCGCCGCCTTGCGCAGCATCGGCATCCAGCCGGACGCCATCGTCTGCCGCTCGGCGAGGGAGATTAGCGTCGCGCTCAAAGACAAGATCGCCCTGTTCTGCGATGTCGATCGGCGAGCTGTAATCTCGGTTCCCGACGCGGACTCGATCTACCAAGTGCCGCTGATGCTGGAAGACTCGGGACTGGGGAACGTGATTGTCGAGGCGCTGGACGCGCCGGCGTCGACGCCCGAGCTGAGCGACTGGAAAGAGTTGGTGCACCGAATTCAGCACCCGGGAGGCAGCGTCCGCATTGGGGTGGTGGGAAAGTACCTGCCGGCACCGGATGCCTACATCAGCGTCACCGAAGCCTTGCGGCACGCGGGCGTGCACCATAACCTGCGGGTCGACATCAAGTGGATCGCCTCCGAAACCCTGGAAGCCGGCGATCTACGGGCGCTCGATGACGTCGACGGCGTGGTGGTTCCAGGTGGGTTCGGTCATCGCGGCATCGAGGGGAAGATTGCCGCCGCCCGGTTCGCCCGCAGCTCGCTGACCCCCTACCTCGGGCTCTGCCTCGGCATGCAATGCGCCGTCATCGAGCTCGGCCGGGACAAGCTCGGTGACCCGGACGCCAACAGCACCGAGTTCAACGCCTTCACCAGCCATCCGGTCATCGACCTCCTCCCCGAGCAGCGCGATGTCGCCGACAAGGGGGGCACGATGCGGTTGGGCCTGTACCCCTGCAAGCTGCAGCCCGGCACGCTGGCGGCGCAGGCTTACGGCGAGCCGGTCGTGTACGAGCGCCACCGGCATCGCTTCGAGTTCAACAATGCTTACCGCGAAGCGATGTGGGAGGCGGGGATGATCTTCTCCGGGACCTCGCCCAATGACCGGCTGGTGGAGATCATCGAGCTGCGCGACCATCCCTGGTTCGTGGCCTCGCAATTCCACCCGGAATTCCGGTCCCGGCCGAACCGGCCACATCCACTCTTTCGGGACTTCGTCGCGGCCGCCGCGGTCAAGGCGGGCATGCTCACCGTTGACGGCGCGACGGCGAAGCCGGCGGTCTCCACGGACAAGACGTCCCAGACCGCGTGAGATCCGATGTCTCGACGCCCTCCTCGGGCGGGGTCGCTGCGCCGCGGACGGTCCAACCGAACCTCGGGCTCGAGTTGGTCCGCGCCACTGAGGCGGCCGCGCTCTCGGCGGGGCGCTGGATGGGCAACCTTGACCGCGAGGGCATCCGGGCAACCGCCGGGAAGGCGATGCGCGAAGCGCTCCAGGGGGTGCACATGAAAGGGACGATCGTCATTGGCGAGGAGCCGGCGTCAGCGCCGCTGGCCGTCGGTCAGCCGGCCGGCGACGGCATCGGCGGCGCTTGCGATGTGGCGCTCAAGCCGATCGACGGCTCGACGCTGGTGGCGAAGGGTCTTCCCAACGCCGTCTCCGCGATCGCCATCGCCGAGCGAGGCTCGCTCCTGCGTGCCCCGGTCGGCATGTACGCGGAGAAGATCGCGGTCGGCCCCGACGCCCGGGGTTCGGTCGACGTGACCGATTCCGTCGAGAACAACCTGCAACGGGTTGCGTTCGCCAAGAAAGTGCAGGTTTCGGATCTGACCGTCGTCATGCTCGACCGACCTCGCCACGAAGCCCTGATGGACCAGGTGCGGCAGGTCGGGGCCCGCATCACGATTCTGAGCGACGGCGACATCGCGGCGGCGATCATGGCAACGCTGGAAGGCACCGGGATCGACGTGATGTTGGGTGTTGGTGGCCTGCCGGAGGCGGTGCTGGCCGCCTGTGCGCTGAAGTGTCTTGGCGGTGACCTGCAGTGCCGTTTGTGGCTTCGCTCGCGCGATGACGAAGAAAAGGCGCGGGCCGCTGGCTTCGAGGACCTGCGACGCGTCTACGGAGTGGACGACCTCGTTCGCGGCGAGGATGTCGCATTCGCGGCGACGGGCGTGACCGACGGGGAGTTCCTCCACGGCGTCATCTACCACCACTTCTGGGCCGAGACCGAGTCGATGGTCTTCCGCAGCAAGAGCGGAACCGTGCGGCATCTCAACACCAAGCACCACTACGCGCTCAAGTCGGTGGAGGGTGCGCATCGGAAAGTCAGATAGCACGGGAACGCAAGCCAGAAACATGGGGTTGAGCAGCTACAAATTGTGCAAACGGTGGTGAGTTATTTGACGCGCGGACCAAAAGTCCGCTAGACTGCCCAAGTTTTGGCGAGGGGAATCCCAAGACTAGCTGCCCATTTTTGGGCGCTCGCCCTGGCGTGTCTGGTCCTGTTACTGGCGCCGCTTGCGTTCAAGCACTCGGTCACCGAGGTCCAGGCCACCGCGGGCAGCCCACCGCTAGTCGGAACGAGGCTCGGTGAGCCGGCGGTTCTTTATCCGGCAACCGCCGCCCAGGCGATGACGCCGTCGCTACTGGCGCATCAGGAGGCCGGCTCGATCGATGGTCTGACGGCGCAACGGGACGACACGGTCGACGTCCTGACCCAGCCGGCGAACGCGGCGGATCCCGGCGGCAGCCGTCAACAGGTCTTCCGGTTCGTCTGGCCGACCCACGGCGTCTTCGCCGGCTGGGGCTCGTACGGCATCTACGTCGAGATCGATCACGGCAACGGCTTCCATTCGATCTACGGCCATATGTCGGCCGTGCTGGTCAAGACGGGCGACAACGTGACCCAAGGCCAGCTGCTCGGATTGATGGGCGCGACCGGACGTGCCACGGGTGTTCACCTTCACTTCGAGATTCGCTACCAGGGCGTCCCACAGAACCCGATCGACCTCCTTCCATAGATTTCTCACCCAAGCCCGCGCGCGTGATAAGCGCGCTCCGGCGTGGGAAAGCGCGCGTGTCGATGACCTAGTGGGCGTGCAGCGCCTGCTTTACGCGTCCGCCAACGGGCGGCTGCGCGTGCATCCGTCACTCCAGCCGGTTGCGCGCAGCGGTTGGGAAATCAGCGCGGCCGATCGCCTGATTCCGATTCCGTCCGGCACCACCTTGATGCACCTCCCAGGCCGGCGTGCCCTCGGCCGTACGGCGGGCGGTTCCACCGTCCACGTCGACGGCGAAGGTGGACTGGCTGTCGCCGCCGTCCTACCGCCGGGCTACCTGCGGACCTGGCTGCCGGCGTACGAGGAGGAGGGCCGGCCGCCGGTGCTGCCCCTTTACGGATACGCGGCGGTCGCCGCCGTCAACGGGGAGCCGCATGTCGCCGCCGTCCGGACCGACCGCTGGACCGCCTGGGACCCACAGGCTGAGGACCGCCAGCATGTCGACCGGGGCATCCGCGCCGGCCAGGATGCCCTGTCCGACAGCCGGCTACTCCGCCACCTCGAGACATGCGCTACCGACTACCGGTGCCTGACCGCGCAGAATGTCTTCCTGCGCCGCGGTGAAGGGGCGATCCCCGTCTCGCCGGCGTGCAACGCCGCCTGCCTGGGCTGCATCTCGGAGCAATGGGGCGACGTGGCCTCGCCCCAGACCCGCCTCCGGTTCGCGCCCACCGCGACGGAAATCGCCGAGCTCGCCGCCTGGCATCTGAGCGCCGGCAAGGCGAACTTCGTGAGCTTCGGCCAGGGGTGCGAAGGCGAGCCGTTGACGCGCGGCGCCGCCCTGGTGGACGCGACCCGCCGCATCCGATCGGCGTGGCCGGGAGCCACCATCCACATCAATACCAATGGGTCGCGCCCTGTCGTGCTCCGCCGCCTGGTCGAGGCCGGACTGAATTCGGTGCGGATCAGCATCTTCAGCCTCGACGACAAACGATTCCGCGCCTACTACCGGCCGGTGGGTTATGGGCTGGGTCAAGTGGCGCAGTGCGCGGAGCTGGTGGCCGCGGCCGGCGGCCAGGTCACGATCAACCTGTTGACCTTCCCCGGGATCAGTGACGCGCCGTCCGAGCTCGAGGCGCTGGTCGCGTTCGTTCGGGCGCACGGCGTGCACCAGGTGCAGCTGCGCAGCCTGAATGTCGACCCCCACTGGCTGCTGGCGCAGATTCCCGATCCGACACGCGGCATCGGCATGCGAGCCTTCGTCGAGGAATTGACGGCGCGCTGCCCAGGGTTGGCGCTTGGGAATTTCACCCGCCCCTGGCCGCGCCCAGATACTCCTCCCCCCTCTGGGGGAGGGCAGGGTGGGGGCAGGTTGAAACCAGCTCCTGCTGGGCATGCTTTTATCTAGTGGCTGACCTGTATTCGCCGAACGACCCCCACATGGGAACCGCGGACTACGGCCACGGTACTGACCGGCCGGTCCAGGCCGACATCCCCGCACAGCCCGGCAGCAACCGCGGCCGTCGGAACGGGATGGCGGCGGGCATCCTCGCCTTCCTTGGGCTCGTCCTCAGCAAGCTCTCCTACATCGGCCTGTTGGTCCTGAAATTCAAAGGCCTGTGGTTTACCGTCCTCTCGACCGGCGTGACGGCCTTGATCTACGCGCAGCTCTTCGGTTGGGCCTTCGGCGTCGGCATCGTGCTCCTGATCCTGATCCATGAGAGCGGTCACGTCGTGGTGGCCCGCATCATGGGCCTGCCGGTCACGCTGCCGGTCATGATCCCGTTCCTGGGGGCCTTCGTCAGCATGAAGCAACAGCCACGCAGCGTCGCCCAGGAGTCCATCATGGCGATCGGCGGTCCTGTCCTTGGGTCGATCGCCGCGGCCCTGTGCTATGCCGGTTACCTGGCGATGCCCACCTCGAGCACCGGTCAGTTGCTGCGGGCGCTGGCCTATTTCGGATTCCTGATCAACCTTTTCAACCTGATCCCGCTGACGCCGCTCGACGGCGGGCGGGTGACCTCGTTGCTCTCGAAATGGTTCAACGTTGCGGGGCTGGTGATTGCGGCTGGGCTGCTGCTCTTCGAGATGCAGTCAGGGACCAACGTTAGCCCGGTGCTCTTCCTGGTCTTGATCTTCGGAGCCTTCGCGACCTGGCAGCGGTTTCGGTCGACCGCCCTTAACCCGGCGTACTACGCGGTTAGCGCCCAGACCAAGGTCATCGTTGGGTCGCTCTACCTTGCGCTGCTCTTCGCGTTGGGGCTCGGCATGCTTCAGACCTCGGCGATCTTGAGATAGAATAGGGAGCCCCATGAAAGCCAGCATCCATCCCACCTACCACCACGACGCGGTCGTGACCTGCCTGTGCGGCAATAAATTCACGACCGGCTCGACGCAGAAAGAGCTCAAGACCGAGGTCTGCTCGGTATGCCACCCCTTCTTCAGCGGCCAACAGCGGATCGTCGATACCCAGGGCCGCGTCGACCGGTTCCAGCAGCGCCAGCAGCGGAAGAGATAAGCCGCGCTGTCGTTGGGTCCTGTGTGGCCCAGGGGATCGCGCAGGGACTAGCATGAGCGCGGCTGTGAGCCAGGACAAGTTCTTCTACGGCGGCCAGGCCGTGCTCGAAGGCGTCATGATGCGCGGCCGGACGACCTATGCGGTCGCGGTCCGCAAGCCGGACGGCGAGATCCAGGTCCTGCGCGAGCGTCTGCTGTCCATCATCTACACCCATCCCATCTGGAAACTGCCGCTGCTCCGCGGCCTCGCCGGCCTCTGGGAGCAGCTCCACCTGGGCATGAAGGCCCTGATGTGGTCGGCGAACATCCAGGCTGCCGCCGAGCAGGTGGAGCTGAGCGTGCGCATCGGGCTGCTCTTGATCTATCTGTACGCCATCTCCTTCAAGTCCGAGATCGCTCGGCTCTTCGCCTACCACGGCGCGGAGCATAAGACGATCAATGCCTACGAGGCCGGGCTGCCCCTGGATGTCCCCAACGTGCGCACCCAGAGCACGCTGCACCCGCGCTGCGGCACCGGGTTCTTGCTGGCGGTCATGGTCGTGAGCGCCTTCGTGTTTGGACTGGTTGGCCGCCCCGGCTTGCCGCTCTTACTGCTCTCGCGCATCGTGCTGATCCCCGTGATCGCGATGCTGGCCTACGAGTTCATCCGGTTTGCCGGCCGGCATCGGCACAATCCCGTCATCAAAGTCCTGATTCTTCCCTTCTTGTTGACGCAGAAGCTGACCACTCGTGAACCGGACGACCGCCAGCTCGAGGTGGCGCTGGCGGCATTCGAGGCGGCCCGGCAAGAGGAGAAAGAGGCCGCGGCCTGATGTTCGAGCAGCTCGAAGCCGTTCGGGCCCGGTACTACGCGATCACCGAGCGGCTGGCGGACCCCGCGGTTCACGCCGACCTCAAGGAGCTCCAGCGGCTGAGCAAAGAGCAGGCCCAGCTCCGCGACCTGGTGCATCTTTATGAGGCCTTCCGGCGCGCCGAGCGCGGCATGGCCGAGGCCCGCGACCTGGCCGAGCACGAGCGAGACCCGGAGATGCAGGCCTACGCGCGGCAGGAATTCGAGAAACAACAGGCGGAGCGGGACCGCCTCGAAGGCGAGCTGAACACGGCACTCGTGCCCAAGGACCCCAAGGACGACAAGGACGTCATCGTCGAGATCCGGCAGGGGACCGGTGGGGACGAGGCGGGGTTGTTCGCCGCCGACCTCTTCAAGATGTACAGCCGCTACGCCGAGTCGCGTCGGTGGAAGGTCGACCTGCTCTCGGAGAACGTGACCGAGCGCGGCGGCTTCAAAGAGGTGGTCTTCGAGATCCGCGGCCGGGGCGCCTACTCGCGGCTGAAGTTCGAGAACGGGGTCCATCGCGTGCAGCGGGTGCCGGAGACCGAGGCACAGGGTCGCATTCACACCTCGACCGCCACCGTCGTCGTCCTGCCAGAGGCCGAAGAAGTCGACGTCGCGATCAACCCGGAGCGGCTCAAGGTCGACGTCTACCGCTCGGGCGGGCACGGTGGGCAGAGCGTCAACACCACGGACTCGGCGGTTCGGCTCACCTACACGCCGGAGGATGGCTCACCCCCGATTGTGGTCACCTGCCAGGACGAGCGCTCGCAACTGAAGAACAAGGCAAAGGCGGAAAAGGTGCTGCTGGCCCGCCTGCTCGACCGCCAGATGTCGCAGCAGCACGAGGCGCTCACCGAGGTGCGGCGCTCGGCGGTCGGCTCCGGCGATCGGAGCGAAAAGGTTCGTACCTATAACTATCCCGAGGGACGGATCACCGACCACCGGATCGACTTCAAGTATTACAAGCTCCCCCAGTTCGTCGAGGCGGGCGATCTCGACCCGGTGATCGATCGGTTGATCGCCTGGGACCAGGGCCATCGCCTCAGCGAGCCGCCCAATGGCGCCTCCCGCAACTGACGCCGGTCGGGTCAAGGCGCAGCTCGCGCAGACACGGGCCACGCTAGCGACGGCCGGGATCCCGTTACCCTGGCTCGACGCCGAAATCCTGGTGGCGCACGTCATCAAGAGTTCGAGGGAGCGGCTGCACAGCCACCCTGAACGTCTGCTGACCGTCGTCCAGCGCGCCCGGCTGCGTCGCTTGACCAGCCGGCGGGCGACTCGCGTGCCGATGCCCTACCTGGTCGGGGAACGCGAGTTCTACGGCCACATGTTCCGGGTAACTCCGGCGGTGCTGATCCCGCGGCCATCGAGTGAGCTGCTCGTCGAGCTGGCGGTCGATTGGCTGAACGCGCATCCCGGTGCACGGCGGGTGATCGACCTCGGCACCGGAAGTGGTGCCGTCGCGATTTCGGTCGCCAAAGCCGTCCCCCGGGTTCGAATCGAGGCCCGGGATGTCAGTGTCCGGGCGCTGCGAGTGGCGGCCGAAAATATCGCCCACCACCGGCTGCGCCGCCGGATCACCACCGTCAAGGGGGACCTGCTGCGCGGGGCCAGACCAGCAGATGTGATCCTCGCCAACCTGCCGTACATCCCCGAGGCGCTGCGACGGGTGCGGCCGAAGGAGCTCGACTATGAACCTGCCCTCGCCCTCGACGGCGGCAAGGATGGGCTGACGCTGATTCGCATCGCGCTGGCGCAGGCGCCCGCGGTCGCGAAGCCGAATGGCCTCGTCCTCTTCGAATGCGACCCCGCACAGACGCGCCGCATCGTGCGGCTGGCGCAGGGGCACTGGCCCAAGGCGGAGGTCACGGTGCACAAGGACCTGGCCGGACTCGACCGGGTCGTGCGCATCCAGACGTGACGGCGCGGTGGCCGGCGGATCCATCGCATATCGCCCAGGCCGCGGAGCGGCTTCGCGCCGGCGCCGTCATCGCCTTCCCAACCGACACCTTGTACGCGGTGGCCGCGCGCGCCGCGGACCCGGCAGCGGTCGCTCGTCTCTACGCGGTGAAGCAGCGCTCGTCCGGGCAGCCGATGATATGGCTGGTCCTTGACCAGCCCCAGGTCGAACGCTTCGCGGTGGTGACGGCCGTCGCCGCCGAGCTGATGGCGCGTTTCTGGCCGGGCCCGCTGACTCTCGTGTTGCCCGCTCGCATCCCGGCGGGCGGACCGACGATTGCGGTGCGCGCCCCGGATCACGACGTGGCGCTCGCGCTGCTGAGAGCGCTGGGCGAACCGATCGCGAGCAGCAGCGCCAACCCGGCGGGACAACCGCCGCCCGTCGACGCCGACCAGGTCATCGCCGGCCTGGGGGACCGGCTCGATGTCGTGCTCGACGGCGGGCCATGTCGCATCGGCCAGCCCTCGACGATCCTCGACCTGAGTGGGCCCACGCCCCGAATCCTGCGCGAGGGCGCCATCCCCACCGAGGCATTGATTTTTCCCTCCCCCTCTGGGAGAGGGCAGGGTGGGGGCCGCTGATTTCGCGATAATGGGCGGGATGTTGCAGGCCCGGACTGACCTCACCAGCCGGATCGACCTGGTCGATCCCGAGGTCGGTGCCGCGATCCGCGATGAGTTCGAACGCCAGCAGTACACGCTGGAACTGATTCCCAGCGAGAACATCGCCAGCCCGGCGGTGTTGCAAGCGCTGGGCTCGCTGCTCAACAACAAATATGCGGAGGGCTATCCGGGCAAGCGCTACTACGGCGGCTGCGAGAACGTGGACCGAATCGAGACGCTGGCCATCGAACGCGCCAAGGCACTCTTCGGCGCCGAGCACGCCAACGTCCAATCCCACTGCGGCACCACCGCCAATTACGCGGTCTACGCCGCCGTGCTCAAAGTCGGCGACACCGTCATGGGCATGGACCTCAGCCAGGGCGGCCACCTGAGCCACGGCAGCCCGGTCAACTTTTCAGGCAAGCTCTATCACTTCGTTCCCTACGGCGTCGACGCCACGACCGAGCGGATCGACTACGACGCCCTCGAACGCCAGGCAAAAGAGGTCAGGCCGAAGATGCTGCTCGCCGGCTACAGCGCCTATCCGCGCACGCTCGACTTCGAGCGGATGGCCGCGATCGCCAGGGCCGTCGACGCCTACTTCTTTGTCGACATGGCGCACTTCGCCGGCCTGGTCGCGGGCGGCGCGCATCCGAGCCCGGTCCCGCATGCGGACTTCGTCACCTTCACCACCCACAAGCCGATGCGCGGGCCGTGGGGCGCGATGATCCTCTGCAGGGCGAAGTACGCGGCCGACATCGACAAGAGCGTCTTCCCGGGGAGCCAGGGCGGGCCGCACAACCACGCGGTCGCCGGCAAGGCCGTGATGCTGGCGCAGTGGAAGACCTCCGAGTTCAAGTCCTACGCGCAGGCGGTGGTCAACAATGCCCGGGTCCTCGCCGAGGGTTTGAACCAGCGCAAGCTGCGGCTCGTCAGCGGCGGAACCGACAACCATCTGATGCTGATCGACCTGCGACCCTTGAACCTGACCGGGAAGAAAGTCCAGGAGACCTTCGATACGGTGGGCATCACGGTGAACCGCAATTCGATTCCCTTCGACACCGCCAGCAAGTTCAACCCGAGTGGGATCCGCCTGGGGTCGCCGTCAGTGACGACGCGCGGCATGGGCCCGCAGGAAATGACCCAGATTGCCGAGATGGTCGCGGAGTTGCTCTTCAACCTCGAAGACCGAACCGTGCATGAGCAGGTGCGCGCCCGCAGCCGGGCGCTGTGCGAACGATTTCCGCTGCCCTACTAGCCGGCGCCAGCGTTTT
The DNA here is from genome assembly GCA_005880605.1 of Chloroflexota bacterium. GTDB lineage: Bacteria > Chloroflexota > Dormibacteria > CF-121 > CF-121 > CF-13. The sequence continues at coordinate 12,113 of VBIS01000144.1, forward strand.
CAGCGACCCGACCTTCTGGTCTGACTTCTCTCCTGCCCGCTTTGGCCCGGCAGTGGTGCCGTTGCTGGCGGCACTCGTCTGCACGGCGATCGCGGTGCTTCCCGCCCGCTGGCTGGCCTTGCGCCTGGGCGCGGTCGCTGAGCCTGGTGAGCGTTTTATCCACCGGAAGCCGACCGCCCGGCTTGGCGGGCTGGCGATGTACCTCGGCTTTGGGCTATCCGCGGCTCTCTTTTCCACCGAACCGGCCACCCTCGGTTTACTCCTATCCGCGGCCGTCATCACGACGCTCATGGTGTTCGACGACATCCACGGGGCGCGGCCTGTCGTCAAACTCCTCTTCCAGGTCGGCGCGTCCCTGCTGGCCATCCTGGTGTTCGGCATCTACATTCACTTTCTCAGCCTGCCGGGTGGGCACCTCATCATCCTCTCGCTGGCGGCCGCCATCCCCCTGACGTTGCTCTGGTTCGTCAGCCTGCAAAACACCATCAACCTGATCGACGGCGTCGACGGGCTGGCCGCCGGTGTGGTCGCGATCGTGGCGGCGACCCTGCTGCTGGCCGCCATCAATCGCAACGAAACCGGCATCGTCATTCTCGCCGGCGCGTTGATCGGCGCCTGCATCGGCTTTCTGCTCTTTAACTGGCACCCGGCCCGGATTTTCATGGGCGACAGCGGCAGTAATTTCCTCGGGTTCAGCCTGGCCGCCCTCTCCGTGCTCTCGGTCGCGAAGGGCACCGTGGTGCTGGCCTTGATCGTGCCGGTGGCCGCCCTCGCCATTCCGATTGTCGATACCGCCTGGGCGATCGTGCGCCGGCGCCGGCGCGGCAAATCGATCGCCACACCGGATACCGAGCACCTGCATCACCGCCTGCTCGATTTCGGCCTGAGCCCGCGGGAGACGGTGCTCGTCTTCTACTTCGGCACGGCCATCTTCGCCGCGGTGGGCCTGGCCATCTACGGGCATAAGAAGGTGCTGCTGGGGGCCATCCTCTTGATGCTGCTCGGGATCGCCATCATCGTGATCCGCCGGTTCCGGCGCACCAGTCGGGGTTGAGTCCGGTTCGGGCGCTCGCCCGATAGCGTCGCCAATTCACCGACTGATAAGCTTGCAACGGTTGAGGCCTAATTCCGGGAGGCAGTGATGGCCCCGACGGAGAAGCGCAAGGATCCCAGCATGCTGGCGGCCTTGGGCCTGGCGTCAGGCATCGGCCTCCAGCTGGCAGCCTCGGTGTTGGTTGGGTTGGGTCTTGGCTACCTCGCCGACCGGGCCTTTCACACGTCGCCCTGGTTCCTGCTGGTGGGGTTGCTGCTCGGGATTCTGGCGGGTGGCTATAGCGTCGTGCGAATGGTGATGAAGGAGATGCGTCGAAGTGAGTGACCTGCGCCGGTTCGAGGTGACGGCCTCGCTGGTATTGGTCGCCTTCCTGCTAGTTGTCGCGGGCGGCCTGATCGCGGTGGGTCATCCGCGCGCCGTCGCAGGCCTGGTCGCGGGCGGACTGCTCGGCCTCACCAACATGGTTTGGATGGTGGGCACCGCCAAGCGCTTCGTTGGGTTCGCCCCGACCGCCCGGATGCTGCAGGTCGCGGCCGCGATCCGGTTTCTCACCATCGCGGTCTTGCTGGGCATGGTGCTCATTGTCAGCCGCGTCGACCCGGTCGGCGCCGTCATCGGCTACGGCTGCTTCCCGATCGCGGCGGCGGTCGCCGGCTGGCGAATCCTGCGCGCCCAGCCTGGGGTAACCGCGTGAGCACCTTGGCGCGGCTTCAAATCGAGGTCAACCATCCGACGATCAACATCGCCGGCCTCGATTTCAATACCGACACCATTCGCAACACCCTCGTCGTCTGCGGACTCTTGCTCATCCTCGGTGTCATCCTGCGAAGTCAGCTCAGAGTCGGCGTGCCCACCCAGTTGCAGAATGCCACCGAAGCGATCGTGGAGTACATCAACAACCTCACCGAGGAGACGCTTCAGGGTCGAAGCATCACGCTTGGCCCGCTGGCGATCACGCTCTTCACCTTCCTGCTGATCGCAAACTGGCTCGGCCTGGTTCCCGGGCTCAAGTCACCGACCAACGACTGGAACACGACGCTCGGCCTCGCCTTGATGTCCTTCGTGCTGGTGCAGTACTACAGCATTCGCAGCCGGCATCTCGGCGGTTACTTCAAGCACCTGCTCCTCGTACCGCCGTACTTTCCACTCACGGTCATCGATGAGCTTGCCAAGCCAATCACGCTCTCGTTCCGGCTCTACTTCAACATTTTTGTCGGCGAGCTTTTGCTGACCTTGATCATCATGCTGATCCCGGGCTGGGTGTCGTGGCTACCCGGGGCGGCCTGGGCGCTGTTCAGCCTTTTCATCGGGGCCGTGCAGGCTTTTATCTTCACCGTCTTGACGGTCTCGTACATCGCGATTGCTACTGGAGTCGAAGAAGAACATGGATAACCACTAAGGGAGGATTGGATTGGAACGCGCAATCGTTTTGGGTGCCACCGTCATTGCCTTTGGCCTGTTGCTGGGACTGAGCGCCCTGGGGGCGGGAATCGGCGACGGGTTGGTGTCGAGTCGCACCGTTGAAGGGACCGCCCGCCAGCCGGAGATGCAGGGACGCCTCTTCACGCTCATGGTCATTGGCATCGGGTTCATCGAAGCCTTGCCCATCATCGGATTGGGCCTCGGCCTGTTTCTGATCTTCGCCAACCCGTTGCTGGCCCAGATCACCGGGAAATGTCCCGCCTCGCCGCTGGACTCCTCACGATCAATGGGACGCTGATCGCTCAGCTATTGATCTTTCTTGTCATGTTGGGCATCCTCTACCGCTTCGCGTGGGGCCCCCTTTTGCGGATTCTGAACGAGCGCCGGGCGCGGATCGCGCAGGGCGTCGAGGCGACCGAACGCGCCAAGCGGGAGCTCGAGGAAGCCGAGCGTGAACGCCAGACGAAGCTCGAGGAAGCACGTCGTGAGGCGCAGGCGATGCTCGATCGGATCACCAAACAGGCCGAGGACCTGCGCAAAGAGCTCGAGGCCAAGGCGCGCGAGCAGGCCGAGGCGTTGATCGCGAAGGCCCGTGCCGAGATCCAGCAGGAGCGCCAGAAGGCGGTACAGGACTTGAGGCTGCAGGTCGCGGACCTGGCGGTGATGGCTGCAGGCCGGATCATCGGCGAGAGTCTGGATGCCAAGAAGCATCGCGAGCTGATCGAGCGTGCCATCGAGGAGGCGGAAGTTCGTGCCTGAAGCGGGCAACGTGGC
>VBIS01000145.1 GCA_005880605.1 Chloroflexota bacterium
CGGATCGTCAATGACGTCGCCCCCAAGGACCGCGATATCGCCATGGTCTTCCAGTCCTATGCGCTTTACCCGCACATGACGGTCTACGACAACCTATCGTTCGGGCTCAAGTTGCGCAAGACACCGAAGAGCGAGATCGACAAGCGGGTGCGTGATGCGGCCCAGATCCTGGGCCTGGACCCGTTCCTCGACCGCAAGCCGAAGGCGCTGTCGGGCGGCCAACGACAGCGCGTCGCCCTCGGCCGGGCGATTGTCCGCCAGCCCCAGGTCTTCCTCATGGACGAGCCGCTCTCGAACCTCGATGCCAAGCTACGGGTCCAGACCCGGGTCCAGATCCTCAAGCTGCACCAGCGACTCCAGACAACCTTCATCTATGTGACCCACGACCAGGTCGAGGCGATGACGATGGGCGATCGCATCGTCGTGCTAAACAACGGCATTGTCCAGCAGTTCGACACCCCGCAGACCCTTTACGAGCACCCGGTCAACCTGTTCGTCGCCGGCTTCATCGGTAGCCCGGCGATGAATTTCTTGACGGTCAAAGTCGGTGGCGACGGCCAGTCGATGCTGACCGGCGAGGGCTTCCAGATCCCGGTCGAAGAACGAGTGCTCTCTGATGCCGGTGCTTCGCGCGGCCAGGAGGTCATCATGGGCGTGCGGCCCGAGGACATCAAGGACATTCGCTTCCCCGGCCGTGACGGCCTGCCGAAGATCAATAGCAAAGTCGAGGTCGTCGAGAGCATGGGCAGCGAGATCTTTGTCTATCTCAACATTGGCGGCAAGACGCTGACCTCTCGGATGGATCCACGCAGTAATGATGTCCAGCCTGGGCAGGCCGTCCAGGTCGCCATCGATACGCACCACCTGCATCTCTTCGATCCCAAGACCGAGAAGGCCCTGGTGAGCCGCGGAGCGCCAGCCGCCGAGGTACCCGCGATCGCCGAAGCTCAGCAAGTCCGCTAAGCGTTGAATCTCGGTCTGCAGGGCCGGGTCGCCGCCGTCACCGGCGGCACCCGTGGACTGGGCTATGCGATCGCGCAGAGCCTGCTCGCCGAGAGCTGCCGGGTCGCGATCTGCGCCCGGGACCCACAGCGCCTGGAAGAGGCCGCGCAAATGCTTGGTTCAGGCGTCTTCGCGCAGACCGCCGACGTAACGGTGCCCGGCCAGGTGGAAGCCTTTATCAGCGCTGCGGCAGCAAAGTTCGGCGGACTGGACATCCTCGTCAATAACGCCGGCGGCGGTGGCGGTGGCGGCCTCGAAGCACCGGACCGCGAGTTCAGCCAGGTCCTCGAGCTCAACGTGCTCGCCGGTCTGCGCGCGGCCCGTGCGGCCGTCCCGCTGATGCGCGGGCGCGGACATGGCCGAATTATCTTTATCGCCTCCGTGTACGGCCGGGAGAGCGGCGGGCGCGCCGGCTACAACCTCGCGAAGGCCGCCGAAATCAGCCTCGCAAAGTCCCTCTCCCGCGAACTGGCGGCGGACAACATCCTCGTCAACAGCGTGGCGCCGGGGTCCATCATGTTTCCGGGCGGGTCCTGGGAGCGCCGGCAGCAAGCCGACCCCGAGGGCATCGCCGCCTTCGTCAAGTCCGACATGCCACTCGGCCGCTTCGGCCGGCTCGAGGAAGTTGCCGCCGTCGTGACCTTTCTTGCCTCCGCCCGGGCCAGCCTGGTGACCGGCGCCAGCTGGACGGTCGACGGCGGCCAATCCCGCAGCAACATCTAGAGCGCCCCCTCCCCTCCCCCGCTCGCGGGGGAGGGTCAGGGTGGGGGCCCTACGCCTTGCGAGGTCTCAGGATCCACGCCGCCGCGCCGATGACCAGCCCGAGGACCAGCAACGTCGTCGCCGTTCCCATCGGAGCCGTCGGTGCGTCGAGCGGCTTCGTCGCCGCCGTATTGCCATCGACGATCGCCATTGGCTCGGTGCCAAAGGGCGCGACCTTGACGACGCCCATCGGCGTGACACTCAAGTCGTACGTCACTTTGTCATCGGGCGCATTCAGCGTCAGGTAGGTCAGCCAGCTGTCACGGCGCACCCAGCCCATGTTCTTGTCTGTCGACAGGTCTTTATAGAGACCGTCGGTCATCTTTTCCTGGAATTCGAGGCTGAAGCCCTCGGCGCCCTGCACCTTGGTGCCCACCCCGGAGGCGCCGATCAGCGCCCGCCACTCGCTGGTGTTGACCGGTTTGTCAGACAGAAGATACAAATCCGCCTGTACCTGCTGGCCGGCGGCCAGGACTTCGAAAGGGACCCACGGATGCGGGATCTTCATCGTGATCAGGACCGGCGCGCCATCGCCGAACAGCAGCCGCTGCTGCTGCGCCCGGCCGGCGTTGTACTTCGCCGCCATGAAGATCGGGCTCCCTTTCGCGTACTGCAGGACGTGGGCACGGGTCTCGGCGTCGACGGCAAAGCCGTTTTCGCTGGCCCAGTCGAGCACGGCCTGACCGCTGCCGCGCAGCACGGTGATGTCGAGGGCCCGAACCTGGACCTGTTGCAGCACCTCAGCCGAAGCGGCCTGAGTGCGGCTCGCCGCAAAATCAAGCGCGAGGATTGGTGGCTGCGGATGCGTCTCGCGGACGAGCCGCTGGAGCGTCCAGCCTCCCCCCTCTTCGACCTTCTGGGGAACGGCGGGCAGGGGCACGATCCAGCCGAAGCTGGACGCCTCGCCGCTGTAGCTAAAGCTGGTCATGTAGCGCTCGACGCCGTCGTGCCACGCCACCAGGGTGGTCGCCCGCTCGAGCCGGATCGCGCCATTGGGGGCGATCAGGCCACCGCAGGCTGCCGCCGGGAGCGCCTGCGTCAAAAACAGCGCCAGGGTCGCCGCCGCCGCGGGAACGAGCTTATTGACCATTGGGAACCTCCTGTTCCTTTCTCCCCGCTTTTTCACGCCGGAGCGGGGCCCCGTACGTAGACGTCAGTACTCAGACGCCGACGGGACAGGAAAGTTCCCCTATGGGTTCCCTCCCCCTTTGGGGGAGGGTCAGGGTGGGGGCAGCTAGTGCGCGGCAGCTCCCGTTCGCTCGAAGGCGTTGACCGGCTTCATGATCTGGACTTTGACTGGCGCCGCTTCCTTGGCGAAGGTCTCTCCATCAGACGCCACCCCCACGACGAATCCGTAATGGTTGGGGACCGCCAGCTGGGGCTTGATTTTCTTGACCACACCGGCCGCCTCGGTAGCGTTCATCACGTAAGGGTCGCCGCCGACGCAGATCAGGGCGACGTCCGCCTTGACCTTTTCGATGTCTGGATTCGGATCACCGTCACCCGAGAACCAGTAGCGATGGCCGTCGAGACTCAGGATGTATCCAACCCAGTTGTTGCTCTTTGGATGGGTCTGAAGCCGATGCTCCACAGTGCTGTAGGCGGGCACCGTCTCGAACTTGATGCCTGCCACGTCGAGGGAGTCACCCGGCTTGATTGCTTTGACGTTCCCGCCGAGCTTCTCAGCCACGTCCCGTGGAGCGACGAACTGGGTTGTGCCCTTGCGAATCTTGGCGATGTCTTCGGGCTCGAAGTGATCGGCGTGGGCGTGGGTGATGAAGACCACGTCCGCCGGCTCCTCCTTGTCTCTCAGGCCCCAGGGGTCGATGTACACTGTGACCCCTTCGCCCTTCCACTTATAGGCGGACTGCTTGTACCAGGTGAACTTCTCGAGCATGAGATGCCTCCTTAAGGGGGAGCTGCGGACGCCTGCCGGATTTAGGTTACCGCGTCAGGCGCCGAAGACCTGGACGACCAGCTGGCGATCGCGCGGCCGGTCGAGCTCGAGCAGGAAGATGCGCTGCCAGCGGCCGAGATCCAGCCGTCCATCGCCGACCGGGATATTCTCGCTGGCGCCGATGAGCAAATGCTGGCAGTGAGCGTGGCCGTTGGCGCACTCGTTCGGGTCCATCTCCCCGGTGCGGCGGCTGAGGTCGTTGTGCTGGTATAGGCCGGCGGCGGCCGACAGCCGCTCGAGCATGGCGCCCATGTCCTGCAGCAACAGCGGCTCGTTCTCATTGAGAACGACGGCCGCCGTGGTGTGCTTCGAGAAGACCGAGGTCCAGCCCTGCGAGACCTTGGAGCGGCGTAACACAGCCTCGACCTGGTCGGTCACGTCGATGAACTCCCGGGCCGCCTGGGTGCGAAAGGCGAGCGTCTCCGCCCAGAAGGTCAGGCCACCCACCCGGCGCACGCGCGCCCCGGCGTGCTCGTCCGGATCATCGAGCAGGCGGAAAGCAGGGTTGGTTCCGGTTGCCACAGCGCAGCTCCTTCGGACCCGGCACACGCGCGCCGGCTCTCACTCAATTCGAATGCTGCGCTGAGGACCTTACGCCGGCCCTTACAAACGGCCCCGCTCGTTACCGCCTCGTTGCGCGGACCTTATCGAAGCAGTCGCTGCAATACACGGGCCGGCCCATGGTCGGGGTGAAAGGAACTTGCGCGGGCTTGCCGCATTCGGCGCAGATCACTTCGTGGAGTTCCTTGGCGCGCCCGGTGCCCCGAACGTTGCGATTGATCGACCGGCAGTCGGGACAGCGAGACGGCTCGTGCTGGAATCCTTTGGCGGCGTCTTTTGTCTTTGGATCTCAGAGACTTCGCCGGAGTGATCCGTTGAGCCTTCGACCCATTCCCCGGGCGCGATTATAGCAACGTTTGGCGATAGCCAAAAGGGGCTTCCCAGATATCCTGCAAACGTGTGAGCAAACGGCTCTTTCTGGTCGAGGACGACCTCTTCTTCAGCCAACGCGTCCGGGCGGCCGCCGCCCGTCTGGGGGTGCCCGTCGAGGGCCTCAGCCCGGCCGCTGCCCGATCGCGGGCCTGGCAGCCGGCCGAGGTCGTCGTGCTACAGGCCACCCTGCGGCCGGATCGGCAGCTCGACCTGGTCGGCGAACTGGCGGGGCGCCAGCCGCCCCCCGTCGTCGTCGCCGTCACCGGCCACCTGGAGACGGCACTACGACAGCGGCTCAAGGCCGTCGGTGCAGTGCTGGCTGCCCACTCCGCCATGGACCGCGTCCTTGCCCGGGCGCTGCGCCTCAGTGATGGTGGTGCTGATGCGCCGCCGGATCGCCGGGCGTAGTCGCCGGCTGCTCCATCATCCGCAGCATCTCGAGGCCACCGGTCCGTAGGAAGCGCCAACCCAGCAGCGCGAGGATCAACAAGAAGACCACGTTCAGGACGCTTGTGTAATTGAGCGTCGGTCCGGCGACCAGCGACGTCACCGGATGGTGCGCTGGAACAAACCCCAGCCCCTGGAAGAGCAGACCGATCGCGAGCCCTGCCAACGCCATCGCCGCGTAAGACACCACCAGGAGATAGAGCGCCATCCGCCCGCCGTAATACTTCCGGTAGATGTCGAGGATTGGAATGATGAGCAAGTCCGCGAACACAAAGGCGATCACGCCCCCAAAGCTGATCCCTCCGTTCCACAGCACCGCCGCCAGCGGAACATTACCGACTGAACAGACGAAACTCAGCAGCGAAATCACCGGCCCGACCAACGGACCCCAGACCTGCGACAGCACGGGATGGCTGGTCAGGAAAAAGCTCTGCCAGAACGAGTTCGGCACCCAGGCCGCCAGCGCGCCGGCAATCAGGAGCCCCAGGCCAATGTCGGTCCAGACTGACGTCACGTCTCCCCAAAAGTTGTGACTGATGGCGGTCAGCCCCCGGCCGGAGAACAGTCGCTTAAGAAAGGGCCCCTCGGTGATCGACATGTCCATCTCGGCATGCCCTTGCATCCGTCCCCGACGGCCGTGCTCGACCTGACGCCGTGCCTCCTCGATCATCCCGGGCTTGAGGGTCCAGCGAAACAGTAGCGCCAGGATCACGATCATCAGCAAGCCGCCGGCAAACTCGGCACCGACAAACGACCAGCCGAGCAGAATCAGCAGGATCAATCCCAGCTCGAAGACCAGGTTGGTCGAGGCGAACTGGAAGACGATGGCCGCCGGAAAGCTCGCCCCTTTACGGAACAAGGAGCGGGCGATGGCGACGGCCGCGTAGGAACACGACGAGGAGGCGGCCCCGAACAGCGTTGCCAGCGCGAGGCTGCGCGGTGAGTCGGAGCCCAGCGCTCGTTCCACGGTACGGCGGGAGACCACGGTCTGGACGATGGCCGAAAGCAGGAAGCCGAGGGCCAGCGGCCAGAACACTTCCCAGAGCATGTCGAAGGCGGTGCTGAGCGCCTGCCCGATGGCCTGGATCACAGCGAAAGCCTAACCCCGAGACGACGGACTAGGCCTTGAGCGCCCGCGACCAGCGTTCTTCGATGTGCTGGCTCTGGTAGATGAGAATGGCGCCCGCCCAGGTGACGATGAAGGCGCCGACGATGACAAAGCCCATCACGCCGAGGTCCATCCCGCGGATCGCATCCCACGCGCCACCCCGGAGGTCCAGTTGCTGGACGAGAAGCTGGCTCAGCTCGAACAGCCCGACGAATAGCGCCACGAAGACCGACAGCGCCGTGATCGTCAGGTTATAGAAGACCTTCCGGACGGGGTTCGAAAAGGCCCACGAATACGCGTGCGACATGAACGCGCCATCGGCTGTGTCCATCAGCGACATGCCGGCAGCGAAAATCAGTGGCAGCGAGATCAAGGCGTATAGCGGGATGTGCTGGGCTGCTGCGCCGGCGGAGATGGCCAGAAACGAGATCTCGGACGCAGTATCGAAGCCGAGCCCGAAGAGGAAACCGACCAGGTACATCTGCCAGCTGTGCGTGATCAACTTGAACAGGCGCCCGAAGATTCGGGTCAACAGGCCCCCGGCCACCAATTCATGCTCCAGCCCTTGCCGGTCGTACACTCCTGCTCTCATCCGACGAAACAGCCGGACGATCTCGAGCAGGATGATGAGGTTCAGGATTCCGATCAGCAGCAGGAAGACCCCGGATACTCCAGTCCCAATCAGCGCACCGATGTTCTTCACCTGTCCATTGCCGCTGACGACATTGGTGACCACGAACTGAGTGGCGATGCCGAGCAGCAGCGCGATCAGGAACACGACGCTCGAGTGGCCCAGCGAGAAGAAGAACCCGACCCCGAGCGGCTTCTTCCCTTCCTGCAGCAGCTTACGGGTGGTGTTGTCGATCGCCGAGATGTGGTCGGCATCAAAGGCATGCCGTAAGCCGAACGCGTAGGCGAGCCCGCCCAGGCCCAGCATGACGGGAAACCGCGGCGCAACCAGGAGCAGCATCATCCCCCATCCCAGCAGGTGAAGCAGGGCAACACTGCCGAAGAGGCCGGTCAGCCGCAGGGAGACCGAGCTCATCGGGGTCGTCCGCCAGCTTCGAAAGACCGCGCGCGCTGTCGCCATTCGAGCACCCAATATATCTTATTGCGAACCGTTCGCAATAGCGAACCTGTTACGCCTCGGTCACGGTGAGCAGCCTTATGTCCAACCTGATACGCCTGGTTTCTGGGCGTCAGCCGCCGCTGACGTGCAGCAGGCGACCGATGCCGTAGCCTGCCGCGGCCGAGACCATTCCGATCACCAGCATCTGCAGGCCGCTGATCCGCCAATCGCCCACGAGCGTCAGGGCCTTGTAGGCGCCGACCGCGAACAGCACCGCGGCGCAGAGCGGGATCGCCATGATGGTGGCGGCGGTGACCGAGATCCCAAAGAGCGGCACGAACAGGAACGGGACGAGGGGAATAAGCGAGCCGATCAGGGTCGAGAACCCGGTGATGACGGCGCGGCGCACCGCGCCCTGGCCGCTGACCGGGGTGAGGTGAAGCTCATCACGCATCATGACGTCGACCCAGACCTTCTTGTCGCTGGTGATCTCTTTGACGACGCGCTCGAGCACCTCGCCATGCAGGCCCTTGTCGCGGAAGATCTGCCGCACCTCCTCGATCTCGACGTCGGGGACCTCCTCGACCTCTTGCTGCTCTTTAGCGAGCATGGCCAGGTAATAATCCCGCTCGGCCAGGACCGATGTGTACATCACCCCTCCCATGGCGATCGACTCCGAGAAGGTGGCGGCCAGCGCCGCCGCCAGGATGATCCGTAGCTGCGCCGTCGCGGCGGCCACGCCCAGCACCAGGCCGAGCACATTGACGAGGCCGTCCTGGCCGCCGAGGATGATGTCACGAAGCTGCCGGCCAATCCCCCCTCGGTCGACATCGGGGTCGTGCAGGGGTTGCGCCTGATGCGCGGGCTCCGGATCAGCCATCGGGCCCTATCTTCGCAGTTGCGCGGCTAGCGGGTCCGGGACGCCTTTGCCTGGCAGCGGGCGCAGCGGCCGTGCACGACGAGGTCGGCGTTGCTCACCATGAAGTCATGCTCCTCGGAGATGTGATGCAGCACCGGCACCATGTGATCGCCCTCGATGTGAAGGGTGGAGCCGCACTGATCGCAGACCAGGTGGTAATGATCGATGCCCTCTTCGGCCAGCTCGTAGTAGGCGCGGTCCCGGATCCGGGTCTCCTTCACGAGGCCGAGCTCTTCCAGCACCTCCAGTGAGCGGTAGACCGTGGCCAGGTTGAAGCGCGGGTACTGCCGCCGGATCTGACCCAGAATGTCCTCGGCGCTAAGGTGCTTCTTGCTCTGGCGCAGGGTGTCCCAGACGAGCTGGCGCTGCATCGTCAGCCGGTAGCCGGAGGTGTGGAGCGCCTCGGTCGCCGAGGCCCGGGGGCTCATCAGCCCATTCTGACAGGGGTTTCGATCTCGACGACCGGCCGTTCGCCAGCTGTCGCTTCTTTGTCATCAAGCCTGAAGAAGATCACCCAAATGGCCGCGAAATAGATCAGGTTGCCCAGCCCGAACATGATGAGGCCCGCGACCAGCTGGTCGTCGACGGGAGAGAGCGGCGTCACCCGGGGCGCGGCCGCATAAAACGGATAGATGACTGCCGGCGAGAGGATGAAGGCCAGCCCGAGGATGGTGGGCGGTACACCGGCAAAGCCGAGATAGGCGATTTTCCCGATCACACTCATCGCGAAGCGCCGGCCGGCGGGAACGACGATCGGCCACCAGAAGAGCACGCCCGCGGCCAGGAAGCTCAGGTGCTCGAGGACGTGCAACGGCTGATTGCGCAAGGTCGCCTCGTAGAGAAACGGCAGATGCCAGACCGCAAGCACCGCATTGAAGCCAATGTTGGCCAGCAGCGGCGACACGCGAATTCGGTCGAAGGCCTGAAACACCTCCGGGAGTCCGAGCAAAAGCAGGGGCGGCACGATCATCGCCAGCAGCACGTGCTGCAGCATGTGAAGACTGAACAGGTAATGGTCGCCGCCGACGTCGATCGGCGAGGCCAGCGCGAGAAAGAGGGTCAGCAACCCCGCCGCGAAATAGATCCGGGCCATAGCCGACCACGATCCGGGCGCACCGCCGCGCAACATCCACACATACGCTGCCGCGAGCGCCAGCACCCCGGCAAGGACAGTTGGCTCCCATGTCCAGCTGGTGAGACCGAGGCTCGCATGCAGTGGCACCACAGACATTAGCCTTTGACCCCCTCCTGGACGATCGGCTGGGCAAGCAACCAGAGGCTCGTCATCGTGTAGCCCACCATGGCGGCGATCCAGGGCCATTCGGCCCGGCGGCCCTGGCTCTCGGTACGGGCGGCCCGTCCCAGGTAGCCATGCGCCAGTACCACGGCGGCGATGTGCACCCCGATGATCAACACGATCTCGAAGTACCAGACCACGGCGGTTGGAATCAGGTTGCGGTTCGGCTCGTAGTTCACCGTCCCGAAGAGATTCAGGCCCATCCCGAAGGGGTCCGAGGCCTGGTGAATCAGCAATTGCCCGTTGATCGCGAGGTAGTCGAAGTTGTGCGCCAGCAGGTATCCGAAGGCGATCGGCACCAGCGATGGCAGGAGCCCGGCGACGACGTTCAACAACGGCTCATCCAGGTGGCCGACCGCACGAACCGCCGCGGCAAAACCCGCGAAGAGTCCCCAGATCACGCCGACCAGCAACACGAACACCACGAGAAGCAGGATCGTGTATCCGGGCGCTCCAGTCCGGAGCGCATCGGGCAACTGCGACACGAGGTTTTTCCATGCGGGCGTCGCGAGGAGTCCATCGAAGCTCACGGAGACGAGCAGCATCAGCACAAAAGTCAGGCGGCTGACCGAGGCCTCGAACGGTCTAAGGAGCCCGCCGAAGAATCCGCGCGGCCCCGGCGCGCCGAATCGGAAATAGCCAAGCCTTCCCCAGGTGGCGAAGAGAACAGAGAAGACTTCGCCGCGTCGAAGCCAGGTCTCCGCACCAAACAGATACGCCATTACGACGTTGACGATCCCGTACGCGAGAATGACTTGGGCCGTCCCCACCGGCGTCGTCGTGACGCCATTGAAGACGAGCTCGCCGCAGGCAAACAGGAAGAAATGTAGGGCCAGTAGTTGCCGACGACGGCGATGCTGATCGGTACCGCAATCCAGAACACCAACCAGAAGGCGGTCACGACGATGTTGTCGGGCGTGCTCTGGGTGCCGACTAGACCCCCCAGGATCAGGACGACGGCCGCGACGACCATCAGCCACCCGCGCCAGCTCGCTGCCTGCGGCACCGGTGGGATGTCGTCGCCAGCCGGCTCTTTGCGGGTTACCGGGCGCCGGAGCACGAGTAAGAAAGAAACAAAGACGACGGCCCCGGCCCCGATCAGGAACAGGTAGAGCGGCGCGGGAAGGTCGTAGCGGGCGCCGAAAGCGTGCAGCGGCGCGAGACCCATCGCCACCACGATACCGAAGGCGCGGGCCCTACCTTCTCTTCTCGGGTCGAGCCGTGGCCCGGTGACGCCGGCGGCGGAGCTCCTGGATGATCGCGATCGCCCCGAAGAGGACGACGAACGCCAGGATGCCCCAGAATTCCAGGTAGCGGCCGAGCACGGTCAAGATGCTCTCGCCCGGAGCGGCGGCGCCGGTCGGCGCGGTCGCCGCATACTCGCCGAAGGCTGGTGCGTTGACGCTGGCATACGGGTCCCCTCCTGGAGCGCGTAGCGTCGGCAAGGCTCGCCAGCCACCGCCGTCGTTGTACTGGATTTCCTTGAAGGCGCCAGGCGGGAAACGCAGCGTCAAGTGGTAGCTGGAGGCGAGTGTCACCGTCCCGCCGCCGGGTTGTGCCACGCAGCCGATCCGGTAGACATTGCCCCGAATCTCAGCGCCAGACGGTGGCGGCGGCGGGCTCGGATCTGGCGCGATCGTGCACTTGACGGTCTGGGTGCCGGGCGGCGCTTTGAACGTGCCCGGGCCGAAGTAGATCACGACCTGGTTGTCGTCGGTCTGAACGCCGCCGCCGGCGACCTGGCCGTTGAGCACGGGTAGCGTCGCCTGGCCCGACAGGGGAGGCTTGTTCCCCGCCCGCAGGTTCGGCGGCGGCGACACCCAGCGGTAGGGCTCGGGCGGCACGACGATGCCGTCGTAGAGCGGCGGGCCGGCGACGCGGCCATGGAGCAGAGCCGCGGTCGCCAGGCCGACCATCAGGGCCGCCAACCCGGCGCGTCGTGTC
>VBIS01000300.1 GCA_005880605.1 Chloroflexota bacterium
GTCTCGATCGGACCAGACGGAATCGCGTACGCCTCCGCGCTGTCATTCGACGATCCCAATGGGCCCGTGAACTTCAACAGCGTCGCAGCAGCCCGATCCACTGACGGGGGCGCCTCGTGGGACCACCTACAACCGATTCCCGGATCCGTCTTTACGACATTCCAGAACTCGACCGACAAGAACTCAACCACGGCCGACCCGACCAAGAAGAGGACCGCATATACCGTATGGGACACCTTGGTCTTGGCGACGGACAATCCCGACGACAACCCCCACACCCAGGCCTACACGGGTCCCGCTTACTTCTCCAAGACGACCGATGGTGGGCAGACCTGGAGCCAGGCCAAGATCATCATCAATACGGCCCAACGGCAGCAGACGATCGGCAACATCATCGTGGTCGATCCCCGCAATGGCACCCTCTACGACTTCACCGACCTGATCGTGTCGCCGAATACCCCGTTCCAGGGGACGCGGAGCAACGCCCAACTGGCGTTCGTCAAATCCACCGATGGCGGCGAGACCTGGACGCAGCCACAGATCGTCGCGCCCTTCAATAGCCTGGGCGTCGTCGATCCCAACACCGGCCGGCCGCTTCGTGTCGGCGACGGGCTCGAGGAGGTCGCGATCGACCCAGGCACCGGTAAGTTGTACGTCGTGTACGAAAGCTCCACGAATTACAACAAGAACCTCAACCAGAGCCGCGGAGCCTGGGACAACGAGATCCTGCTGACAGCGTCCAGCGATGGTGGCGCAACCTGGATCGGACCATCGGTTGTCCATGCGCTGGGCTCCGGCCTGCCGACCTATACCCCCACGGTTGCGGTCAATGGTGGGACCGTGGCGGTGACCTACTACGACAACCGGAATCTCGCACCCGGCCAGACCACCCACCTGCCGACCGACTACTGGGTGAGCTACTCGACCGACGCTGGCGTTACCTTCGGCAACGAGCACCACATCACCGGACCCTTCGATGAGATGACCGCGCCCGTTGCGCGCGGGTTCTTCCTCGGCGACTATGAGGGGCTGCAGCCGAATGGCAACGGCTTCCAGGCCGTCTTCGTGAAGACCAACTGCAACGCCCTCGACGCTGCCGGTCAGATCTATCCGACCACCGGCCCCAGCGCGGATGCGTGCGCGGCGGCCAGCAGCAACGTGGCACCCACCACCAACACCAATCCGACTGACGTCTTCACGCAGACCCTAACGCCCTAGCGACCGTGCGGGAGGGCGGGTGCTGAGCCCGCCCTCCATCTCGGCGCAAGCGTCAGCGAAACTTGTGACATGGGCGACGATCGCGCACGCGCCGACCCCCTCGAGTTCACGCTGCGCTGGCCGGTTCGCGGCTACGAGCTGGACAGCAACGGGCACGTCAACAACGCCGTTTATCTCAGCTGGGCCGAGGAGCTCGCCACCGCGCACGCGGAAGCAGCCGGCTACGGCCGAGACTGGTCAGTCAGCCGTGGCGGCGGCTGGGTCGTCCGGCGGACCGAGATCACGTATCATCGGCCGGCCGTCTACGGCGACGAGGTCGAGCTCACGGTCCGCGTTGACCGAGTGGGTCTGGGTTCGGCTGAGCGATGGCCGGCCGGCTCCGGCGCCGCGGGAACTGGTCGAACTCGCGGCCGCCGTTACCGCGACGACGCTGGCGCGGCGACGGCGCTAACCTGCGCCGCGAGCTGATCCGCCGGGGCAAACCCGTGATTGAAGCTCCCGACTCGGCCGTCGCCGCGGAGGACGACCGTGCTCGGCGCGGTCAGGACCTGGAAGGCGTGGCCGACCGCGGGTCGCCGCGAGAGATCGACCTTCAGGATGCGCAGCGTTTCGCCGAAGCGGGCTCCGACGGCTTCGACCGCCGGATGCTGCGCGGTCCGACACGCGGTGCAGCTCGGCGTCGAGAACACGACCAGGGACGGCCGTCCGTCGGGCGATTCCCCGAGTGCATTCCACAGACCGAGGTTCTGGCCTACCTTGAGACCCTCGACGCGACGGCCTGACCAGGTGCGCACCGCGAAGACCGCGGCCACGATAACGAGCGCGAGCGCCAGGATGATCAGGGAGCGTTCGATCATCGGCTCAGACCCGCCGAAGGATGCCGCGCTGGTCGAGCTGGGTGCGGAAAAAGCAGAGGGCGCAGAAGTTGAGGCTGGCGTCGAGGGACACCATCACGGCGATCGGGATCGTGATCACCCAGGCGAGCACCGGGTTGAGCGGCATGAGAAGGGCGGCGAGCAGCCAGAGGGCGCCACCCATTATGCGTGCGATGCGTCGCGTCTCATGGTCCTCGTGCACATCGTCGCGCTTGAGGATCCCGGCCGGTTCGAGGACTCGCCAGGTCAGCTGCCGGACCACGTCGGCCGGCCACCAGAACCGTCCGGCGAGCATGATCGCGCCGGCGATCGCCAGCAGAACGGTCCCCGAGATTCCACCGAGGACGAGGCCGGCCAGGACCAGCACGACCATGGTCCACTGGTGCGCCTTGCGCGCCGTGCGGTCGTAGAGGGGCAGGTCGCCGGTGTTGGTGCTCATAAGTTGACTGGCGCGATCTACAAACTCAACAATCTGAGGTCGTCAGTGTACGGGCCAGCCTGCCGCCTGGTCAAGCGAGAGTTCGAATCAGTTAGGTGACGTTCAGGCGGCCCGGCCCACCAGGATCGTTCCGGGCTGGACGATGATCGACTCCGTGGCGCGCCCCATGGAGACGCGCTTACGGCTTTCCTGGGCTCGCAGGAACTTGACGACGCGGCCGGCAACCTCGGACGGGTCGCACGCGTAGGGACGCCAGCGGTCCTTTGACAAAGGGTCCATGCTGGCCACGAAGTTGAAGTCGACGATGCGGCCGCGAACCTGGTGAACGGCCTGCGAGTGAACCACGCGCGAGGGCACGAGGAAGACCGGAGCGCGAAAGGCCGCAGCCTCGAGGTCCATGAACCCGAAGAAGTACCAGAAGAACGGGTCCTCGATGAGGCGCTC
>VBIS01000146.1 GCA_005880605.1 Chloroflexota bacterium
CGCGGCTCTCGTCCCATGAGCTGTTCATCAGCGGATAGGCCTGCACGGCTTTGACCACGCCGGCAATGAAGTAGGGGAGAGGGGTCATCGGTTGGCCGCTTGCCTTCCGCTGCTCGCGCGCGGCCATCAGGTTGGTGGCATCGAAGACGGCGAACTCGGCGAATTGCGGAATGGTGGAAACGGACCGGACCATCTGACGGGCGATCGCCTTGCGGATTCCCACCACGCTGATGCGTCGCTCCCCATCAGTGGAGGGGGCTGCCGCCAGTGTTGATGACGCCGCCGTGGGTGAAGGGGCCGCTGCGTCGACGTCGGCTCTCGTGATCCGCCCGCCCGGCCCGCTACCGGTGACCTGCGCCAGGTCCACGCCCTTTTCTTTTGCGAGCTGGCGCACGAACGGCGCGGCTCGGACATCGGCGCTGCTCTCGGTGACCGCGGGCGCGCCTCGTGCTTTTCGTCGAATGCCGGACTCCGGAGCTCCGGGACCATAGCCGACCAGCGTGCCCGGCGTCGCCTCGGCCGGAGCCGCGTCGGCCGCGGCGATGGTGACGAGCGCCGCGCCGACGGCAACCGAGTCGCCCGGTCGAGCATGAAGTTTCTGAATTCTTCCCGCGTACGGCGACGGGATCACCACGACCGCTTTGGCTGTTTCGACATCGCAGAGCGGGGTGTTGACTTCCACCGTCGTCCCCTCTTCGACCCGCCAGGCCACCAACTGAGCCTCGGTCAGACCCTCGCCGAGGTCCGGCAGGCGGAAGGTCTGGTCAGCCATAGGCCAGCGCGGCGTCCGCGGCCTGCAGGATGCGGTCGACGTCGGGCAGGTAGAGTTTTTCGTAGCGCGCCGGGGGATAGGGCACATTCAGCCCGCCAACGCGCCCGACCGGCGCCTCGAGGAGGTCGAAGGCGTCATGGCTGATGCGGGCGGCGACCTCCGCGCCGAAGCCGCAAAAGACGGGCGCCTCGTGCACCACCACGGCGCGGTGGGTCTTGCGCACCGAGGCCATGACCGTGTCCATATCCAGGGGCGACAGGCTGCGAAGATCGATGACCTCGAGTGAGATCTGCTCTTGCGAGGCTGTCTTGGCGGCTTGCAGAGCGATGCTGACCGTCGGCCCGTAGGCGATCACCGAAACGCCCGAGCCTTCATGCGCGACGCGCGCCTTGCCGATCGGCACGCGAGCGGCGGGGTCGATTTCTTCTTTGAGGTAGTAGCGGGCTTTGGGCTCGAAGAAGACCACTGGATCGGGGTCGTCGATCGCGGTTTGCAACAAGGCGTAGGCATCGGCCGGTGTCGCCGGCGTGACGACTTTCAGCCCGGCGGTATGGGCGAAGTAGGCCTCCGGACTTTCCGAATGGTGCTCAACGGCGCCGATATTGCCGCCGAAGGGGACGCGAATCGTGATCGGCAACGAGATACCCGATCGGTTTCGATACTTGGCGACGTGGCTGACGATCTGCTCAAACGCCGGATAGATGAAGCCATCGAACTGGATTTCCGGCACCGGCCGAAAGCCTCGGAGCGCCAGGCCGACGGCGATCCCGATGATGGCCGACTCCGCCAGCGGCGTGTCGAAGACGCGTTCCTCGCCGAAGGCCTTTTGCAAACCGTCCGTGATCCGAAAGACGCCGCCCAGCGCCCCCACGTCCTCGCCAAAGATCAGGACGTTCTCGTCGCGGGTCAGCGCATCCCGAAGCGAGAGGTTGATGGCCTTCGCCATCGTCACCGCTTCCGTCAACTGTCCTCCAGCGAGGCTTCGAACTCCTCGCGCTCCTGAACGAAGGACGCCGGCGGGTTCGCATAGACGCGGCCGAAGATCGCCTCACCGGGGGGCGGGGCAGGTAGGGCAGTCAGCCGCGCGCGCATCGCCTGGGCCGCGGACTCCGCCTCCGCCGCCATGGCCGCGATCAGGCCATCGTCGATGACTCCCTGGGCCTTGAGCCACACCTGGTAGCGAGTAATCGGGTCTCTTAAGCCCCATGGCTCCAGGTCGCTGTCGAGCCGGTAGCGGGTGGGATCGTCGGAACTCGTGTGCGCGCCCATCCGGTACGTGACGGCTTCGATCAGGTAAGGCCCCTCGCCCTGCCGGGCACGCGTCGCCGCCGCCCGGACCGCGGCGTAGACGCCCAGAACGTCGTTGCCGTCGATCCGGATCCCGGGAAAGCCATAGCCCTTGGCACGGTCGACGATGGAGCCGGCGGTCTGCTTCGACAGTGGGACCGAGATCGCCCAGTGGTTGTTCTGACAGAGGAAGACGACGGGCGACTTGAAGACGCCGGCGAAATTCATGGCCTCGTGCCAGTCGCCCTCCGAGGTGGCACCATCTCCGAAGGTGGAGAGGACCACCTCGTCACTGTGCCTCAGGCGGCACCCCATGGCAAACCCGACGGCGTGGGGGACCTGGGTCGCCACCGGAATGGCGAGCGGGGCGAAGTGATATTTGTTTGGATCCCACGGTCCGTGCGAAAGCCCACGGAACAGCGTTAGCATGTCGGCGGGGTCGACCCCGCGGACCATCGCCATGCCGAACTCGCGATAGCTGGGAAAGACCCAATCCTCCGTCCGTAGGGCCGTGATGGCGCCGACGTGGATCGCCTCTTGCCCCAGGTACTGGCCCCAGAGACCCAGCTCGCCCTGACGCTGGAGGTTCAGCGCTTCCTGATCGGCACGGCGAATCAGCACCATATTTCGGTACAGATCACGCAGCGCCGCAGCGTCGAGGCCAAGGCGGCTCCTCGCTTCAGGCGTCAGCTCGCCGGTCGGCGAAAACAAGGGCCGCACCGGGTCGTCTGCTGCGACGACTCGAACCACCTCCGCCATTGCCGGAATTATCGTATCCGGTCGTAGGCCAGACGCGGCTATACTGCGGACCGTCGTGGCCGGGCAGCGCGAAGTACGTCCAACCGCGACCTTTTCCGTGTCGAAGGCTGATCAGCCGAGTCTCCGAGAACAATTGCGCCGCGTTGCCGCAGCTGAGCCCCCGCCGGGTCCGTACGAATCCTGGCGCGTGAAGCTATCGGACGGAACGAGCCAGGCGGTGGCGATCATGTACCAATCCGGCAAGCTCGTGATCTCCGGACACGCGCCTGCATTTGACCAGGGGGTGGCCATCGTGGAGGCGGTTGGGAAACCGCTTGCCAAAAAGCCGGCGCGACCAACATCCGCGCCGGCCGAGCCGCCGCCGGAGAACGATCCCCACATCGGGACGGACGAAGCCGGGAAGGGTGACTTCTTTGGGCCGTTAGTGACGGCCGGCGTCTTTGTGGATGAGCGGGTCGCAAAGCTGCTGCGGGCGCTGAACGTCCGGGACAGCAAGACCGTCGGCGACCGCGAATTGCGGGTCCTCGCAGGCAACATTCGCGACGTGGTCGAGGAGCAAAAGCGGGCGGTGATCGTGCTCGCCCCCAAACGCTACAACGAGCTCTACGGGCAGATGCGAAGCGAGGGGAAGAACCTCAACACGCTGCTGGCCTGGACCCACACGCGGGTGATCGAAGACCTGATCCGTCATGGGCTCCAGCCCAAGTTCATCCTCAGCGATCAATTTGGTGATAAGCGGTACATCGAGAGCCGTTTGCTGGTCGACACCCGTCTCAGCGGTGTTCCGGTGATCCAGATGCATCGAGCCGAGGCCGACGTCGCGGTCGCCGCGGCTTCGATCCTGGCCCGCGACGGTTTCCTGCGCTGGCTCGAGCAGGCTGGGAAAGCGCTGGGGCTGACCATCCCCAAGGGGGCATCGCCCAAGGTGATCGAGACCGGCCGAGTGCTGGCGGCGCGGCTTGGAACGGAAGCGCTGAAGGAGTACGCGAAGGTCTCCTTCAAAACGATGGAGAAGGTCCTGGCGAAGACGCCGTGACCTACCGCGAGCTGTTTCGAATCCCGAGCTTTCCTCGGCTCGCGACGGGCGTCCTGCTGGCGCGCACCGCCAGCCAGATGATGTTGCTCACCCTGGTGCTCTTCGTGCTGCAGCGGTTTCACTCGCCATCGCTGGCCGGCATCACGGTCTTTCTATCGATCGCTCCGGGCGTCGCGCTGAGCCCGATCGCCGGCGCCTTGCTCGACCGCCACGGACGGGTTCGGCTGATCACGCTGGATTACCTCGTGGGGACCGTGACGCTGGCGTTGATCGCCGGCCTCGACTTCGGCGGCCAGCTTACGCCCTGGGTCCTGTTGCCCATCGTTGCGGTTAGCTCCCTGACCTGCGCCCAGAGCAACAGCGGAGCACGCTCCCTTATCCCGTTGATCGTCCCCAAGCCCCCCTGGGACCGCGCGAACGCTCTGGACAGCATTGCCTACGCGCTGACGATGGGCGTTGGGCCCGCGTCGGCCGGCGCGCTGACAGCCTGGGCTGGTCCACGGCTGGCCCTGATCGTCACCGCCGCCGTCTTCCTGCTCGCGGCGGCGCTGATCATTCGACTTCCGGAGCCGATCGCTGCGAACCGGTCACGCGCTGTCCTGGCCGAGGCCTGGGCCGGTCTCACCTACGTGCTGATCCGCAATCCGGCGCTGCGAGGGATCGCCCTGGTCGTGTCCATCATGAATCTGGGCTACGGCGTCCTCCTGGTGGCGTTACCAGTCATGGTGCTGCAGCGACTTCACGGCGGCCCCGCCCTGGTGGGCACGCTATGGGCCGTCTTCGGCCTCGCCTCCATCCCGTCGGCGCTGGTCGCCGGGCGGATCAGTAGCGAGGGACGCGAACGCCTTGTCATGGTGTTCTGCGACGTGGTCGCCGGCCTCGGGGTCGCCGTGCTCGCCTTCGCCGGCAATGTCTGGCTGGTGGCCGCGGTGATGCTGATCGCCGGGCTATCGAACGGCCCCTTCGATGTCAGCATGTTCTCGATGCGCCAGCGGCGGACGGACCCCGCCTGGTATGGCCGCGCCTTTGCCGTCTCCATGGGGCTCAACTGGGCTGGCCAGCCGATTGGCTCGGCAATTTCCGGTCCGGTGATCCACCTCGGCTTGACTGTCACCTTCCTGGTCGCCGCCGCCTTCATGCTGGTTGCGGCCGGCCTGGTGCGGTGGGTTATTCCCGTGGAGCCTGCGGGTACAATACCCACCGAGTCCGCCAGGCAGTCGCGGCGGGATCGTCCCGTCGAGGAAAGTCCGAGCTCCGCAGAGCAGGGTGCCGGATAACGTCCGGTCGGGGTGACCCGAAGGAGAGTGCCACAGAAAAGACACAGCCGTCGCGCAAGTGGCGGCGAAGGTGAAATGGTGCGGGTAAGAGCCCACCAGCAGCCGGGAGACCGGCTGGCTCGGTAAACCCCACCCGGAGCAAGACCGAATAGGAGGACGATACGGCTGGCTCGGCCGGTCCTCGGGTTAGGTCGCTAGAGTCGCCGGGTAACCGGCGACGAAGACGGATGACTGCCGCCCCACGGCGCGCCGGCTCAGCCGGCTGAAGCGGGGAACAGAACTCGGCTTATCGGCGGACTCACTTTCTTCGTAACCAACTCGTCGCACGGGACGTAAACCAAACGTCCCCGAGCCGACTCTATGGTTTCGTGATCATGGCCCACGAGCAGCCAGTGGATGCGGCTGGCTTCGATGCCGCCGTCCACGCGGAAAGTGGCCGGCTGTTCGCCGTGGCCTACGCCATCCTGCGGGACGTCCAGGAGGCCGAAGACGCGGTGCAGGAAACCATGGAGCAGGCCTGGCG
>VBIS01000147.1 GCA_005880605.1 Chloroflexota bacterium
GAGTATTTTATGGCATTGGTCAGCAAGTTCACCAGGATCTGGTGGAGCTTGCGCGCCTCCCCCATGACCGTGGGGAGATTCTCGGGGACGCGGCACTTGAGCGTGCGTCCCTTGAGCATCGGGTGCACCTCTTCGCCGACGTGCGCGACAACGTCGGCGACGTCGACGCGCGAGAAATCGACCGAGATCCGACCGGAGTCGATGCGGCTCACGGCGAGGATGTCGCCGATCAGCTTCTCCATCCGGTCAGCCTGGCCGTGCAGGTCCTGCAGCAACTCGCGGCGCTGGGCTTCGGTCAGGTCGAAATCGAGCAACAGTTCGCTCAACCCCTTGAGCGTGGTCAGCGGTGTCTTCAATTCGTGCGATGCCGCCAGCATCAGCGCGTCACGAGCCTCGATCGTCTCCAGCTCGGGGGTCACGTCGTGGATGGCGATCACGGCGCCGTCCGGGGTCTTGCCTTTGAGGCGCAAGGGCGACACGGAATAGGAGACGCGCACCGGGTCGTCGCTGGTTCGCAGGCGGAACAGGTAGGCAAAGTGGGTGTTGATGCGGGTGCCCAGCCGCAGGGCGCGCCGCAGCGCCCCGTTCGGGGCGCATAGGTTGACCCCGGTCTCGGTGCGGACCTCGAGGATGTCGGCCGCCGGCCGGCCCGCGGCGTCCCGCTGCGCCCACCCGGTCAGGTGTTCGGCGACCGAGTTCAAGGAAATCACGGTCGCCTCGCGATCGACGATGATCAGTGCCTGGGGGAACTGCTCGAAAGCCTGCTCGGAGAGCGTTCGCTCCCTCGCCATGTCACCGCAGTATAGGGCGGCGCACTTTCGCCTTCAATTGCTGCAGGCGGCGCTCCAGCTTCAACGGGCCGGGGCGCAGGACGTGCTCGTAGAGCCCGGTGTAGCGCACCGTCTCGCCGCCGAAGCCGGTCTTGAACCGATAGAGCCCGAACCACGGGTGGTCGGGGGCCGGCTCTTCCGGGATCCCCCACCAGTCGTAGGTATCGCACCCGAGCGCGCGGAAGTCGAGCATGGCCTGCCAGTGGAGCAGGTAATTGGGCATCAGCTCTCGTTTGAGATCGCTCGATCCGCCGAAGAGGTAGTAGGCGGTCTTGCCAAAGCGGAAGACCATGATGCCGCCAAGGGTGTCGCCTTCGTGCTCAGCGAGGTAGAGGCGAACCTCGTCGGACGGTCCGAAAATCTCGAGCGCCGCCCGGTAGTAGGAGACCCCGGGGAGATGGACGCCCTGCCGCTTGCCAG
Organism: Chloroflexota bacterium; assembly: GCA_005880605.1. Lineage (GTDB taxonomy): Bacteria > Chloroflexota > Dormibacteria > CF-121 > CF-121 > CF-13. Next base: position 1,251 of record VBIS01000147.1, read on the forward strand.
TCGCAGTCGCCAGTCGGGCAAAGGTGGCGACGTCGCGGGAGCCGGATACGCGAACACCCTTCTTTTCGGCGAGGTTGAGGTTGTAGCGGGTCTTTGGTTTGAACCCGGCTTTCAGCGATTCCGGGTCGAGGTCGATCCGCAGCAGGCGGGTCGCCTCGGGCTGGACGGCCTTCCCCTTGACGAATCCGCGCCCCTCGAAGAAGGCCGGCCACTCGTCGCCGACGAGGGCATTCGGCTCGACGCGGAGCACCAGCCCGCCACCGGCCGCCGCCCTCCGCTCCAGAGTGTCGAGCACGAGCAACCGCTCGCGTTCGGCAACCGCGGGACCGCGCGGCACGTAATAGGTCGCCCCGCCGGGGAAGACGGCGGCGGTGCGCTGTAGCGAGCAGACCCCTGAATGCCCGGCGTGGAACGCGAGGCGCTCGACCTGCCAGCCAAAGCGTGCTTGGAGCTCGCCCCACTTCCAGCTCTGGAGCAGGTTGCCTTCCGGTTGCGCCAGCAGCAGCGCGTCCCAGGCCTGCGCGCCGACCTGCTCGCCCGGTGTTACCGCCAGTCCGGTCTCAGACAAACTCGGGCTGGCCGGCCCGCGCGAATCGCTCCGCCAGGCGGATGGTCAAGGTCGCGGCACGATTGACCGGCAGGTCGTAGAGCCCGATGAAGCGCACCATCTGCCCATTGAAGCGGGACTTGAAGACGTAGTAGCCGTAGCCGCGCTGGCCGGGTTGTGGATCCAGCGGCACGCCCCACATGTCGTAGCTGGTGCAGCCGCGCCGTTGCGCGTCTTCGATCGCGCGCCAATGCAAGAGATAGCCCGGCTTGAGGTCTTTTGCGTCGGTCTTCGTGCCACCGTACAGGTAGACCAGCTTGGAGCCGAAGAACAGCATGACGGCTCCCGCGAGCAATCGCTCTTCGTGGCGGGCGAGGTAGACCGCGACCTGGCCGCGCTCGCGGAAGAGGCTCAACAGGTCCTGGTAATAGGCCCGGCTACGAACCGTGAACTGCTCGCGGGCGGCGGTCTCCTGGAGCAGCTCGTAGAAGCTGTCGAGGGCGGCCGACGCGTCCGACGCCTCCACCGTGATCCCCTGCTTGATACCCGTGCGGATGTTTCGCCGGGTCGACTCCTTGAGCCGCGCCATGGCCTCGTCGCCGCCACTGATGTCGACCAACCAGGTCGCCTGATGCTGGATGGGATGGCGGCTCGGCAGCGCGCCAGTCTGGGTCAGGACGGCGCGCTGGGCATCGGTTACCCATTCCGGGTCTACCTTGAGGACGGTGCCGCCATCCTGGGCGAGGCGCTCGCGCAGGGCCTGCCAGAAGCCCGGCCACTGGTCGAGGTGGCCATCGAGGATAGGCCCGCGCGGGGCGTAGTTCAGGGCCAATCCGCCGGGGAGGCTCCGCCGAAGCACGGCGGCGGCCGCCACTGGCCTGCCTTGATCGACCCAGAGGTAGCGCGCACAGGCGGACGCGTCCTCGCAGATCTCCAATTCGGGCATGCCCTCTCAGCTTAGCGGCCGGCTCCTCGAATAACCCACCACCCCGAGTTGCTGACAGTTCGGTTATCGTATTTGGGCTGTGCTAGGATTGGAAACAAATCTCGGGGCGGTGGGAGGCTTTTGGTGAGTTCCATCGAGCAGGCGCCGAGACTTGTGGACTACAAGGGATCGTTAGACTCGACCCCCCTGTTATCTCTCCTGCAGTCCATGCAAGCCCAGCGCGCCACAGGGACGCTTCAGGTTCGGAACGGCGGCGAGGCGTTCTCGCTGTTTTTTCTCTTCGGCCATCTCTTTCACGCCTTCGGGAACGGCAGTCAGGGCGAGGAGGCGGTGTTCGAGCCCCTGGCCTGGAGGCAAGGTGACTACACCTTTGACCCGAAGTCCAAGCTGCCCACGGAAGAAACGATTACCGCGCCAACGGCCGATATCCTCGCCGAGGCCAAGCGCCGGGGTGTACCCGGGGCGTCGGACAATGGGAGCGGGGCCGCCGCCCGGCCAGCGCCGGCCGCCGCGCCGGCCTCACCAGCGGTACCCCAGGTTAGTGAGCGACCGGTTGTGAGCCAGCAGCAGGCGGCGTCCGCGGCACAAGCGCAGCCGCCGGCCGACGAGGGACCACCAGCCACGGAACTCTATCCGCTGCCGGTTGGCAAGCTCGTCTACGAGTCATTGAAGACCGCGTTCGTCGATTTCCCCAAACTGCTGCGCTCGCTGAGCTCGGATCGGCTGACCGGTTACCTTCGGCTTACCGGCGCTGCCTCTCGGGGCATGATCCTCTTCTACCAGGGCAGCCTGATCGAAAGCTTCTACGACGGCGGCGCGGTGGTGTCCACCGGTCGCACCGCCTTCTCCCTCTTCAAGAACGACGTCGACCGCGGCGAGGGCAGCATGGACGTGATCGAGCTGTCGGCCGAGGTCGTGACCGCCATTTACCAGCTGCTGACAGCACCGACCATCCTCCAGTCCTGCTCCGCGACGGCGCGTTGCTGGGTGCCTTCACCCGCGGGCAGCCGCAGCTGGTGCAGGACCCCGAGGTCGTGACGCGCCTCTGTGCCGATCCCAAGACCCGGATCGAGGTGAAGGCCGTGGCCGACCTCGAGGAACCGGAGTCGGTGAGCCTCGAAGAGATGCTGGCCATGACGCCGTCCGTGGCGGCGACCAGCTATCGGCCGGTTCCGGCCCAGCCCGCCGCGACCCCAGCACCGGCCGCGCCGGCCGCCTCGCGGGCGCAGAGCTACCAGCCCGCGCCCGCAGCGGCAGCGGCTGCAGCGGCCAGCAACGAGCCCGATATCGATTGGCCGGCCCTGATGAGCCAGCTGAACCAGATGGCGGACGCCGCCCTTCAGAACCGCTCGAAGAAGGTCAAGGAGATGCTCGCCTCAACCGAGCACAGCCTCGACGGGCTCGACCGGACGATCGACCGGATCTCGCAAACCTCCATCATGTTCGTCGATCCGGCCCGCCTGACCAACCTGGCAAACGAGATGCGCCAGCTGGTCGAAGAACAGCGCTAGCCGCGTCTACCTTCGTTCGGCGACTCCTCCTCCTGGCCGTGCTGGCACCAGCGCTCGCCGGCTGCGCCCTGAACCCGCCGCGCATCGTCAGCATCTCCCCCGGCCGCGACGTCGCGGATGTACCGTCCAACCAGACCATCAGCATCGGTTTCGACCGGCCGATGAACCACGAGACGGTGGAGCGGCGATTCGATCTCGCGCCGGCGCTGCCCGGCTGCAACGGCTCGAAGGATTGTCGCTTTGCCTGGTCCGGCAACACCCTGATGTTCATCCACACCCACGTCAACTTCGCCCTCACCACCCAGTACACCGTGTCGATGCACGCCGGATACGCAGATGCGAGCGGCCAGCAGAACACGCTCGACCACTCGTGGCGTTTCAAGACCGAAGGACCGCCGGCGTTGACATCGGTCGACCCGTCGGATAACGCATCCGGGATCGCCCCGGATCGCAACATCGTCCTCACCTTCACCCGCCCGATGCGGGCCGACTCCATGGCGGGCGCCATCCAGCTGGTGCCCGACGTCCCCTTCTTGCTCCGATCCAAACCCGGCGGCGACGGCTCACAGGTTGAAATCGTTCCGACCGCCATTCTCCAACCGAACCAGACCTACACCGTCACGGTCGACCGGCCGGTCGATGTCCACGAGAACCCGATCAATGGACGGGTCCAGATCCGCTTTCGAACCGGGCCGCTGTCGCTATCCCGCAAGATCGGGTACCTGGTCGGCCAGCGAGGTCAACCCGCCTTCGCCGTTGGCATCGTCGACCCGCACCCCGACCCATTCCTGGGACGATCGACGCCCAAGATGATCTACCAGTTGAGCAACCAGAGTCAGCTCCAGGATGGCCTCCTCTCCTTCGACTGGTCACCCGACGGACAGCGCCTGGTGGTCGTCGAGGCGCCCCGCAACGCCGACCGCGGTCCCATCCAGATCGTCGACCTCAGTTCCGGCACAGTCATCCGGCCGGGCATCAGCGGCTCGGCCGTGTACTGGTCGGCAGACGGGACCATCATTTATCTCACCGCTGGGAGCCTGCGACGCTTCCGGCCGACGACCCTCGAGGACGTCGCGCTGACCGATGCCGCCGACGGCCGGGTCATCGGCCCCATCGCGCTCAGCCCGGATGCAAAATCCATCGCTTACAGCACGACCGACGCCCAGGGAACCCCCCATCTCTGGATCCTGAACCTCGACCTGCGCACCCGCTACCGGCCGATCGGCCTCGACGACCCGGCGGACCAGCCGTCGTGGTCGCCGAACGGGACCAAGCTGGCTTTCCGACGGCTGACGGCCGCGGGCCCGGAGTTGTGGATCTACGACCTCTCCGCCAGCGGCAGCAACGCCTACCGGCGCGGCGGCGCGCTCGACATCACCGGGTCCGCCTGGCTCAACGACAACAGCACGCTGTTTGCCGCCACCGGCGGTGGCAGCTCAGCGATTCTGTACCGGGTCAATATCTTTTCCGCCAGCGAGGCGGGCGGCGTGGTCAAGGTCACCGGCGGCAAAGACGCGCCCGATGGATCGGCGCCGAACACGCCGGCCTACGACCGCCGCGTCGGTTTCGTCGGGCTGGTGGACGGCCTCCCTCAGATCTACGTGATGAACGGCGATGGCTCGCGGCCGCAGCAGCTAACCGGGTGGGAGGCGGACTACCCCTATACCGCCCAGGCGCCCAACTGGACGCCGACCGGCTAGGCCGCCTTGGGGAGCGCATCGTCGGGCATGACCTCGACCTTCGGCGGCTTCAGATAGTTGGCGTGGAAGTAGGCGCGCACCCCGATGGTGACGAGCATGGCAAAGGCCATCAGGATGGCCGAGCTCCAAAAGGGCATGCTCACCTGGAGGCCGTACAGCCAGCCGGCGACCGGGTAGGCGACGATGACGACCGCGCCAGTGACCAGGGCGAAGAGGCCGTACCCCTTGGCCATGGCATAGTCGGGCAGAACTTCGCCGATGACGGCGGTCATGACCTGACGAAAAGACCAGAAAGCACCCCGTAGGAAGAAGGCAAACCCCAGGATCGGGAGGGCCATCGAGGAAAGGAGCAGGATTGCGGAGATCACGTAGGCCGCCTCGAAGCAGAGGACGATGGTCACGCTGCCCAGGCTTCGGCGCAGCCGCCCCAGGCCGAGGCCCATGAAAACCGAGCCCAGGTAGAGGACGCTCATCAAGACCCCGATCCAGAAGTTGTCGACGTGGGCCGCCTCGTGCGCGTAGAGGGCGGTAAAGGTCCAGGGGATAAAGATGATGCCGGTCACCAGCGTGAAGAGGCCGAGCATGATCCGATAGGCGGGAAACCTCATCAGGTCTCGGTACCGGATCGATGGCACCGGGAACGCCGGCTGGTGCTTGGCCGGGAGGAAGGCGATGCAGACCGCCGCCAGGAACATGAAGGCAAACGACACCCAGAAGAGCGCGCTCAACGGGACGACCTGGGCGAGCCAGCCGCTGAGCACGCTGGAGACGATCAGCCCCAGGGAGTACGCTGAGAAGACCGTGGTCAAGCCCCAGTGGGGGGCCAGGGCATAGCAGAGCGGCGCCGGCACGGCAAGCACCCAGCCCGCGATCACGGTCTTGCGCAGGTCGCGCCGCTCGGCCAGCCTGGTCCCGGGCAGCATCACGAGGGTCGCCACCAGCATGCCGACGGCGGCCAGGAGACCTATTTCAAAGGCGCTGGCGCCCAGCCCCCGCTGATAGATGACGCCAAAGGCGATGAAGGGGCCGGCACCGAGGCCGGACAGCCCGTGGGCGAAGAAGAGCAGCCAGCCGCCGCGGTCGATCCGCACGCGCATCTCCGGTTGGTGGCCGCCCAGCGCCGATGACCGGAACGGATGGGCACGGGCGGGCAGCACACCCGTATATCGTGCCGTCCGGGTCGTCCCATCGGGGTCGCGGGCGACGAACCGGTGAAGCCCCGCGGAGGGCCGCCGCTAGCGTTAGGCGGCTAGCTCTTCGCCGAAGCTGATCTTCCGATGGAGCCGCTTGAGGGTGCCCGGCGCCCACCAGTTGGCGCTTCCGAGCAGCCGCATCACCGCCGGGACGATCAGCGCCCGGACCAGGGTGGCGTCGATGGCGACCGCCAACGCGAGCCCCAGACCGATCGACTTGATCAGGACCACGTCGGCCAGCCCGAAGGCCAGGAAGACGGCCACCATGATGGCGGCGGCGCCGGTGATCAGACGACCACTCTTCTCCAGCCCCTGAGCCACCGCTTGCGTGGTGTCACCCGTCTTTCGGTATTCCTCCTGGATCCGGCTGATCAGGAGCACCTCATAGTCCATGGACAGCCCGAAGACGAGGCAGAAGAGCAGGACGGGAACGGAGGGGTCGAGGGCTGCCGGGGTGAAGTTGAGCAAGGAGCTCAGGTGCCCTTGCTGGAAAACCCACACCAGAGCCCCGAACGAGGCGCCGATCGACAGGATGTTCATGATGACCGCCTTGAGCGGGAGCACCAGGGATCCGGTCAGCAGGAAGAGGACGAGATAGGTGACGATCATCACGTAGGCGACCGCCAGCGGAATCCGTTGCAGGATGAAGTCGGTGAAGTCGAGGGAGAAGGCATCGACTAGCACGCTGCTCCCCGGCGGGGTGGGCATCGATCGCAGCGAATGCACAATGGAGCGGGAGGCATCGCTCTCCTGCCCGTACTTGGTGACGACAGAGAGCACCGCGATCTCCGAGCCGGTCGTCCCGTGAACGATCGACTGCACGCGGGCCGGCTGCGCGGATGCCGGCTGGGTGAGCAGCGCCTGGTAGTCGGCGCGACTCAGCGAAGGATCGAAGCTCACCATGCTCTCGACCGCCTCGACGCCCGGGATCTGCTTGATCCGCGCCGCCGTGTCGTACAGATCTCCCACATGGTCACTCGTCAGTGGCCCGCCATCGGGATACCGAACCACCACACTGAAGAAGGTCTGGCCCTGTCCGGGAAACTTTTGCAACTGGTCGTAGCCGCGTCGAGTCTCCGCGTTCGGCGGCAGCATCCCCACGTCGCCGTTCGCGATCCGGATCTGAAAGATCGGCGAGGCCATCAAGATCAGCAGCAGGACGATCGGCACCAGCACCAGCAGCGGCCGCCGCATCACGCGAATCGCGACCGCGTGCCACAGCCCGCGTCCACCCGCCCGCCGCGGAAATGGAAGGCGTAGCCGGTTCACGCGAGGACCGAGGATCGCGAGGAGCGAGGCGAGAAAGGTCAGCGCGTAGAGCACCGCGATCGCAACCACGATGGCGCCGGCGAACCCCATCGAGGCCAGGAAGGTTCCCTGGAAGAAGAGCATCGCGCTCAGCCCTATCGCCACGGTGACGCCGGAAAACGTCACCGCGCGCCCGGAGGTCCGCATCGTGCCAATCAGAGCCTGCTCAGCGGTCCCGCCGCCTGCCAGCTCTTCCCGGAACCGGTTGACGATGAAGAGCGAATAGTCGATCGTCACGCCGAGGCCGATCAGGGTGACGATGTTGGTGGAATAGGTCGAGACATCGGTGGCGCGTGCGAGCAGACCGACGCCGGCGAGGCCGCCAAGGACCGCGAGCCCGCCCACGCCAAGCGGTAGCACGGCGCTGACGACGGTCGCGAAAACGATCAAGAGCAAGGGCAGGATGACGAGCAGCGAGACCACCTCGGCACGCTGCAGATCGGATTGCAGGTACTTGTCGAAGTCGGAGCCGATGGCGACGGCACCGGTGCCAAGCACCTCGAGCTGGTCCGAGTGCACCTCGGTTCGCATCTGCTTGTAGAACTGCCGGGCCGTCGCGTAGTCATCTTTGAGGCTCACCTGCGTGAAGACGTGGTGACCATCGGTCGACGTCATCGCCTTGGCTTGCTCGGCCGGCACGTCGAATGGCGTATCGATGCTCTTCACCCTCGAGTCGTCCTTGAGTGGCTGCAGGGCGATGAGCACCGCCTGCTTGAAGGCGGGGTCCTGAACCGTCATCGTCGGACTGCCGAAGACCAGGACGAAGGTTGATCCGGCGCCGGGCCCGCTCTGCGGCAGCTGATCGTGCATCAGGGCGATCGCCCGTCCGGACTCGGTGTTCTGGCCTCCGCTGTTCTTCAAGGTGCCGCCGTTCGCGAGCGCCACGACCGATCCGGCAAGCAGGAGTAGGGAAACGCCGAGCACCGGCCAGCGGAATCGGTAGACGAAATGACCCCACCAGGCAAACATGTCTAGCCTTCCGTCCCGGATGTACGTCGTGGTCGCGTGGCAAAGGCGATCGTCATCTCGCTCAGTGCATCGATGGCCGCCTCGGCGTCGAACTCGGGATCCATCACCTTCTGCAGATAAATCCCGTGCAGGCTTCCCCAGATGGCGGCCGCGAACGCGCCGGCCGAGGCCAGCGGCGGCTCGGCCATGCCGACGATGACGGCCTGCGTGATGCGAGCGACGAAGGCCCGCCGTTCCTCGATGAAGATGCGGACCGCACTGGCGATCTTCGGGTTGTGCAGGCCGACGCCGAACATGTCAAAGGTCAGGAGGAACAGTCCGCCGTAGCTCTTCAGCTCCTCCTTGGCCAGTTCGAATCCCATTCGCGCGAACATCATCGGGTCGGCGTCCTCCGGCATCGGCCCGCTGAGGCTGACGCCTGCGGCTTCCCAGGCTCGCATCAACGGTTGGCACCCGTGCTCGATGGCCGCCACCAGCAGATCTTCCTTGGTCTCGAAGTAGTAATGCGCCAGCCCCGGCGCCACCCCGGCTTCGGCGGCGATGTCCTTCATGCCGGTCTCGTGGTAGCCGCGCTTGACCAGCGTGCGGTAGGCCGCGTCGACGATCCGCTCCTTCGTCTGATCGGGCATTCGGCTAGCTCCCCGCGGCCGCCTTTGGCCGCACAACAAATTGTTTGGTCATTCAATCAAAGCCAGGGGCGGATGTCAACCCTGCGCCCGCAAGGGGTCTTAGCCGGCGACGGCGGGCCGGAGCTCTGGCAGGCGGTGGGCGCGGTACTCGGCGACCAGCTGGTCGACCGTTTCTTTCCAGGTGAACTGGGTGGCGACCAGCCGGCTGCGGCGGCTGAAGCACCGGCGCAGCTCCTCGTCCGCGAGGAGGTGGCCAATCCGTTCCGCGTATTGCGCCGGGTCATGGGAGACCAGGGTGAAACCGGTTAGGCCGTCCTTGACGATGGTGGGGAGGCCGCCGACGCGAGCCGCTACCACCGGTGTTCCGGTCGCGGCTGCTTCTAGCGCCACCAGGCCGAAGGATTCGCTATAGGACGGGACGACACAGACCGATGCCAGGCTGAGGTAGCCGGCCAGCGCCGGCTGGTCGACTGGTCCCATAAAACGAACCTGGCCGGCGATGTGCAACGACGCGGCCAGCGCTTCCAGCCGCGCGCGCTCGCCGCCGCTCATCCGGCTCTCGCTAGCCCCGTTGTGGCTGTCGTCGCCGATCACGAGGAGAACAGGCGGTTCAGGCTGCGCGCTATCGCGAGCCAGGATCGCCATGGCCCGAATGACCGTTTCGGCACCCTTGAGCCGCTCGAGCCGTCCGGCAAAGACGACCACCTTCGCCTCGCCCAGCCCGAGTCGCTTCCGAAGCGCCGTGGTCGGCCGTTCGCTGAAGATCTGCAGATCAACCCCGGGCGCCACGATACTCAGCCGGTTCCGGGCGGCGCCGTAGAGCCGAATCAGGTCATCGGCCTCCTGCGTGCTCGACGCGATCAACTGGTCGCAATTCCGTACGATCGCCTGCTCGACGGCGATCCGATGCTCCGGCTCCACCACGGCGCCCTCGGCCGCCCGTTCGTTTTTCACGCGGGCCAGGGTGTGGAAGGTGTGGAACCAGGGCAGGTTCCATTCGTCGCGCAGGCGGGTGGCTACCCACCCCGATAGCCAGTAATGGCTGTGGATCAAGCTGTAGTCGTGGCGTCGGCGGCGCTGCTCGCTAAGAACGGCCTCGCTGAAGTCGGGCAGCAGGTCGAAGAGGCGTGCCTTGTCGATGTCGTCGGCTGGCCCCACGGCCAGGCGCGTGACCCAGCTCTTTTCGGCCAGCCGGACACGATCGGCGCCCTCCGGGCTCGACCGGCGGGTGAAGACCTCGGTCGGGATGCCGCGGCGGCTGAGCTCTTCGCAGACGGCACGGATGTAGACGTTCATCCCGCCGTTCTCGCCCGCCCCGAGGGAAGCGACCGGCGACGCGTGCAGACTGACGATGGCCAGGGGTTTCAGCGCGGTGCCTCCTTGCAAATCCGATCGACTGACACCTCATCGTCGCCGTTCGGTCACCGCGCGGTCAACTTCGAATCAGTACGAGACCAGCAGCAAAGCTGCGTCGAGCGGTTAACGGCGGTTGGTGAGGGCGTTCTGTACTACGGTAACCAGATTCTTAGCCACCCAGGCGAGGACCCAAACTATCCAAGATCGCCTGTAGGCTTTCGGTGGTGTCGGTCCCCAAACGCTTCGTCTTTCTTTTCTCGGACACGGGCGCCGGCCATCGCGCCGCCGCCGAGGCGGTGGCCGAGGCCATCCGCCGGCGCTACCCAAACCAGTTCACCGTTGACTGCAAGGACCCGATGGCGGACCGGCGGGTTATCGCCGGCCGCCTGACGGCGCTCTACGGTCCGGTGACGCGGCGGGTCCCGTTCCTGTGGGGGGCTGCCTACCGGGTGACCAACATGCGGCCTACGGTCCGATTGTTCCAACACGCCATCGGAGGTGGGCTGCGGCGCAGGGTGGCGCGCGCGCTCGAACCGCGTCCTGCCCTGGTCGCCAGCTTTCACCCGCTGCTCAACCACGTCGCGGCCGAGACCGTTCCCTATGGGGTGCCGCGAGTCACCGTGATCACCGATTGGATCGACTTCCACCAGGCATGGACCGACCTGCAAGCTGATTGCATCATCTGTCCATCGGAGGCGGCGTACCAACTCTGCCTCCAGCGCGGTGTGCCCGCCGATCGCCTGGTCACAGCCGGGCTCCCCATCCATCCGCGCTTCCAGGACGCCATCCGCGGCTTCACCGACAAGCGCTCGATGCGGCTCAAGCTTCGCCTGCGCCCGCACGCCCCCACGGTGTTACTCGCCGGCGGCGGCGACGGGACGGAACCGCTGCGCAAATATGCGGCGGCGCTCGCGCGCTCGCCCCTCGACATCCAGGTGCTCGCCGTTTGTGGACGCAACGCGGCACTGGCCGAGCGCATCCGCGAGGACAACCATGCGGGCGTACACGTCTTCGGCTTCGTCGACAACATGCCCGAGTTGTTGCTCGCCTCGGACCTGCTGGTGACGCGCGCCGGGCCGGGGATGATCGCGGAAGGCCTGGCCTGCGGTTGCCCGCTGCTGTTGACGGGGTTCTTACCGGGTCAGGAAGAGGGCAACGTGAAGGAGGTGGTGGGCCGCGACCTCGGTCACTTTGTGCCGCGGCCCGATGCCCTGGTCGAGGCAGTTACAGCCTGGTTTGCGAAGCCGGAGTCGGAGCGCCTCGACGACGCGCGCCGTGCCCGGGCGGCGGCTGACCCGGGCGCGGCCTTTCAAATCGCCGACCTCATGGTGAAGCTCAGCGCCTGACTAGACCGCCGCGCTCGGGCAGAGCAAACGAAAATCGCAGCCCGAGCATTTCATGCGGTCAGGCCGGGCGGGGAAGAGTTCGGCCCGGATTCCCTCCGCCACCTTCACAATGGTCTGGCGGTCGTCCTCGAGACGTTCTTTGGGCTTGGCGACCGTGACGCGCTCGCTGGTCTCAAGATAGTAGTAGGAGAGGCTGAGCGGATCGAACCGGAAGACCTCACGGGCCGCCAGCGCATAGACGCCGAGCTGCAGGTCGCGCTGGAGATCAGCGGCCCGCTTGGCCGAGCCCGTCTTGTAATCGATGACCTCGTAACTGCCGTCTGGGTGGCGGTCGACGCGGTCCATCCGGCCGGTGAGCCGCAGCCCGTCGACACGCAAGCTGAAGGGCTGCTCCAACAACAGCGGCTTGCTCAGATCCCCCGCGTCGAACGCCCGGCGCAGGTAGGTCCGGCCGAGGTCTTGCAGCGAGGGCGCCTGCTCCGGCGCGCAGAAACGCTCCCTGGCCCAGGCCGCGACGTACGCCGAGTCGACCATCGCCCAGGTGAGGGGTTTGTCGCGCTCGATGCTGCCCAGGGCATCCTTCAACGCCTCGTGGAGAATCCGTCCGAACTGCATCTGCGGCTTGGGACGGGTTGGCAGGCGGAAGACGAACCGGTACTGGTACATCTGCGGGCACCGCAGGTAGGTATCGACCTGCGTGTAGGAGAGGGCGGCGATGGGCGGGGCATCGTTGAGCGGCAGCTCGACCTGCCGGGCCACTTCGACGAGGCCGCCAGCCGGCGGCACGAGGAGCGACACCGCGGCCAGCTCGCGCGCCTCCGCGCCGCGGATTGGCGTCAGGAATCGGGAGGGCCGCCAATCCTTGACGCCCTCATAGCGGCCAGCGAGCGTGCACACGAGTTCTTCCCGCGCTCGAGTGATGGCGACGTAGGCGAGGCGGCGCTCTTCGGCAAGGTGCAGTTCGGCGGCCGGGAGTTCTTCCTTCAAGAGCTCGTCGGGTAGCGTCAGGCCCTCGCCCCGACGACTCGCCGGAAAGCGGCCCTCGACCAGGTGGGGGACGATGACGAGACCGAACTCGAGCCCTTTTGCCTGGTGCACCGTCATCAGGTGGACGGCATTGACGGTCTCGTCCAGCGGCGCGATCTCCTCGTCCGCCTGGGCGGCTTCGGTGGCGTGGTCCCTGGAACCGCTCCAGATCCAGATAGCGAGTGTGTTCCATCACCTCGTAGAAGAGGTCGTCCACCCCAAGCCGCAGCGCCTGCGCCGCGAAGCGTTGCAGGTCGTCGCAGAGCCGCCGGGCACCATCGTCCTCCGCCTCCTGCAGGATGTCGAAGAAGCGGCGGCCATCATCCCTCGCCCGGCGCGCCCAGCGGCCCGCCTGCACCGCGTCGACCGCGTAGCGCGGCAGGCTCAGCAGCCGCATCAGGCAGACGGTGTCGTCCGGTGAGTCGGTAGCACGCAAAAACGCCAGGCAATCCTTGATCTCGGGCTGCTGGTAGAAACCACGGCCGCCGCTGACCTGGTAGGCGACGCCGCTGCGCTGCAGCGCCCGGGCGAAATTGTGCAGGTGCGCATTGGCGCGCAGCAGGACGGCGATCGCATTAGCGCGGTGGCGTCCCTCCTCGATCGCCCGCTTCACGAATGCGGCGACGGCATCGGCTTCATCGGTGACGCTGGCGGCGGTCAGCACGTTGACCGGTGTGCCTTCGCCTCGGGTCGCCGTCAGTCGCTTCTCCAACCGGTCGGGGTCTTCGGCGATGAGGCGCGCGGCCGCGCGCAAAATCGGGCCGCGGCTCCGGTAGTTCTCCTCCAGGCGGACAACCTGGACCTGCGGAAAGACGGCACGGAAGCGGGCGAGGTTCGCGACCGAAGCTCCGCGGAACTTGTAAATGCTCTGGTCGTCGTCCCCGACCACACAGAGATTGCGATCGGCGCCAGCGAGCAACTCGAGGAGCCGGCTCTGCGCGAAGTTCGTGTCCTGGAACTCGTCGACCATCACATGGGCGAACCGCTGCGACTGCCGGATCGCGACCGATGGCTGCGCCACGAGCAGGTGCACGCTGAAATAAATCGTGTCATCGAAGTCCAGGCGATCCTCGGCGAGCATCCGCTCCTGGTATTCCGCGTAGACGGCCGCCGCTTCGCGCTGGGCGCCGACCACCGGATCATCGACCCCGGCGCTGGCCTCCGCCCAGGCACGGAATTCCGCCGGCGTGATCAGCTCC
>VBIS01000148.1 GCA_005880605.1 Chloroflexota bacterium
CACGACCTTGCCACTCGAGCTCGAGATATCACCCACGTCATAGATGTCGATGGCAACTGTCAGGCCGGCGTAGTCCGGGGTCAGCTGGAACAGGCTCATGGTGAAGTTGCCACCCGGGCCGGCATCGAACGGAGTGAAGAAGCAGATTTCGTTCCAGCCCGCGACCTGGCAGGTGGTGCAGGTCGTCTTATTGACGTCGCCATTGACGGCCCGGACGGCATAGCCCTTGTGACCACCCGTGTTGGGGTCGGTAAAGGTGGTCGCGTTGTGATCCATCGTGTCGACGCGAAGCCGATAGGTTCCCGGCAGGAGAGCGCCGCCGCTCAGGTAGTTGGAAAGGGCCGGCGTCGTCTGCAGGTTGACCAGGCCGTTGTCGTCCAGACCCGCATAGCTCGTCACGTCGACCCAGTTGTGATAGATCAGCATGTTCGTCGGCAGTCCGCCGGCGTAGAGCTGGTCGACGGTCTTGCCCTCCTTGGGTCCGCCCATGATCGTGTACTGCTTCGTCGCGGCACTCCAACTCCGCGCGTCGATGGGGTAGACGGTCAGCTGCGAGAGCAGCTCATCGTTGCTGCGGATGAAGTTGTTGTTGACCCGGTAGAGCGTGTAGCGCATGGCCGCATAGTTGGTGTCGGTGCCGAAGCCGAAGGGGCCCTGGTCGTCCTCGTGGAACCAGTTGTTGCCGCCCACCGAACAGGTCCGAGAGGCCGGGTTCTGATTATTGTTGTCGCAGGTGTTGGCGGATCCACCGGTGCCGTCCGGGGAAAAGGCGGCGTTATAGATCTGGATGACGCCACCCGATCCGCCCGAGGGGACGGTGACCCGGAAGTCGTAGCCGCCGCGGTCCGCCACGCTGGTGTCCTTGGGCTCGGTCCCGTTGATGTAGCTCAGCTGATGGACATCAGTGCTCCCCACAGGGGTTGGTGTGTAGGCATCGCCCTGGCTGCGGCCGGTGGCCCAGCCCTCGGTCCGCGTGAAGTAGAACCTGGTCTTGCCAAGTTCGCCGAGCGACGAGCCCATCTGGCTCCCCGGCTGGCCGAGCGAGATCGGCGGAAGGTAGGCCGCCACCGCGGTCCGCGCGACGAAGTACGGTCTGAAACCGAATATCTGCATGAAGAAGACCGGGGCCTGCTTGCCAACGGTGACGCGCAACTGGTTGGGGTGGCCCGGCACGGCCGCCGGCACTACGACCACACCGTTCAAGGTGTCCGACGTATCGAAGCCGTTGCGCCTGGCCTCGTCGACGGCACGATCACTGGCGTCGTTGCGCGAACCGGTCGGAACCGCCTTGGTGCCATCGAACTGGTTGGGCATGAAGACAACGCCCGACAGGGCCCCCGCCGCGGCGGCGCGTTCGGCCGCAATGCTGTATAGATAGCCGACCGCGAGGTCGACGGCCGCGCCGACGCCGCCGATCATCAGGGTGGCGGTCAGCGCCAGCAGGACGATCGCCTGCCCGGCCTTGCCGCGCAAGCGGCGCGAGGGGAGCTGCCGCCGCGGATCGGTCCTGTTCATAGCAGCACCGGGGCCGCTTTCATGACGGCGTAGTCGACGATCTGCATGTTTTTGGGAAAGATGCCCGCAGGCGGCGAATAGTTCCAGACCAGGCGAACACCGATCGAGGTTTCCGTCGGCGGGATCTGGTTGCGGTTCTGGATCGGAAAGGTCTGGGTGCCGGGTGTGATGGCTCCGCCGCTGATGAGGTATTGATCGACGGGGTCGCCCGGTTTGTAGTTGCCATCCGGCTGGGACGGCGCGTAGATATCGATCTCGGTGACGTTGGCGGAGGTCAGACCGCGGGCGACCGCCAGGGCGTCATGGACGATCTGCATGTCGATCTGCGAGGTGGTGGCGCCGGGATTCGTCTGGATACCGCCCAGCTCCGCCGCCAGTCGAGCCGATTGCCGGACGGCGGAGCCCGCCGTGACGCGATCGGCAATCATGATGGTGGCATCGAACCCACCCATCAACAGGAAGAAGAGCACCGGGATCACGACCGCCATCTCCGCGAGCGACTGCCCGTGGCTCGGATGGATGCGCCGACAGGTCCGCATCTCAGTAGCTCTGCGGCTCCAACCGCACATAGGTATCCGCGGTCGTCTTGACCGGCCCGAGTGGAGCGAAGAAGCCGGCCTTCCAGGTGTAGGTGTACTTGATCGTCACGCCGATGAAGTCGCTGGTGCCGTTGCCCACGTTGCGCATGGTCGCCGGCCAGGGCTCGGGCGAGATCATGGGCGTGCCATCCAGTGCATAGCGGTTGTAGTGAGTCAGATCGGGCGTCAGGTTCCCGTTGCCGTCCTGGTTGAGCTTGTAAATGTCAACCTCTGTCACGTCGAAAAGGTGGGTGGTGTTGACGTTGTTGCGGATGATCTGCAGGACTTGCGAATCGGTTGTCGCGGCACTACCGGCCTGCGACGCCACCCGCGAACCCTCGGTGGCGGCATAGCGGGCCGTGCCGACGCTAAACAGCAGCAGGGCCCCGTCGAGCACGCCCATGATCAGCACCAGGAGCACGGGAACGACCAGGGCGAACTCGGTCATCGTTTGAGCGGCCGGCTGTTCGTTCCGGCAGCAGGTTGTTCCAGTCCGGTCAAGAGGCAGCCAAGGCCGAATACAACGAATGAACAGGCGCTAGAATCGCCGGAGTCTGAACACCATCGGTTCGTTGCGTCGCTTTCATACCATCAGCCTGGTGGCATTAGTCGCGCTCGCCGCGTGCAGTGCGGCGCCCGCGTCAACCACAGGATCCCCACTCGCAACGGGGCCATCGTCCACGGGCACCCCGGCACGTGCCTCGGCGTATCGGGTGCTCTTCACGGCATCGACCACGAGTGGTAACGAGATTCTCCTCTACGATTCCGCGAGCAATACCCCGCAACAGCTGGTGTCCCTCGGCGCGGGCGTCGCACCTGAGGCGCACTTCGTTTCCGCGCAGAAGATCGCTTATGTCGAAACGAGCGTCATCTCGAGCCGAATCATGACCATCGACCTCAGCACCCGGGCGTCAGGCGCCGACGTCACCGTTAGCGGCTACGTGCCGGCCTTCGCCTACAGCCACGATGGCTCGATGCTCGCCTACCTGCTGCATGATTCGGCCAATAAGCCGTCGCTACATGTGCGGCGCGGGGGACACGAGACCATTCTCAATCTCAATGCGATTGCCGGTCGCGGCGTCGGGCGTGACGACGAACTGCGGCTTGAGTACTCGCCGGACGACAAATATCTCCTGATGGTCGACACCTTCATCGGGAACCAGGGCCAGGCGCCCGAAACCGGACAGTTCCTGGTGCTGCGAACCGCCGATAACACGGTGGCCTTTCTCCCACCTTCGGGTACGAGCGCCAATGCGACGATGGCGACCTGGGCGCGCCACAGCAACCGGGTCTTTTACCGCGATGCCGTCGGTGTCCGTACCTGGGATACCGAGGTCCACAGCGTCGGCACGCTCGCCGGCGGGCTCCATTGGTACGACCCGGCGCCATCACCGGACGATCGCTGGCTGGCATACACCGACATCGACACCCAGTTCGTCCCGCGTGTCAAGCTCTACGACCTGCACGGCGGCGGCCAGACTGCGACGACGTCGCCGGCGCCACGCTCGCATCCGATTTTCATCACGGCCGACACCATCTGGTACTTAGAGGAGGTAGCCTGCACCGGCGAGTGTATGGGCGGGCCCTCGCAGCCCTCTGGAAAAGTCTTCGCCTATAGCCTGACGAGCAAAAGCGAGACGAGCCTACCCTTCAGCGACGTGCACAGTCTGTCGCAGCTGTCGGTCTTCTCGGGCTAGCTCCGCGCCATTAGCTGCCGCAGCACGAGGGGCAGCACGCCGCCGTGCTGCAGGTACTCGACGTCCGTCTCATTGTCGAGGCGGCTGATCACCGTGAACCGTCGGGGCGCACCATCCTCGCCGGTGGCTTCCACCTCCGCGCGTTGCCCGGGCTGCAGGCTTGAGCCAAGCCCACGAATGGTGAAGGCCTCGGTGCCGGTCAATCCCAGCGAGCGCAGCGACTCTCCCGGCTGGAACTCGAGCGGCAGGATGCCCATGCCGACGAGGTTGCTGCGATGGATGCGCTCGAAGCTCTCCGCGATCACGGCGCGCACGCCGAGCAGCAACGGCCCCTTGGCCGCCCAGTCGCGCGAGCTCCCCGAGCCATACTCCTTGCCGGCGATCGCGATCAGCGGCACGCCCTCCGCGCGGTAGCGTTCGGCGGCGTCGAAGATCGTCATCTCCTGCCGGTCGGGAAGGTGGATCGTCCAGTAGCCCTCGCGTTCGGTCAGGAGGTTACGCAGCCGAATGTTGCCGAAGGTGCCGCGCATCAGGATCTCGTGGTTGCCGCGCCGCGCTCCGTAGCTGTTGAACTCGGCGCGCTCGACGCCATGCTCGATCAGGTAGTGTCCCGCCGGGCTGTCGGGCGGGATGCTGCCGGCAGGGGAGATGTGGTCCGTCGTGATCGAGTCACCGACGATGACCAGCGCCCGAGCGCCCTCGATGTCGGTCAGCGCCGCTGGGGTCGTGGTCATGTTCTCGAAGAACGGAGGTTCCTGGACATAGGTGGAGGCTGGGTCCCACTCGTAAATCGGGCCCGTCGGCGCCGACAGCCGTTGCCAGTTCTCGTCGCCGTCGAAGATCCGCTCGTACTCCCGCGTGAACATCTCGACCTTGAGCGAGCTCCGGATCGCCTCGTTGACCTCATCGGCCGAGGGCCAGAGTTCGTGGAGGAAGACATCGTTGCCGGATTTGTCCTTTCCGAGCGGTTCTTTCGAGAGGTCCCGCCGAATGTCGCCGGCGAGGGCGTACGCCACCACCAGCGGCGGCGAGGCCAGGTAACTCGCCTTGACCAGCGGATGGATCCGACCCTCGAAGTTCCGGTTGCCGCTCAGCACCGCGACCACATTGAGTTTTTCCTTCTCGACGGCGGCCTCGACCTCGTCACTCGCGAGCGGACCGCTGTTGCCGATGCAGGTGGTGCAGCCGTAGCCGACGAGGTAGAAGCCGAGCTCCTCCAGGTAAGCCATGAGGCCGGCCGCCTTGAGGTAGTCGGTCACGACTCTGGAGCCGGGCGCGAGGCTGGTCTTGACGGTGGGCGAGACCTTCAGTCCGCGCTCGACGGCTCGCTTGGCCAGCAAGCCGGCGGCCACCATCACCGAGGGATTCGAGGTGTTGGTGCAACTGGTGATGGCGGCGATCACGACCGAGCCGTTGCGGACCTGCGCCGCCGGTCTGGACATCACCGCCGTCGCGTGCTGCTTCTCCCCGAGGACATCGGCGGTCCCGCCTTCCGAGTCGAAGCGGGCGATATCGTTGTTGGCGGGCTTCGCATCCATGGCGAAGGCCGTCTTGAAGCTCTCCCACACGCGGGGCAGCGGGACGCGGTCCTGCGGGCGCTTGGGCCCGGCGACGCTGGGCTCGACCGCGTTGAGGTCCAGATCGAGCAGCTCGCTGAAGACGGGCGTCGGGGAGTCATCGGTACGGAACATTCCCTGTGCGCGCGTGTACTGCTCCACCAGCTCGATCAGCTGCGGGTCACGCCCGGTCGTTTCCAGGTAGCGGAGCGTTTGCGCGTCGACCGGGAAGAAGGAGGAGGTGGCACCGTATTCCGGGCACATGTTCGAGAGGGTGGCTCGATCCGGCACCGACAGGCTCGACAGGCCGGCGCCGCAAAACTCGACGAACTTGTTGACCACGCCGTGCCGGCGCAACATCTCGGTGAGCGTCAGGACCAGGTCGGTGGCGGTCGCACCGGGCCGCATCGCGCCGGTCATCCGCACGCCCACCACGACGGGGGTCGCGAGGTAGGTCGGCTGGCCGAGCAGCGCGGCCTCGGCCTCGATGCCGCCCACCCCCCAGCCGAGCACGCCCAACCCATTGACCATGGTCGTGTGCGAGTCGGTGCCGAGCAACGTATCCGGCAGCGCATAGCTCCCTTTCGGATCGGTGCGGACCTGCACGACCCGGCTCAATCGTTCGAGGTTGACCTGGTGACAGATGCCCATCCCGGGCGGCACCACGGTGAAGTTGTGGAACGCCTGCTGCGCCCAGCGTAGGAGCGCATAGCGTTCGCCGTTGCGTACGTACTCGCGCTCGATGTTGCGCGCATAGGCGCCGAGCGACCCGAAGGCGTCGACCTGCACCGAATGGTCGATGACCAGATCCACCTGGACCAGCGGATCGATCCGACCGGCGTCTTTGCCGGCTCGCTGCATCGCCGAGCGCATCGCTGCCAGGTCGAGGACCGCCGGCACACCCGTGAAGTCCTGCAGCAGGATGCGCGCCGGAAGAAACGGCAGTTCGGCGTCGGTCGCCGCCGGCTCGGGCCAGTGGGTCCGTGCGCGGAGACTGCTTTCCTCGACGCTGCCCGTCTCTGCCTGACGCAGCAGCCCCTCGAGGAGGATCTTGATCGTCATTGGCAGCCGGGACGCATCGCCCAGCCCCAACTCGCCAAGACGGGTCAGCGAATAGTAATCAAGCTTGGTCGACGGGAGTTTCTCGCGAACCGAAACCATCTCGTCTTGATGCTAGCAGCGTCAGTCGCGATTCCCGCTGTGAAATTTGCGGTGCGCCGCGCGCAGTTGTGGGTTGGTCACGTGCGTGTAGATCTGCGTGGTGTTGAGGTTGGCGTGCCCGAGCAGCTCCTGGACGGCGCGCAGATCGGCGCCATTGGAGAGCAGGTCGGTGGCGAACGAGTGTCGCAGGGTGTGGGGCGTGGCCTTGACCCCAAGACCGGCGATGCGAACGTATTTCCCGACGATTCGCTCGATCGATCGGGACGACATCCGCATCCCGGGGCCGCCGGGGGTGAGGTCGGGTTTGCCCTTCATGCGGATGAAGAGCGGCTTCCAGCGGTCCTGGCGCGTTTCCAGGTAGCGGGCCAGCGCCTCGGTCGCGGCGTCGCTGAGGAAGACGACGCGGGGCTTGCGGCCTTTGCCGATGACGCCGAACTCACGCGTCTTCAAGTTGATGTGGTCGCGATCCAGGTGTGCTAGCTCGGCGAGCCGCAAGCCGGTACTGAAGAAGGTCTCCAGCATGGCGCGGTCGCGCAGGCCGCGCGGGTCGTTGACGTCCGGGGCGGCGAGCAGCCGCCGCAACTGATCCGGGTCCAGGAACTTCAGCGAGCGCGAGGGCGCCTTGCCCAGTTCGATGCGGTCGGGCGCCAGCACCTCCAGCCCTTGCAGCGTCCAGTAGCGAAGCATCGAGCGCAGGGCGATCAAGAAATAGGTCTGCGTGGCGCGGGTGAGCGGTCGCCCGGTGTGCTGATTGAGATGTCGGGCGAGCGCGAGCTTGTAGCGGCGCACGACCTCGCTGGTCAGGTCGGGTAGGTCCTTCACGTCCGGCTGCTCGCGGGCGAGCCAGCCCAGCAGGTAGTTGAGGTAGTGGTCGTACTGCCGGATGGTCAGCGGGCTGAGATTTCGGTCGATCTCACAGGCTTCGAGGAAGGTCCGCACGCGCTCCTCGAGCGCGACCGGTGGTGCCTGCGGCGGGGACGTGGGGGAGACGGTGGGCACGCTGCTGGGACCGAATTCTACGCTGACTGTGGCCGTATTCGAGTTTGACGCGTCCGGGGCATTTCCCTTAATATCGCGATATATCGTGATACTTCGCTAGTTCCAGGAGGATTCCCAAATGTGGTCACGTCGTGAGTTCCGTTTCGACCAGTTCCGCCGCCAGATGTTCGAGCGCGGCGATCTCAAGTACGTCATCCTCGAGCAGCTCAAGGACAAGCCCGCCCACGGCTACGAGTTAATCAAGGCGCTCGAGGCCCGCCTCGGCGGCTTCTACGCCCCGAGTCCGGGCGCCGTCTACCCGACGCTTCAGATGCTGGAGGACATGGGGTACGTGAGTTCGGTGTCACAGGACGGCCGGAAGGTCTACAGCATCACCGATGCCGGCCGCGCCTTCATGAACGAGCGCCAGCCTCAGGTGGATGAAGTCTTCAATCGGATGAAGGAGCGGTGGGGCGCCGAGTGGGGCCCGCAGGCGCACCGCGTCATGCACGATCTGCGCAACGACCTGCGTGACCTCGGCCGCTCCGTTG
>VBIS01000149.1 GCA_005880605.1 Chloroflexota bacterium
TCACTCCTTGCGGCCTGCGCTCCGATTCCTGGGGTCCTGGCCGCGCCCCTGGGGAGCGTGATTAACGTCGGCGCCGTCCTCTCCCTCACCGGGAGCCAGGCCGAAAGCGGCCAGATGGCCAAGGAGGGCTATCTCTTCTGCCAGGACTGGATCAATGCCAAGGGCGGCGTTACGCTGCGCGGGGCCGGTCACCGGCTGAACATCGATATCGGCGACGATCAGAGCCGCCCATCGATCGCGGCCGCGGTCACCGAGCAGCTGATCACGCAGAACCACGACACCCTGCTGCTGGGCCCCTCGAACGACGCCACCACGAGCCGGGCCGCGCCCGTTGCCGAGCAACACCAGGTGCCCATGGTGACTAACGGCGCATCGTCCGATGCCATATTCAACAATCACTACCACTATCTATTCGGTGTGCTGGCGCCGCACAGTCGCCAGCTTCAGGGTGTCATCGACATGGCCCTGGCCCAGAACCCAAAACCCGCCTCCATGGCAATCCTCGCCGCCAGCGATAGCCTCTCCGCCGAGGTCGCCAACGCGACGGTCGGCTACGCCCAGGCAAAGGGTCTGAACGTCGTGTATGGCGCGAGCTACACCTCCGGCGTCAACGACCTCAGCGGTCTGCTGGGAGCGGCGGCCGGCGCGGGCCCCGACCTACTCTTCGAGGTCGGCCATCCGGCCGAGAGCGTGCGCACCATCCAGCAGGCGCAGCAGATGAAGATCCAGCCCAAACTACTGGCGTTCGCGGACGGCCCGGGCACGGTGCAATTCACGAACGACCTCCGGGCCGCAGCGAACTACAGCGTAGGGACGACGCAATGGGCGCCGGGTACCCGCAACCGGACGGGCTATTTCATCGACAGCTTCCATTACTCGCTGGCTTTCGCCGTGCAATTCGGGCAACTGCCGGATCAGTACGCCGCCGCGGCGACCGCCGCCTGCCTGACGCTCGAGGTGGCGATCGAACAGGCCAACTCGACGCAGCCACGGTGGGTCCGCGATGCCCTCTCGGTCATCGACCTCAACACCTTCTTCGGCGAGATCAAGTTCGACGATCGTGGGGCGAACACCGCCAAGCCCGTCTACGTTCAGCAGGTTCAGGCGGGCCACCCCGTATTGATCTGGCCGCCCGAGGTGGCCACCGCGCGCCCGCGCTACCCCGACCCGGGCTGGGCGAAGCGCTAACCCTACACGCGCGCCTTTCCACACCGGGGCGCGCTTATTTAGCGATCAACGGCGTACCAGACGACGTCGAGACCGCGCCACTGTGCGATTCCCCGGTAAGTCAGACCGAGTCGCTCCATCACCGCTCGAGATCTGGCGTTGGCCGGCACCGTGATCGAGATCAGCTGCGCGTCGTCGAGCAGTAGCCCGCGCCAGCACTCCATGGCCGCCCGGCCGCCTTCGGTCGCCAGGCCCTGGCCCCAATAATCGCGATGCAGCGTCCACCCCACCTCGATCGGGTCAGCCGCCAGCGGCCAGTCGTGGTGGCGTAGCAGGCCGATTCGACCGATGAGCCGATCGGTGCCCAGGTCGACCGCCGCCCACTGACAGACGCCGTCCTCACGCCACATACGCGAGAACCGCTCGATCTGCTTTTCGGTCCCCGCCCGGTCAAGGGCGGGCATGTGGGCGAGGTACTCCGGTTGCGCGTAGATCTCGGTCAGCGCATCGAGGTCGTCCGCCCGCCACTGCCGCAAACGCAGGCGCGCCGTTGTGAGCTCGGCCGGAATCGGACGGTTGACGGTTTAAGACTCGGCCAGCAGTCGGGCCAGTTGCGCCATCACCCGGACCCCCGATCCGGTTGGGCCCCTGGGGACCGTCTTCAGCTCTGAGGCGTCCTGCCAGGCGCTGCCCGCGATGTCGAGGTGGACCCACGGCCGGCCTTCCACGAACTCACGCAAGAAGAGCGCGGCCGTCGTCGCGCCAGCCCAGGGAACGGTCGAGTTCTTGATATCGGCGATCTCGCTGTCGATCAACCCGTCGTAATCGGCCCAGGTGGGCAACTCCCAGATGCGTTCGCCGGCGAGGTCGGCCGCGCGCCGCACACGATCCATCAGCGGCGGGTCGTTGCCGAAGGCGCCGATGGCGAGCGGACCCAACGTGCGCACGATGGATCCCGTCAAGGTGGCGATGTCGATGATGTGGGTCGCGCCTTCTTTGACGGCGTAGGTGATCCCATCCGAGAGAATCAGGCGACCCTCCGCATCGGTGTTGATGATCTCGATGGTCTTGCCACCTGAGCCGGTCACGACGTCACCCGGCTTGATGGCCTTGCCGGAGGGCATGTTCTCGGTGGTGGGCACGATGCCGATGACGTTGATCTTCGGCTCAAGCTCGGCGATCGCCAGCATGGCACCGACCACGGCGGCGCCGCCACCCATGTCGGATTTCATCATCTCCATGTTCTGGGCCGGCTTGATGGAGATGCCGCCGCTGTCGAAGGTAATGCCCTTGCCGACCAGCGCCAGCATCGGGCCGCCCTTGCGGCCGCCCGAGTACCGCAGCACGATCATCTTCGCCGGCTCATCGGAGCCGCGCGCCACCGCCAGGAGCGCGCCCATCTTGAGCCGGCGCATGTCGTCGACCTCGAGGACTTTCAGGTCGAGACCCGTGCCTTTGACCGCTTCCTTCACTTTCTCGACAAAGACGGTCGGTGTGAAGGCGTTGGCCGGCGCGTTGACCCACTCCCGGATGCGATTGGTGGCATCCGCCAGGACGACCGCATCCTTGACCGCCGCCGACGCGGCCTTGTCGCCATCGAGGCCGACGATGCTCAGGGTGCTGATCTGGGTCACCGCCTGCTCGTGTCGCGTCTTGAGCGAGCCGACGTCGAAGTTGCTGAGCCCGATCCCTTCGGTGACCGCCCGTGCGACGTCGGCCGCGCCTGCCCTGGCGGCGACGTCTTTGGGGAGGAGCACGGTGACGCGGCGATGACCGCGCTTGCGCAGCACCCGTCCCGCGGACTGCAGGACGTTGCGCAGCCGCACCATGTCGAGCTCCTGGGCCTTGCCGACGCCGACCAGGACGGTCCACTTGCTGGGCAGGGTGTTGAGGTTGTGCACCGGGACCAGCTCCATGAACTTGCCGCGGAACTCCCGATCCGCGAGCAGCTGGGTGATGGCGCCCTTGAGCTTCCTGTCCAGTGCGGCGGCTTCCGGCGGCAGCGTCGACTGCCCTTCAAAGATCGGCAGGATGAGCGCGTCCGCCTCCGCCTTTTCAGGGGCAGTGGTCAGCAGCCGTGCCTGCATGCGTCCTCCTGCGCTCGCCCTCGCAAAACCTCCGTATTGTACGTGCCCTGCCTACGGAGCTTGCGGACCTCGCTTGCGGGCCTGCCGCTCCTGAAACCGGCGTTCCATTTCCTTGATGTCTGCTTCGGTGTAGCGATTCCGGCCGAGCTCGTCCTGGCGGCTGGCGGTCACGATGCCAAGCCGGATCCAGGTCGCGATCGTCGCCGGCGAGACGCCGAGCCTTTCAGCCGCCTCCGTGATCGAGTAGAGCCGGTCCTCCGCCATCGTCCGAAGCCTACCGAGCCGCGGCAGGCTGGCGCAGGCCGGCGAGCGTCTGACCCGCCAGCTGGATAGCGTCGGGATCCTCCATGTGGGGCATGTTGAAGATCAGGCCGTCGAGTCCCGCCTCGAGCAGCTTCTGGGCTTGCTCCGCGACGCGGTCGGGACCACCCACGATGAACACGCTGCGCACGTACTCCTCGTTGATCCCGGGGCGTTGGAGCACCTGCTGGAAGGCGCGCTCGGCCTCGGCATCGGTCTTGCGGATGAGGAGGCTGCCCAGACGGGTCTTGATGATCGTGCCCGGATCGCGGCCAACCGTCTCACAATGCCGTTCGAGGACATCCATTTTGTGGCGCACCATGGCAGCGTCGCCGAAGATGTTGCACATGTCGGCGTACTGCGCGACCAGTTTCAGCGTGCGCTGCTCGCCGCCACCGCCGATCATGATTGGCGGGCCGTTCGGCTGGATGGGCCTCGGGGAGTTGATCGCGCCATGAATCTGGTAGTACCGCCCCTCGAAGGTCGGCGCTTCCTCGCGGAACATTGCGCGGCAAATCTGTAGCGCCTCTTCCAGGCGGCTGATGCGTTCGCCGACTGGCGGAAACTGGTAACCGTAGCCGCGATGCTCGTCCTGGTTCCAGGCCGCGCCGAGGCCGAGGATCGCGCGACCTGATGAGACGACGTCGAGCGTGGTCACGATCTTGGCCAGCAACGCCGGGTTGCGATACGTCACGCCGGTAACGAGCGCGCCGATCCGGACCTTCGTGGTTCGTGCCGCGATCCCGGGCAGGATGGTATAGGCCTCGAGCATGGGCTCGGTCCGCGGGCCAATGTTGGGCAGCTGATAGAAGTGATCCATCACGTAGACCGAATCGAAGCCTGCCTTCTCTGCTGTGGTGGCGAGCGACACGACATGTTCGAACAGCTTGTCGTTGGTCACACCCGGAAAGGTGTAGTTCGGAATCTGAAAACCCAGTAACTTCATCTGACCATTATCGAGTTGATCCCGTTGCCGATGCCGGATCGATCCGGAGCCCCCACCCTGCCCTCCCCCAGAGGGGGAGGGAGATCATCAAGAGACCGGTACGATGCTTGATGCATGGAAGATCTCCGGCCGCCGGTGCGCTGCCCGCAATGCAACGGTGAGCCCAACTGGCAGGAAGTACGGCAACCGTTTGTCGACGAGGACCCGCCTGGCCGCTTGGGCGTGCATCCGCTGATCGGCTGGCGCTGCAATATCTACCCGTACTTTCTTCCCGTCTCGCAGTGGGAGAGCTGAAAGAGCGCTCCGCTCCGCGCTAGTCAGGCATCGACCAGGAGGCCCTGGAGGGGACCGAGCAGGAGACCCGAACGCCGCGAAACCCCGGGCAACATGGTCAGGCGGTGCGTCAGTTTTTCTCCTCGTTTGCTTCGCTCCGCTTGCTCCTGGGCGATCGGCTTCCATAGGCGGTCGATGACGTCAGTCGGATCAGCGGCCACTTCATTGACCGGCCGCTGCAGGTGCTCCGCCCACAGGCGCAAGCGGGTTTGGTGCGCAAGTCGCGGATCGTGGGTGACGAGGTTCATCTCGGTGTCATTGAAGAGCGAGTGCTCGTTGAGGTTGGCCGACCCGATCGTCATCCAGGCATCGTCGACGATGCCCACCTTGGCGTGAACATAGATCGGCCAGTCCTTCTCGCCGCCGATCGCGTAGAGCGTGCAGGCCAGCAGCCGGCCGCCGTCGCCATCGGCCTGGACCAGCGTGCCGAGCTGACCGCGGGTATCGTCGCCCCCGTTATCTGGTTTAGCGGGAAGGACAAGCACCAGGCGAAAGTCGGGCGTCGGCGGGTTTTCGAGCTTTTGGCGAAGCACCTCCAGGATTTCGGGCGACCAGAGGAACTGATTCTCCAGATAGATGAATCGCTGGGCGGCCCGCAGCGCCCGCAGGTAGGACTCGAGGATGCGGAAATCCCCGCGGCGGAGCAGCGGGTACATGCCGTCCGGGACGGTGCGCACGACCTGCAGCTCGATGTTGCCGGCCCGTGGTGGCGTGGCAACCGGCGGGAGCGCCTCGCCGGTGATCGCTCGCCAGCGCATCGCAAAGTTTTCCGCGACGTCCTGCACGGCGGGTCCCGCGATTCGCGTCGCGACATCGTGCCAGCCGACCGCACCGCGCGGCTTGTGCTCCTGGGTGTCCCATCGGTCGCCATGGAAATTGGTCAGGTCGATGCCACCG
>VBIS01000301.1 GCA_005880605.1 Chloroflexota bacterium
GACGCCGTCCCAGCTGTACGCCCGGTCAACCCCGTGCGCGTCGACCATCGGGATCCACGGAATCAGTCGCCCGCCGCTTCCGGTGACGACCGCCTGGTCCATCGCCAGCTCACCGAGCCAGCCGATTTCGGCGCGTTGAAGTCTTGCCACCTGTCTGTTCGGTGCAACGCGGCACCACAACGGACCTGTCAGACAGTATTAGGCGGTGCCCGCGGAGAGGGAAGTGACGCCAGCCCACGTTCGAACGCGAGGCCGGATCGGTCCGTTCCTCTGCTGGGCAGTCGTGTTCGCGGACATCGGAACCTCCGTCTACTACACGCCCGGCATTCTCTACGGCCGCTTCGGCACGCGGGCGGCGCTGTTCGTGGCGATGACCCTGCTGGTCTTCGTCCTCCTGGCGATCAAGTACGCGGAAGTGGCCGCCCGCTATCCCGAGGGCGGTGGCGTCGTTACGGTCAGCACGCGAGCCTTCCATCCCTTCGTCGGGCTGACCGGCGGGATGTTCATCCTGGTCGACTATTTTCTGACCGCCGCGCTCAGTGCCCTCTCGGGCGTGATCTATCTCAGCGTGGTCTTCAAGTCGCTAGGCACCATCGTCATCCTGGGCACGGTTGGGGCGCTGGTCATTCTCGCCCTCCTAAACCTGATAGGCATCAAGGCGAGTGCGGAAGCGAGCGCCG
Source organism: Chloroflexota bacterium (assembly GCA_005880605.1). Taxonomy (GTDB): domain Bacteria; phylum Chloroflexota; class Dormibacteria; order CF-121; family CF-121; genus CF-13. Next base: position 681 of record VBIS01000301.1, read on the forward strand.
TGTTCGCGGTGACAGCTGGGATCCTCCAGCTGGCGGTCGTGGCCGCCATCATCATGCGGCTGGGGCCCGCCCACATGTTCGACTCGATTCACCAGGTGTTGGCCGGACCCCGGCTCACGCCGATTTTTCTCCTGACCGGCTACGCGGGCGCCTTCCTCGCCTTTTCCGGCCTGGAGAGCATTGCGCAACTCTCGCCGGCGCTGGCTGATCCCCGCCGGCGGGTGGCCAACCTTGGGATGGGCCTGGTGGTGGTCACCATCGGTCGCGATCAGCGGCGCCCTGCTGCTTATCTTCGCCAGCAACACCGCCCTGATCGGCAGCTACCACGTCTTTCTGGCTCTGACCCGCATGCGATTCCTGCCACGGGTGCTGGCGAGGCGGAATCGCTGGCGAGATACCCCGCACTGGGCGATCGCCGTCGCTACCAGCATCCCGGTCGTAGTCGTCATCCTCGCGCGCGGCAGCGCCGGCACGCTCGGCGATCTCTATGCCTTCGGGCTGCTGGGCGCCTTCATGCTCACTTCGCTATCACTCGACGTCATCCGCTGGCATGAGCGAGTGCCGGCGATCGTGATGGTGGCGGGGATCGTGACCACGGTCGCCGTGACGCTCGCCTGGGTGACCAACCTCTTCGCCAAGCCACTGGCGACGATCTTCGGTGGCGGCCTGGCGCTGATCGGCGTCGCCATCGGGCTAACGACGTACCGGCTCGCCCACCGGAGTGGCGTACCGGCTGTCTTCCCGCATCTGCTGCGGGACGACCGGCCACCCACCCTGATCGCGCGCGCCCGTCGCATCGGCGCGTGCAATGTCCTCGCCGTCGTCCCCAGCGACCCGGGAGCAGCGGTCGCGCTCGCCAAAGCCGCCGTGGAGGCGGCCCACGACCAGCCTATCGTGTTCCTGTATCGAGGCCAGGGCTTACCTCGAAGCGGGTTGCCGCACCTGATGGAGATCGTCGATCCCTACCTGGCGGACGCGGACGCCCAGGATGTCCTCGGGCGGGTCGAGCGCGAGGCCCGCATGCATGGCGGGCATCGCAAATACATCTACGTGAGCAAGGGCACCGCGGCCGAGGCGGTCAGCCGGATCGATGCCGCCCTCCATCCGATGCACACCCTCGTGGTCGACAGTTCGCAGGAGCGGTCGACCCCGACCGCGCCCGGCCAGCCCGCCAGGACGACGGTGGATTCGGTCGCCATCCTCGACTACCCGCGCGTTTCCTAGAGCAGGGAGTCCAGCAAATCCAGGGAGGGGACGAAGAAGAGGTTGCCGGTGATGGCGCGGCTGAAGTCGAGCAAGCGGTCGTAGTTGCCAGGCGGGCGGCCGACGAACATGTTCTCCAGCATCTGCTCGATCGGCCGCGTCGACCGCGCATAGCCGATGAAATATGTACCGAACTCGCCTCGGGCCACGTCGCCGAAGGGCATGTTGTCGCGAAGGATCTTGATTTCTTTCCCATTCTCATCGAGCACGGTCAACGCATTGTGCGCCGAGCCGGGCTTGGTGGCATCGTCCACCCCGATATCGGACAGCTTGCGGAGACCGATGACCTTTTCCTGCGCTTCGGTGGACAGGGCGTTCCAGGCCGGCATGTTGTGAAGGTATTTCTGCACGATGAC
>VBIS01000150.1 GCA_005880605.1 Chloroflexota bacterium
TCGGCATGAAGGCGTCTTCGAGGACATGGTTGAACGGCATTGCGGGCACGTCTGGACCCGTGAGGCGCATCACGGGAGCATCGAGGGCGTCGAAGGCGTTCTCCATGATGATCGCCATTACCTCGGCGGCGATCCCGGCAAAGCGGTTGTCCTCATGGACGACCAGGACCTTCCCCGTCTTTCGCGCAGTCGCGACGATGGCGGCCTGGTCGATCGGTTTGATGGTGCGCAGGTCGAGCACCTCGGCCGAGACACCCTCGGCGGCAAGCTTCTCCGCGGCCTCGAGGCAGTAGGTGAGCATCAGCCCGTAGGCGATCAGGCTCAGGTCCTTACCCTCGCGCTTGATGTCGGCCTTGCCGATCGGCACGACGCGATCGCCGTCCGGCACCTCGCCTTTGACCAGCCGGTAGGTTCGCTTGTGTTCGAGGTACAGGACCGGATCCGGGTCCCGAATGGCCGCTTTGAGCAGGCCCTTGGCATCCGCCGGGGTGCCGGGTGCGACGACCTTAAGGCCCGGGACGTGGGAAAAGGTCGCCTCGATGCTTTGCGAGTGGTAGAGCGCGCCATGAACACCCCCACCCCAGGGAGCACGGATCACCATCGGCAGGTTGAAGTCGCCGGCGGTGCGGTAGCTGAAGCGGGCCGCCTCTTCGATGATCTGGTTCATGGCCGGCGCGATAAAGTCGGCGAATTGGATCTCGGCGATTGGCCGCATGCCGTTGACCGCCGCGCCGATCGCGACGCCAATGATGCAGGACTCGGCCAGCGGCGAGTCGATCACACGGAGCTCGCCGTACTTCTTGAACAGGCCGTCGCTCGCCAGAAAGACGCCGCCGCGATTGCCCACGTCTTCCCCGATCAGAAACACACTCTCATCGCGCGCCATCTCCTCGTCCATCCCCTCGCGAATCGCCTCGATCACGGTCTTGACGGCCATCAGCCCGGGATCTCCTGCTTGTAGACGAAGGTGTTCAGGTCATCGGCCGTCGGATCCGCCGCCTGTTCCGCGTAGTCGGTTGCCTCGTCGACCTGCTGCGTGACACGCTCGGTGATCTCTGCCTCGTGTTGGTCGGTCAGCGTCCCGGCGTCACGCAGGTAGCGGGCGTAGCGTTGGATCGGGTCTTTCTGCCGCCAGATCGCTACCTCTTCGGCCTGCCGGTAGCGCTTGTCGTCGTCATCGCTGGAGTGCGGCGTGAATCGATAGGTCTTGGCCTCGATCAGGGTCGGGCCCTCGCCCTGGCGCGCTCGTTCGACGGCCTGCCGGGCGACCTCGTAGCAGGCCAGGACGTCATTGCCGTCGACCACCACGCCGGGGAAGCCGTAGCCCGCAGCCCGATCGGCGAGGTTGGCGATCGCCATCTGGCGCGACTGCGGCACCGAGATGGCGTAGCCGTTGTTTTCGCAGATGAAGACGACGCCCAGCTTGTGGATCCCCGCGAAATTCATCGCCTCGTGGGTGTCGCCCTGGCTGGCGCTGCCCTCACCGAAATAGACGTTGGTGACGGCATCCTCTTTACGTTGTTTGGAGGCGAGGGCCACACCGGCGGCGTGCAACAGCTGGGTCGCCACCGGGCTGCCGCCGGTCACGATGTGCAGGCGCCGGCTGCCGAAATGTCCCGGCATCTGCCGGCCGGCGCTGTTCGGATCCTCACGCCGGGCAAAGAAGGAGAGCATCTGGTCGCGTGCCGTCATGCCGAACCAGAGGACGACGCCGGCGTCGCGATAGTAGGGCGCCACCCAGTCGTAGCCCGGCCGCAGCGCCGCGGCCGTTCCGACCTGTGCCCCTTCCTGTCCCTGGCAGGAGATGACAAAGGGCGCTCTCCCCTGGCGATTGATCAGCCACATGCGCTCATCGACGGCGCGGGCGAGGCGCATCACCTCGTAGATCCGCCGGGCCTCCTCGTCGCTCAAGCCCAGCGACCGGTGGCGGCTCTGTCCGCCCTTCGCCTCGACCTGGGCCGCCTTGATCGCCATCCTTCTAAATGTGGATCGCGACGCCGTCGACGGCCAGCGCGGCCTCCTTGACGGATTCCGAGACGGTGGGATGCGGTGCGATGCTCGCCCCGATTTCGAAGGGCGTCGATTCGAGCAGCTTGGCCAGCGCGGTCTGCGCGATCAGCTCGGTGGCATTGGGGCCGAGGATGAAGACCCCGACCAGCTCGTCCGAGTCGGCATCGCTGATGATCTTCACGAAGCCCTCGGTCTCGCCAAGGATCACGCTCTTGGCGTTGCCCGCCAGCGGGAATTTCCCGACCTTGACGTTCAGACCCTGATCGCGCGCCTGCTTTTCAGACAGGCCAAGACTCGCCACCTGCGGATAGCTGTAGGTCGCGCGCGGCACCCGGTTGTAGTCGAGCGGCTTGGGGTTCTTGCCGGCGATGTGTTCCATGATGTGCTCGCCTTCGTAATAGGCGACGTGCGCCAGCAGGAAGTTCCCGATGACGTCGCCCGCGGCATACACGTTGGGATGCCCGGTCCGGTAATGCTCGTCGGTCTTGATGTAGCCCTTCTCCAGCTGGATGTCCAACTTCTCCAGGCCGAAGCCCTCGGTGATCCCTTCGCGACCGACCGCGACCAGCATCCGCTCCGCCTCGATGGTCTGCGTCTCCGCGCCGGCCTTGACCGCGACCGTCATCTTCCCGTTGGCCTGCTTGAGGGTGTCTGGCTGGACCTGGGCGCCGGTGAGCACCTTTATGCCGCGCTTGCCGAGGACCTTGGCCAGTTGCTGGCCTACCTCGGCATCCTCGAGGGGGAGCAGCGTCGGCAGGAACTCGACCAGGGTCACGTCCGCCCCGTAGCCGTTGTAGACGCAGGCAAACTCGGTTCCAACCGCGCCGGCGCCGACGATCACGATCGACTGCGGCATCTTGTCGAGGTTCACCGCGTGGTCGCTGTTGATCACGCGATCGCCGTCCATCTTGAGGCCCGGCAAGGATTTGGGCCGCGAGCCGGTCGCGACCAGGAGGTTCTTGGCGTTGACCACCTGGCCACTGTCCTTGACCGTCACGGCATGCTCGGACTCGATGATGCCCTCGCCCTTGAACACGGTGACCTTGTTCTTCTTCAACAAGAACTCGACGCCGCGCCAGAGCTGGTCGACCACGGCCTGCTTGCGCTTCAGCACCACCGGCCAGTCGACCTGGAGGCCCTCGGTCTTCAGGCCCAGGGCGGCGGCCGTGTGGATCTGGTGCGCCAGCTCGGAGGAATGGAGGAACGACTTGGTCGGGATGCAGCCCCGGTGCAGGCAGGTGCCGCCTACCTTCTCCTTCTCGATGACCGCCACTTTGAGCCCGAGTTGAGCGCCACGGATAGCGCCGACATACCCGGCGGAGCCACCGCCGATGACGGCGACGTCGAACGCCTCATCCGGCATACGTCACGATTGTACCCACCCTCTGGCGGGTTGCCTAAGCCTCCAACATCGCCAGCGCCGCCGTCAGCTGGAGGTCCTTGGTGAAGTCGTTCGGCGACTGTTCAACGGCGTATTCGTCCTGGGCGCTGGGCAACGTCACCGCCTTGTCCGGCGTGATCCCGGTTTTTTCAATCGAGTGGCGCTTGGGCGTCAACCAGTAGGCGATGGTGAGGTGCAGGTCGCCATCACGGAGGACGAAATCCTCCTGCACCGACCCCTTGCCGAAGGACTTGACTCCCACCAATGTGCCGCGCCCGTAGTCCTTGATGGCGCCGGCCGTAATCTCCGAGGCGCTGGCCGAATTCTCGTTGAGCAACACCACCAGCTTGTTGGTGAAGGCGCGGCCGGTCCCGGTGACGCTCTTCGGAGCTTCCTTGCCGCCCCGCTCCACCAGGATGGTGCTCGGCCCACTTTTGACGAACTCGCTGATCACGTCGTTGGCGGCGTCGACGTAGCCACCCGGGTTGTCTCGCAGGTCGAGCAGCACCAGGTTGACCGATCCCGTCAGGTTGTTCTTCAGCGCATTGTCGAACTCGGTCGCGGTCCGGTTGCCGAACTCAAAGATCCGGACGTAGAGCACGCGGTGGTTAAAGATGTGGGTGGCGACGCTCGGAACGTTGATCTCCTGGCGCGTCAGGTTGAAGGTCAGCGTCTGGCCGTTCCGGTTGACCTGGATCTGGACCTGGGTGTTCGGCTGGCCGCGAATGTGATTGACCGCGTTATCGGCGGTCCACCCCTTGGTGCTCTGGCCGTCGACGGCGATGATGACATCCCCTATGTGCAGCCCAGCCTTCTCCGCCGGCGTACCCGGGAGGATGCCGGCAATGACGACCTGGTCCGCCTTCTGCTGCACCGAGGCACCGATCCCGGCGAACTGCCCGGCCAGGAAGGTCTGGTTGGTGCGGTACTCCTCCGGTGTCAGGTAGCGTGAGAACTGGTCGCCCAGCGCGCCGACCATGCCGGCGGCCGCGCCCTCGGTCAGCTTGACGCCGTCGGCGTTGGGCTTCACGTAGTGCTGCTGAATGGTCGTGAAGACTTCGTCCAGGGCGCGGTAATCGATGTTGGCCTTAGGCGGGGTGTAGAAGAGCAGCGACTTTGCCCAATTAGGGGCATAGCTACCTAACTGGAACTCGGCGAGGCTGCCGGCGTAAAAGGCCCCGATCGCCACCACAAGCAAGATGGCGATGCCTTTGAATCGAGACACGAGTCGATTATCGTTCCAGCCGGGTCTTGATTCCCTCCCCCCTTGCGGGGGAGGGTCAGGGTGGGGGGTTACGTTGTCGATCATGAGGCGGGCAGGTACGCGAGCGGATCGACGGGCATGCCGGCCAGGTCGATCTCGAAATGCAGGTGGGGGCCGGTGGAGTTTCCGGTCGAGCCCTCATAGCCGATGACGGTGTCCTTGTCGACCTGCACCCCTTCGCCGACCGCCCAGCTGGAGAGATGTCCGTAGAGCGTGGTGAATCCGCCCGCGTGCACCATCACCACGTAGCGTCCGTAGCCGCAGAGCCCGCCGCCCCAGCCACAGCCCATGGTGAAGTTGTGGACGATGCCGCCGTCCGAGGCGTGCACCGGGGTTCCGTAATCGGCGGCGAGGTCGATGCCACTGTGGAAGTGAAGACTTGGACAGCTGGGATCGTACGGCTCGAACGGATAGCTGGTGCAGCCGAAGCCCTGGGTGATGACCCCGTCCATCGGCCACTTCCATTTCCCGGACGAGCGCGCCCGGAAGCTTTCATGGATGAGGGACGCGATCTGCGCCTGCAAGGCGGCCCGCTGCGCTTCCATGTCAGCCAGCAACCGCTGGAACTGCGCCTCGATGGCGGCGATCTGTTGTTCGCGCGCGGCCCGCTGGTCGCGCACCGCCTGCAGCTGCGCCTTCTGGTCCTGGACCTGTTTGACGATCCGCACCTGCTCAGCTTTCTTGGCTTCGAGGTCGGCTTTCATGGCTTCGATCGCGGCCCGTTCCTTCTGGAGCTCGGAGACCTGGCGCCGGTCTTCCCGAACGATGACACGATATGTTGCGCCAGTTCGGCCTGCTTGAGCGCCAGCTGTTCCTTGGCCTGGTCGACCTGCTGCGCCAGTAAGACCAGCTTCGCCGTCTCCTGGTCGATCTGGACCTGCACCGCCCGCAGCTGCGCATCGAAGGCGGCGATCTCGCCCTGCAGCTGGCGTTCCTGGGCGAGCAGCTGTGCGATCTGGGTCTTGGTCGCGACGATCTGACCGTTCAATCCCTGCAGCTGGTGCTGCTTGTCGTAGACCGTATCCGAGACCGTGGTCAGCAGGGCCGCGGTCAGCACCGCGATGGCCAGCGCCGTGTTAAGGCGCGCCCGCCTCACTGCTTGAGGAACCGCCTGACGCCTAAATAGCTCCCGACGCTTCCGAGCAGGAGCCCGAAGCCGAGCATCGCGGCCAGTACCAGCCGCAGGTAGTACTGGTCGAAGGACAATGGCACGAAGATCAGGACGCTTTGCAGATTGACGACCGCCGGCCGGTAGCCGAAGCCGACGATCAGCACCGCCACCACCGCGCCGACCACCCCGACGAAGAGGCCTTCGACGATGAACGGCCAGCGCACAAACCAGTCGGTGGCCCCCACCAGCTTCATGACCTCGATCTCCTTTCGCCGGAGATAGATGGCGGTGCGGATGGTGAGCATGATGATGAAGACCGATAGCCCGGTCAGGCCGACGATCAGCACCAGACCGGCGATGCCCGCGACGCGTGCCAGCAGAATGATCTTGTCGATGACGTTCGGCTCGTAGTTTGTGGCCGGCGATCGGTCGACCAGTGGCGAGTTACGCACCGCCTGGTCGATCGCGCCGAGATCACGGATATCCCTGACCGTGACGTCGAGGCTGGCCGGCAGCGGGTTGGTGCCCAACGTGTCGATCACGCTCGGGTCCAACGCCGGCAGCTGGCGGAATCTTGCCATTGCCTGGTCCTTGGACACATAGGTGACCGCCGTCACCCGCGGGTCATTCTCCAGGTGCAGCTTGAAATCCATCGCGCTGCTGAGCGGCGTCGTATCCGCAAGGTAAACCGAGATGGCGCTCGCCTTGGTCTTCTCGAGGGCCACGATCTGGTCGAGCGAGTGCAGCACGAGCAGCAAGCTGCCGAGCGCCAGCAGCACGACCCAGACGATGAGGACGCTGGCGATGCTGACGGCAGCATTGCGCCAGAAGTTCTGCCACGCACTGCTGAAGGCGAAGTCAACGCGATTCCAGAGCCGGTGCATGGTACCCTCCTGCATCTTCGTCTCTGACAATCTGCCCGCCTTCGATGGCGACCACGCGTCGCCGCATGACGTCAACGATCTCGCGGTTGTGGGTCGCCATCAAAACGGTGGTTCCTCGTGCGTTGATCTGCAGCAAGAGCTGGATGATTTCCCAGGAGGTCGCCGGGTCGAGATTCCCGGTCGGCTCATCGGCCAAGAAGATCTTCGGATCGTGCACGAGCGCCCGCGCGATCGCGACTCGCTGCTGCTCGCCGCCCGAGAGCTGATCGGGAAACTTGTTCTCTTTTCCTTCGAGGCCGACGATGCTGAGCACCTCTTCGACCTTTGGCTTGAGGTGCCGCAGCGCGCCTTCGGTCACGCGCAAGGCGAAGGCGACATTCTGGAAGACGGTGAGATTGGGGAGCAGCTTGAAATCCTGAAAGACCATGCCGATCTTGCGCCGCAGGAAAGGCAGATGACGGCGCTTGAGGCGGCTGAGGTCCTGACCCTCGACGTGGATCTTGCCGGCCGTGACCTTCTCCTCGCGGATCAAGAGGCGGACCAGTGTCGACTTGCCGGCACCGCTCGGTCCGACCAGGAAGACGAAGTCCTGCTTTGGAACCACGAGCGTCACGTCGCGCAGCGCCACCGTGCCATTGGGATATTGCTTGTGCACGCCCTGCAGGCTGATCAGGGGCACGACGGGCATTAGCGCGGCCATGCGGATCCGCTCTGGCAGCGTCGTCGGTGTCGGCCGGGTTGTGACTGTTGCTGGCACGAAAACAAATCCATTCCGAATGCCGGGGCCGCGACGGGCCGGGCCCTAGAGGGCCGAATAACTCCGGAAGTATAGGTCATCTCGTCGCACATTGCTGCCTCGCTTCACTCTGCGTCCAAAGCCTCGCCGACTCCCTCTTTATACTCAGGCCGATGCCCACCTCGGCCGTCCCCTTGCTGCGCATCGAGCGGGGCGAGGTCGAGGAGGGAATCCAGCGCGGCCACCTGGCGGCGGTCGATGCCAGGGGCACGCTCGTCGCCTCCCAGGGAGACCCGAGCCGGCTGACGTACTTCCGTTCGTGTGCCAAGCCATTCCAGGCGATCGCCGCCTTGCGAACCGGCGTCGTCGAGCGCTTTGGGCTCACTGCCGAACACGTCGCCATCATGTGCGCCTCCCACAGCGGCGAGCCCCGCCACGTCACCGTGGTTCGCGATCTCCTCGCCCACGCCGAGATCGACGAGTCTTCGTTGCAATGCGGTGCCCACTGGCCGTACGACGAAGCCGCGGCCAAGGTCGTCCGGCACGGGATGACCGAGCCGCTGGCGGTCTTCAACAATTGTTCGGGCAAACACAGCGGGATGCTTGCGGCCGCGCGCCTGCTGGAGGCGCCGCTCGCGAGTTATCTCGAGCTCGTGCACCCAGTTCAACAGCGCATCCGGAAGGTGGTCGAGGAATTTACTGGGTGCGCGGCCGACGATGTCATGTACGGCATCGACGGCTGCAGTGCACCCAATGCCGCGGTGCCCCTCTCCGCCATGGCGCGCAGCTTTGCTCAGCTCGTAACGTCGGACGACCGCGCGGCGGGGACCGCGGTGGAGGCGATGACGACCCATCCGTTCCTGATCGGTGGAACCAAGCGCTTCGACACCGCATTGATGGAGGTCACCGATGGCCGGCTACTGGC
>VBIS01000130.1 GCA_005880605.1 Chloroflexota bacterium
GAAATCGGTCAGCGTTCGCCGCCGAGACCCTGCAGCAGATGGGCTTTGCGGATGTCACCTCGCTCAAGGGTGGCTTTGGCGCCTGGAAAGATGCCGGGTTCAAGTTCGTCGTGCCGCGCGATCTGACCCCGGCGCAACAGAAGCGATACAGCCGCCACGTGTCGATTCCCGAGGTAGGGAAGGAGGGGCAGCTCAAGCTGCTCGACTCCAGGGTCCTCATCATCGGCGCGGGCGGACTGGGGTCGCCCGCCGCCTATTACCTGGCGGCGGCCGGCGTCGGCACGATCGGCATCCTCGATTCGGACGTCGTGGACGAGAGCAACCTGCAGCGACAGATCCTGCACAACAGCAAGCGGATAGGCCAGCCCAAGGTCGATTCAGCCAAGCAGACCCTCGAGGACCTGAATCCCGACGTCAAGGTGATCCCATACCAGACCCGGCTCACGCGCGACAACATCATCGAGATCTTCAAGGACTACGACCTGATCGTCGACGGCAGCGATAACTTCCCAACCCGCTACCTGATCAACGATGCCAGCGTGTTGCTGAAGAAGACCGTCGTCCACGGCAGCATCTTCCGTTTCGACGGCCAGGTCAGCGTCTTCCAGCCGTTCGTGGGTCCCTGCTACCGCTGTGTGTTCCCGGAGCCGCCGCCGCCGGAGCTGGCGCCCAGCTGCGACGAAGCCGGCACGCTTGGAATCCTGCCCGGCATCATCGGCTTGTTCGAAGCCAACGAGGCGGTCAAGATGCTGCTCGGCATCGGCGAGCCGCTGGTTGGGCGCCTGTTGATGATCGACGCCCTGACCGACGAGTTCCGGACGCTGCGACTGAAGCGGGATCCAAAGTGCCCGGTATGCGGCGACGGCGCGCATTTCAAGGACTTCGTCGACTACGAGGTCTCGACGGCGATCCCGACTCCCGCTTGATGGATTCGCCGAACGGCCTGATTCGTGTCCTGGTCGTGATGGCGCATCCGGATGATGCTGAGTTCGGCGCGGCCGGCACGGTGGCCCGATGGGCGAAAGAAGGCCGCCAGGTCACCTACCTGATCCTGACCGATGGCAACCGTGGCAGCAGCGATCCCGCGATGACCGCCGAACGCCTAGCCCAGATCCGTCACGCTGAGCAGCGCGCGGCCGCGATGACGCTCGGTGTGAAGGATGTCTTCTTCCTCGGCTACGATGATGGCTCGCTGCAGCCGACGCTCGACCTGCGCCGCCAGATCACCCGCTGGATTCGTCGCACCAAGCCCGACGTTGTCGTGGCGCCCGACCCGACGCGACGCTGGAGCGGCCAGCGCTACATCAACCATCCCGACCATCGCGCCGCGGGCGAGGCGGCGCTCGACGCCATCATCCCGGGCTCGGACACGCGCTTGGTGTTCCCCGAGCTGCTTGACGAAGGGCTCGAGCCACACAAAGTCAAGGAGATCTACCTGACCGGCTCGAACGAGCCCGATGTCTGGGTTGATATCAGTGAGACCATCGACCTCAAGATCGCAGCCCTGCGGGAACACAAGAGCCAGGTCGGCGAGTGGGCCGAATTGGAGCAGACGATCCGCGAACGGGCGGCCGAGCAAGCCACCGGTCAAGCCTTCGCCGTGGCGGAAGGCTTCAAGTACTTCAAGCTCGGCGATTGAGTCGGGTGCCCTCCCCTGAGGGGGAGGGTCAGGGAGGGGGCCTTGCGCTGCGAACATATGTTCGCTAAGATGCGTGGACATGTCGATCGAGTTGGCGCTGGATCGGCTCCTCGTCCAGGATGAGTTCCGCCGGCACCTAACCCTCGACCACACCGTGCCGGCCCGTCCAGCCCGCTATGCCGGCTTCCCCGGCGCCCTGGACCCGCGGTTGGCGGAGGCGCTGGCCGCCCGCGGGATCAGCCGCCTCTACACCCATCAGGCCGAAGCCGCGGCCCTGGCGCTCGCCGGCAAGGACGTTGTCGTCGTGACGCCCACGGCGTCGGGCAAGACGGCCTGCTACAACCTGCCAGTCCTGCAGGCGATGCTGCGCGATCCCGAAACCCGTGCGCTCTATCTGTTTCCGACCAAGGCGCTGGCACAGGATCAACTCGCCGAACTGCACGGGCTGGTCGGCGCCTTGAAAGTCGACCTCAAGACCTATACCTACGATGGCGACACGCCGGTCAGCGCCCGCCAAGCGATCCGGCAGGCCGGCCACATTGTCGTCACCAACCCGGACATGCTGCACACCGGCGTGTTGCCACACCACACGCGCTGGGTCAAGCTGTTCGCCAACCTGCGCTACGTCGTGATCGACGAGCTCCATGCCTACCGCGGTGTCTTCGGCAGTCACCTCGCGAACGTGCTCCGCCGGCTCTGGCGGGTCTGCGCTTTTTACGACAGCCACCCGGTCGTCATCTGCTGCTCCGCCACCATCGCCAATCCCAAGGAGCTGGCCGAACGGCTGACCGGACGACCGATCACGCTCGTGGACGACAACGGCGCGCCCGCTGGCCCCAAGCGCCTGCTCTTCTACAACCCGCCCGTCATCAACCGGGAGCTCGGCATCCGTCGCTCGTCGACCCTGGAAAGCCAGCGGATCGCCGAGACCTTCCTGCGCGCCGGGGTGCAGACGATCGTCTTCGGTCGGACGCGACTGCAGGTCGAGATCCTACTCAGCTACCTGCAGCAATCGCTGGCAAACCGCTTGGGCCAGTCAGGCACGATTCGCGGCTATCGCGGCGGCTATCTCCCATTGCAGCGACGCGAGATCGAGCACGGTCTGCGCGATGGGTCGGTGCGAGGTGTTGTCAGCACCAACGCCTTGGAGCTCGGCATCGACATCGGTCATCTCGATGCCGCGGTCCTGTGCGGCTACCCCGGCACGATCGCCAGCGCCTGGCAGCAGATCGGTCGGGCAGGTCGCCGGCGCGGCGCCGCGGCCGCGGTCTACGTCGCCTCGAGCAGCCCGCTGGACCAGTACCTGGTGAATCATCCGGAGTACTTCCTGGGCCGCGACCCGGAGCAGGGGCTGATCGACCCCGACAACCTGCTGATTCTGAGCGCCCACCTGCAGGCCGCAACCTTCGAGCTGCCGCTCTCGAACGGCGAAGCTTTTGGGCAGGCACCGGTCGCCGAGTTGTTGCGCATTCTCGAAGAAGACGGCGCGGTCCACCAGGCCGGGGATGCCTGGCACTGGAGCGCCGACGCGTTTCCGGCGGAGGGCGTCAGCTTGCGCAGCGCCAACGCCGACAACGTCGTCATCGTCGACGTGACCAGGGGCGCCAGGGTCGTCGGCGAGATGGACCAGTTCTCGGCGCCTACGTTCCTGCACGAAGAGGCGATCTACCTGCACGAGGGCGCGCAGTACCACGTCGATCGGCTCGACTGGGAAGAGAAGAAGGCCTACGTCCGGCCGGTGAAGGTCGACTACTACACCGACGCCAATCTCGCGGTCAGCATCAAGGTCCTGGAGACGTTTGCGAGCCGGCCGGCGGAACAGCTCACCGTCCATCACGGGGAAGTACGGGTCACGGCGCTGCCCACCATCTTCAAAAAGATTCGGTTCCACACGCACGAGAACGTCGGGTCGGGGCCGATCAGCCTCCCCGAGCAACAGCTGCACACCACTGCCTTCTGGTTGGAGATCCCGGCGGAGGTCGCCCGTCAGTTTCCGCGGCCGGCGATGCAAGGGGCATTGCAGGGCGTGGCCAACGTCGTTAGCCAGGTGTCGTGCCTTTTCCTGATGTGCGATGCGCGTGACCTGGGCGCGTACTCGGAGACGCGCGCGCCGCACACCGGCACCCCGGCGGTGTTCGTCTATGAACGCTACCCGGGGGGCGTCGGCATGAGCGCCCGACTCTTCGAGACTTCCACCGCGGTGATAGTGGCCGCGCACGACCTGGTTCTGAGCTGCGGTTGTGAGAGCGGTTGCCCGTCCTGCGTCGGCCCGGCGCTCGAGGTGGGGGAGGAGGGGAAAGCGGTGGCGCTGCGCCTCCTGGAACTGGCCGCCCTGGTTACCGCCGCCGCGCAGTGACCGCCGACCTCGTTGCGCTCCGCGAGCGCATCGCTGCCATCACAGCACGCCCCCGGGCTGGTGCACCGTCGCCTTTCGGGTTTCCCTCCCCCTCTGGGGGAGGGCAGGGTGGGGGCAGCCGGCGCCTGCCACCCAATTGCACGGAAGAGGCGACGCCATTTGGCACGGTGGCGGTCCGCCGTGAATGGTTCCCAGACGATGGCAGCCAGGAGGTCGGTGCGCTCTCGACCTGCCTCGGGTTCGCCCCGGACGAGTTGCGCCGCCCCCTTTTCCTGGATACGGAAACGACCGGCCTCTCCGGCGGCACCGGCACCGTCGCCTTTCTCGTCGGTCTCGCGTGGAGGGAAGGGGACGGACTGGCCCTGGCCCAGTATTTTCTCTGCGACTTCGACCAGGAACAAGCGCTGCTGTGGGCGGTGGGCCAGTGCATCAGCCAGGCCGGCGTGCTGGTCAGCTACAACGGTCGGAGTTTTGACTGGCCGCTCCTGCAGACGCGGCTGGTTTTGCAGCGGGCGAGATGGCCCTCGCCGCCCCATCTCGACTTGCTGACGCTGGCGCGGCGCATCTTTCGCCCGCGCCTGCCCGACTGTGCGCTGCAGACCATCGAGCAGAGTGTGCTCGACCTACATCGCGCCGACGACCTTCCCGGCAGCCTGATCCCGAGCCGCTACTTCGCGTGGCTGCGCCAGGGTGACCCGCGCGTCTTAGGTCCGGTTTTCGACCACAACCAGCAGGACGTGCTCTCCATGGTGGTCCTGCTGGCGCGCTTCGAGGCGCTGCTCGGCAGCTCTAACGAAATGCATCCACTCGATCGCTTTGGCCGCGCTCGCTTTCTCGAGGCCCGCGGATTCCAGGTCGAGGCGATCCGCGAATACCAACACCTCTGGAGGGAACATCAGGCTGGCGGCGCGCTACGAGCCACCCGTGGGGCCCTTGGCTTGCGATTGGCGCGCCTGCTCCGACGGGAGGGGCGGTGGCAGGAAGCCCGCCTGGTGCTGGAGGAGTGCTGGCACACCCAGACCTATCCCTACCCGGCGGCGATCGAGCTGGCCAAGCTGCTCGAGCACCAGGCGCGTGACCCGGCGGCAGCGCGGCGGATCGTCAGTGAGGCCTTACGGCTGCTGGCCGTGGCGGTCGTGTCGAACGCGCAATGGCGGGCCGACCTCGAGCGGCGGCAGCAAAGGCTGGAGCGACGGTTGGGTCGCAACGAGAGCCCCGGTCTGGCGCTTACTGGCTGAAGGTGTTCGGCCCGTTGGGCGGCAGGTAGGGAAGGGGGTTAGTGGGCTGTCCACCGTAGCGGTACTCGAAGTGGACGTGCGGCCCGGTTGAGTTACCGGTCGACCCCTCATAGCCGATCAGCTGGCCCTGGTGAACGCTGTCGCCCGCCTTCACCTGGAATCCGAGCAGGTGACCATAGAGCGAGAAGAAGTTGTTGCGGTGGGCGAGAATCGGTGAGCCCTGGCTATAGGCGATGTCGACGCCCGCATGGAAGTGCGCATAACCGAAGCCCGGTGGCTCGAACGCCTGGGTGCAAGGTCCGAAAAGCAATGTGATGCTGCCCTGCTGGAGTGGCCAGATCAGCGGGTACTTGGTGGAGTGGCCGGCTCCGGCACCCGGCAGGGTGAAGAGGTTGTGCTGCATCCAGAACTGCGCTTGCTGCCAGGCCGCCTGTTCAGCCTCCGCGATCAGCTGGTCCTGCCGCGCGATCTCCATATCCGCGATCCGCTGCGCCAGGGCGGCCGACTGGCCATCGATGGCCGTCAATTCCCATTTGACCTGCACGATGCTCTGGCGCAGCCGGTTCTCGAGGTCTTGCTGATGGGCCTGCTGCTGGACCAGCGCGGCCTTCTGGTCGACGAGGTCGGCGCGCTGCTTGTCGGCTTCCTTTTTCTTGGCAATGATCAGGTCTTGCTGCTCGTGAAGCTTCAGGTCGACTTTGTGGATGTGGTCGATCAGCTTGTTGGCAAGGTAGGTCAAGTGCTCGATGGCGACCGCCCGGTTGAGGAACCCCTGGAAGTCCGGCGCGGCGAGGAGCTGCGCCAGGGGATCCGCGTTGCTCTTGTAGGTGCTACGGACAAAGGTGGCGTACTCGGCCTTTGTCGTTCGCAACTCCATCTGCTCCTCAGCGATCTTGGCGTCCAGCGCCGCGATCTGACCTTCCAGCTCGGCGATCCGCCGTTCGGCGGCCGCGATCTTGTCGATCGTCTGGTTGATGGTGTCGCGGGTTTCCTGCAGCTGTTGCTGGAGGGCAATCTCCTGCGCTTGCGCTTTCTGTAGGTTGTCCTTCAGCGTGCCCTTCAGCTTGCCGATGATCTGCAGGCGAGCTTTGGCATCGGAGATCTCATCCGCTGATGTTGGGAGCGCGCTCGCGAGCAAAATGCTGGCACCGACGCCGCCCGCCACGAGCAGGCGGAGGCCGGTCCCCCTCAGACCCATGCTGCCAGTGATAGCGCCGGAGTATTGCGGGCAGCCCCGCGCCGCGGTGACGGGCCCGCGACGTGCCGGTGACGGCGAATTGGCCGCGACGCCCAGGCCTGCCAATCAGCCGGTCAACGATGGCTATAATTCGGAGTCGCAACGCGGGAGTAGCTCAGTTGGTAGAGCGCAACGTTGCCAACGTTGAGGTCGCGAGTTCGAGACTCGTCTCCCGCTCTCTACACACCCGCTCCAAGGGCCTTCGGGTACGGTAGGGGCGAGCGGTTCAGCGCAACCCGCTGGATCTTTTAAGGGAGCGTAGTCGAATGAAATGGGTCACCCGCAAGAATGCGAATGTCGACAGGATTGCCTGTCCATGGCTGATCAGGCGTTTCATCGACAAGGAGGCAGAATTCCTCTTCGTCCCGGTTGGGGACATCTCAGCGGTGGCTGAGCGAGAAGGTGCCATTCCCTACGACGTCAAAGACGTCGAGCTGGGGCATGTTGATGGGCGGTGTAGCTTCGAGTCGATCATGGTGAAGTACAAGCTCACCGATCCGGCTCTCATGAGGCTGGCCAAGATTGTCCATGGCGCAGACGTGTCCGCCGACGTCAACGTTACACGGGAGTCAGCCGGGCTCCAGGCAATCGCTCATGGTTTCGCCCTCGCGCACGGCGAGCAAGACCACGAAAAGATTCGGCTGGAGACGCCGATGTATGACGCCCTGTATCGCTGGTGCCAGGAGCAAGTGGCTCGAGGCTAGGCCGATGATTTTTCGGTCAGCCCTCAGTCTTAGAAAGTAAACGGCGGAGGGACGTAGCATGAATACGCCTGTGACGGTGAAGACGGAAACCCTGAAGGTGCCTGGCGCGACCCTCTATTACGAGGTTCGCGGATCAGGTCCGGTGCTGCTTATGATGCCGGGCGGACCGGCCGACGCAGGGGCCTTTCGACGAATCGCCGGATACCTCGAGTCCGATTACACCGTCGTGACCTATGATCCGCGAGGCCTATCGCACAGCCCGCTTGACGGCCCCATTCAGGACGAGCGAATCGTGCAGACCGCGGCCGACGACGTCCACCGGTTGCTGGCGGCGATCACCAAAGAACCTGCCTTCGTGTTTGCCAGCAGCGGCGGTGCCGTCATCGCCCTCGAGCTCGTCGCTCGCCATCCGGAGCAGGTCCGCACCCTGGTGCCACACGAACCGCCCGCCCTGGCCCTCTTGCCCGACCCATCGCGCGAGCGAGCGGCCTCGGCAGAGATCGTGCAAACCTACCGCACGGCCGGCATTGGGCCCGCCATGGGGAAGTTCATGGCGCAAACGCGTATCCGCACGGGTCCACCACCGCCACCACCTGGTGAGCCAACACCCGAGATGCGCGAGGGGATGGCGCAGATGCAGCGGAACATGGACTTTTGGCTCGGCCACTCTTTCATGGCCATTGCCAACTATGAACCGGACGTTGCCGCGCTGAAGGCCGGTCCGGTTCGCATCATCCCCGCGGTTGGAAAGGATTCGCGCGGTGAGCTGGCCAACGACGGGGGGCTGGCGCTGGCGAAGCGGCTCGGCGTGGAAGCGGCCGAGTTCCCCGGCGCCCACGGCGGTTTCGAGAGCCACGCTCCTGAGTTTGCCGTGAAGCTGCGCGAGGTCCTCTCGAGCTAAGTAAGTCGACCCGAATATCAGGAGGGAAGGATGTTCAAGGCAAAGTCGGCGTTCAGTGGTTTTTCCGTCGACGACCTGGCAAAGGCGAAGGCGTTCTACGGAGAGACGCTCGGCCTACCGGTCAATCCGGATGGGGTAGGGGCTCGGCTCGAGCTGCCAGCTGGTGGCAGCGT
>VBIS01000131.1 GCA_005880605.1 Chloroflexota bacterium
AAGGCGAGCGCGCCGAAGGCGCCGTGGGTCGAGGTGTGCGAATCCCCGCAGACGATCAGCAGTCCCGGCTGGGTGAGCCCGAGCTCCGGCCCGATGACATGCACGATCCCCTGGCGGGAGCTGCCCATACCATAGAGCGCGATGCCCTCCCGCCGGCAGTTCTCATCGAGCGCTGACATCTGGCGCTGCGCGATCTCGTCGGCGGCGGCGCGCCCACCCCGCGTCGGCACGTCATGATCCATGGTGGCGACCGTGAGATCCGGCCGGCGCACCCGCCGGTGGTTGAGCCGCAGGCTCTCGAAGGCCTGCGGCGAGGTCACCTCGTGGACCAGGTGCAGGTCGACATAGAGAAGATCCGGCTCACCGTCGCGCGCGGCCACCACGTGGTCCTCCCAGATCTTCGCCGCCATGGTCCGCCCCATCGATCTACCCCTACTTGCTCTCCGCCAGCGCCCGAACCCGCAGGGCGAGCAGCAGATCGAGCCGGGCATCCGCGTCCTTGAGGTCAAGACCGGTGACCTCGCCGATCCGCTTCAGGCGGTAGTGCAGCGTGTTGAGGTGGATATGAAGGTCACGCGACGACTGGCGCAGGTTGCCGTGCCGCTGCAGGTAGACCTCGAGGGTCTTCAGCAGCGGCGTGCCGCGAGCGCGGTCGTAGTCGACGAGCGGCGCCAGCATGCGGCCGGCGAAGGCGTCGAGGCCGGCGCGGTCTTCGACCTGGGCGAGCAGCCGGTACACACCCAGCCGCTCGTAGTTGATGACCTGCTCGCGCTTGCCGAAGCGCACCATCAGGTCGAGGGCGCGCTGCGCTTCGATGAAGGCGGGCTTGAAGTCTTCGGGCTTGGTGCATAGCCGCCCGATCGAGACCGAGACCGTGACGCCGAGCTCCGACTCGGCGACCGTATCCCGGATCCGGGCCGCCAGCACCTCGCCCTCTGGGTCCTTGGTGTCGGCCGGCTGTGGCACGAGCACGATCACGCTGTCGCTGTGGGCGCTGACCAGGTGGCGCGGATGCTGCCGGCGAACGGCGCCCGTCACCACCTGGAAGAGCTGGTGCTTCAGCGAGATGACGCGCCCTTCCTCGTAGCGTCGCTCCCTGATGAATCGCCCGAAGTGATCGACATCGACCACCAGCAGGCGGTGGGGTAGCGAGAGATCGTAACGCAGGTGTCGCGCCCGGCGCTGCACGTTGGCCTGGTCGCCGAAGGTGCCGTTGAGCAGGTCATCGACCAGCTCGCCGCGCACCCGGTCCTCGGCCTCGGCCACCTCGCGCTGCTTGGTCATCTCGAGCGCGATCACGGTCGCCGCGTGCTCGATCGCCATCATGGCCAGGTCCTCGAGATGCTGCGGGTGATCGATGATCGAGAGCAAGCCGAGATTTTCGCGACCAGCCAGCACGGGCGCGATGATCCGGGGCGCCGTCAATCCGAGCTCGGGGAAGGGTGGCACCTTGCGGGGGGCACGGCCCCGCACCACTTCCTGCAGCATCTTCTTGATGGCAGCCGCCTGGCGCACCTTGAGCGGCGTGCCGTGATGGGCGAGCGTTTGCTGCCGGTGTTTGTCGGTGACTCCGGGGACCACGTGGCTCGCCAGCAGGTGGAAATTGGCGTCTTCGAGCGAGATCGAACTCTCGACCAGCTCGCCTAACGTCTTGACGATCGCATCCAGGCCTTGACCGTCGAGGGCCAGGTCGGTGAACTGCCGGTGGATCTCGATCGAGCGCCGCAGTTGCGTGTTCTGGGCGTTGATGATTCGCTCCAGAATCGGGTTCATGATCTCGAGGTAGGAGACGTCCGGCGGGATCCGGATCAGCGGAATGTTGAACTCGTTCGCCTGGCCCAGCATGTCCTCCGGAATCTGCGGCAGGTAGCGCTCCGGCTTGATCACGAGTCCAGCGGAGCCCACCCGGGCCAGGTTGCGCATCAGGTCACGCTGGGCCACCTGGTCGTCTTTGATCGCGAAGGCGACCGTCAGCAGCAGCTCGCCCTCGGCGAGCCAGCTGATCGTATCGGGGGATTCGAGGACCTTCACCCAGGTGATGGTTCGGTCAAGGCCGCTGGCACCGGCCAGCACCTCGCCCCTCCGCAAACCCCCTAGCGCCATCGCTTCCCGGACAGTCAGCGCCATGGGAGGCCTTAGTATGCCTCAACTCGGGGCTGGCGTGAAGGACCGAAAGAAACAAAGACTTTTGTACGGTTCGCACAATAGACGAGTCTGCTCCCGGCTGGTAGCGTGGCCCCTGAGTCAACCGGCGTTGATGGGATTACTCACCCCCAGAGTGGGTTGGCTCGACAAGAGGGGCGGCCGGGGCCGCAAGCAGGGTGGTACCGCGGGAGGCAGGCCTCTCGTCCTTGCAGCAGAGCAAGCCGTATACCAAGCCAGCTGCAAGGAGGGTACCGATGGCCAGTTACACGATCGAGATTCCCGACCCGCTGCACCACGAGATCCAGGAGCGGCGGTACCAGATCGACGTGGCCGGGATCTGCACCGAGGCGCTGACGGCTGCCGTCGCGAAACGCGCTTCGACCGCAAGCCTGGGCGACGTCACCGATGACATCAACCGGATGTTCAGCGGATGACCGGGAAATGGGCACGCAAATGATTGACCGCGTCGAGCAAGAACTGACCCCGTTGACGCCGGTCCCGATGGAGCACACCAGCGGGAACTACTGGTTGATCGAAACCTTACGGCGCTGGGGCATTACGGGCTACGCCGGCGTCAATGGTGGCGGCTTGATCCACGTCACCAAACACCTCCAGCCGTTCTCTGACCCGGCCGAGGCGCGCGACGGCGTGCCGCGGATGCTGACCATGGCCGAATACGTCGCCGGCTACGTCCCCCTGGGCTATTACATGGCCTCGGGACGGGTTGGTGGTTGCATCACGACGACAGGTGCTGCGACCAAGCTCGGCGGTAGCGGCATGACCGATGCCAAGCTGCACAACATTCCCTCGGTCTTCCTGGTCGCGCTGAACTCGACGATGTCGATCGGCCAGAGTCCCCTTCAGGACGTGTCGATCCATGGCATGAACATCGTGCCGCAGCTGCAGGCCGAGTTCGGCGATGGCTGCGTGGTCATCGACGACATCGACGCGATGGAAGAGCAGCTCGAGCGCGCGCAATCCGTCCTGCTCGAATCCAAGCCGGTGGCGATTTGCTTTTATCCTGACATTCTTTCCAAGACGACAAGCATCGACGTCCCCTCGCGCAACCGATCGCGCGGCTTCCGCAAGCAGGATGTCGACCGCTTCGTCGAAGAGTTTCCCGGCATCGCGGACGGGCGCCGGGTCGTGATCTACGTCAGCAGCGAGGCCGCTCGCTGGCCCGGTATGCAGGCGATGACCACGCAGCTCTCTGAGCTGCTGCAGGCGCCGACCGTGTGGTCGGTGAACGGCGCGAACGCCGTCTCGCCCTCGAACGAGTTCGGCTTTGGCTACATCTCGTTCGGCGGCAACGACGAGGCCATGAAGCTCTGGCGGAGCCTTGGCCCGGAGGATTGCGTCATCACCCTCGGCTTCGACTCGGGCGAGTACTCGTTGAACCTGGGTGCCATCCCGGCCGGCGACGTCTGGCACTTCACCGGATTGACCGAGCCCTACGGCCACATCGCCGACGAGTTCCGGCATCGCGTCCGCGGCAACTACACCGTGGTCCGCGGCGATCTCGACCTGACCCTCGGGCAGGTCATCCCTCGGCTGAGGCAGCGGGGCGTTGGTCGCCGGCCGGCGGTCGACGTGCCCGAGCGCCTCAACAACCGGCACATCACCCGCGACGTGCGCGAGGGCTCGGTCGACTTCATCGACTTCTACGAGCGGCTGCACAAGTCCTGGCGCCCCAACAGCATCGGTTTCGACGATGTCTGCATCGCCTACAAGGATCGCCAGTACGTGACCCAGCGCCCGCATCCGTTTATTCCCTTCCATACCGCGCACGACGGATCGGCGATGGGTGGCGGCTTCGGGCTCGGGATCGGTGCCAAGATGGCGGACCCGAGTCTCCATACCTTCGTCTTCACGGGGGACGGCTGCTGGCGGCTGTTCGGCGGCACGCTCGCGGATGCCGCCAACCTCGATCTTCGGGTGTTCATCATCAATAACGGCGTCTACGGCATCGTCGACAAGGGCCTGGAAGTCGTCATTCCCGACGTCGAGAAGCGCCGCTACCATTCGACCCTGCCGTCCATCGACTTCGTGGGCGCCGCCAGGGCGCACGGCTGGGACGGCTTCCGCGTCAAAGCCGATCTCAGCAACCTCAAGGAGATCATGGACGCCTGTTACGAAACCAGGGGCCAGTCGATCCTGATCGATGTCCCGGTCGATGCCGACCAGGTGATCGGCCTCAACCCACGGCTGAACAACCTCACCACCCAGACCTACCTCTAATGGCCAAGGTCTATTACGACGGCGATGCCGACCTGTCGGCGCTGGCCGGACAGCGGGTCGCCGTGATCGGCTATGGCAGCCAGGGACATGCCCACGCGCTCAACTTGCAGGACAGTGGGGTCGACGTCGTGGTCGGCCTCTACAAGGGGAGTCCATCGTGGGAGGCCGCCGAGCAGGAAGACCTGCGGGTCGAGACGGTCGAGAAAGCGGTCGAGGCCGGCAGCCTGGTAATGATGCTGGTGCCGGACCAGACCCAGAAGCGCCTCTACGACGAGGCGGTCAAGCCCAACCTGAAGCCGGGGGCGGCGCTGATGTTCGCGCACGGGTTCAACATTCATTTCAGCCAGATCGTTCCGCCGCCGGACATCGACGTCGCCATGGTCGCCCCCAAGGGGCCGGGCCATATCGTGCGCCGACTCTTCAAAGAACGAGTCGGCGTTCCCGCCCTCTTCGCGGTGCACCAGGACACGACCGGCAAGGCCCGAGCGCGCACCCTCGCCTACGCGCGCGGCATCGGGTCGACGATGGCCGGGGTGCTCGAAACCACCTTCAAAGAGGAAACCGAGACCGATCTCTTCGGCGAGCAGGCAGTGCTCTGCGGCGGACTCACCTCGCTGGTGCAGACCGGGTTCGAGACCCTGGTCGAGGCGGGCTACCAGCCGGAGCTGGCGTATTTCGAATGCCTGCACGAGATGAAGCTGATCGTGGACCTGATGTACCAGGGCGGCATGAGCTACATGCGATACAGCATCAGCGACACCGCCGAGTTCGGCGACTATGTCAGCGGGCCGCGCGTGATCAGCCCGGCGGTCCGCGAGGAGATGCGCCAGATCCTTCGCGAGATCCAGGATGGGACCTTTGCCCGCACCTGGATTCTCGAGAACCAGGCCGGCCGGCCCGCCTTCAACGCCTACCGGCGGCAGGCCAAGGACTCGCTGATCGAGAAGGTCGGCGCGGAGCTGCGCGCCATGATGCCCTGGCTCAAACCCGACGGCAAGGCGCGCAACTGATGGGCGCCACGCCCGGCCCAGTCGACGACCGCGTCTATATCTTCGACACTACGCTGCGCGACG
>VBIS01000132.1:0-7421 GCA_005880605.1 Chloroflexota bacterium
GCCGCTCGCCGTGCTCTATGGCCTGTTCACCGCCAAACGCGGCGCTCAACTCGGCAGCCCGATCGTCAAGGTGTCGTTAGCTCTCACGCTCGGCATCGCATTGATCGCCATCCTTGGCTACACCGCGTCCGTGGCCAGGGACCGCGAACTGGGTGTTTTCCAGCGCCTCCGGGTCACGCCGGCTCCGACCTGGACCATCATGGTCAGCCGGTTGGCGGTCCAGATCCTCTCCATGCTCGCGATGACGGTAGTGGTTCTTGTCGCCGGTGCAGTCTTCGAGAAGGTCACACTGGATCCGGCCGCCTACCTTCTGACGCTCGCGATGGTGATCGTGAGCTCGGCCGTCTTCCTCGGCGTGGGACAGGCTTTGGTCGGCCTCATCAAATCCGTGGATACCGTCAACGCCGTGGGGCGGCTCAGCTTCCTGCCGCTTGTCGCGCTCGGCCTTTTCGGTCATTCTGACATCTTCGGAACGACGTTCGAGACCATTTCGCGATGGTCACCCGGCGGGGCGGTGGCGACATTGCTGTCAGGCGCCATGAACCCGGCTGCCTGGGGCGCGGAAACCTGGTGGGCATTTCTGGCGAGCGTCGTTTATTCAGTCGTCTTCGCTGGGGTTGGCATCCGTTGGTTTCAGTGGAGCACGCGCTAGACCAAAGCTCCCTTCATGATCGCCAGCACTGCCGCCCCGTAGCGTTCCAGCTTGGTGGGACCGACGCCGGAAACTGCAGCAAGGGCGCCCATCGACGTCGGTCGGGAGCGCGCGATCTCGGCCAGCGTCGTGTCGTGAAAGATCACGTAGGGCGGGACCGTGGCCTGCCTGGCGGTATCGAGGCGCCACTGGCGGAGCGCGTCGAAGCGCACCGACGCGTCATCGGGTAGGTCGCCGGCCGTCAGACCTCTCGACCTACCCCCTCCCTTCGGGGCTGGTCGAGGCGGGCCGACTTCGACCTCAACCGTCACCGACGGCCCTCCGGCTAGAAAAGCCAGACCGGTGCGCGCGACTGATAGGGTCGGCTTCTCGCCGTGCCCGCGCGTGACCAGGCCCAGCTCCACCAGCGTCGAGACCAGGTCTCGGATCCGCTCCACCTCCCAATCCTTCAGTGCCCCGAAAAAGGCGAGGTCCTTGACCCATGGCTTCGAGGTCGCCCACGCGTCGAGCTGTCCGCGCAGGATCAAGGCAACGCGCGCCGCGCCGAGGTGGCCCTTGAAGCGAGCGACGCAGGCGAGCGTCGATTCAACGTCCGCCGGTGCGACGGCGACTGTCTCAACGCTCCGCGGATCGAGACAGTTGTCGCAGGACCGACAGGTCCGCGGCACCCCCTCCTCGCCGAAATAGTCGGCGATCCGAGCGTGGCGACAGCCTCGCGAGCCGGCGTAGTCCATGACCTGAGTGACGCGCGCATAGGCATGCTCCTTGAGTTGGGCCTGCTCTTCGAAATCGACGGGCGCGCCCGTCAGCTTGCGGATGCCGCCGTCTGGCTCCACCACGCCGGCCCGCTCCAGCAAAGCAACGGCCGCGCGGATCGCGCCGGCATCGATCGCGGGCAGGCGCGCCTGCCAGTCGGAGATCCAACCGCTACCGGCGCGAAGCATCTCGCGGTAGACGGCGCGCACGGTGTCGCGATCGGGGTAGGCCTGCTCGATGAAGAAGTCCTGGAGCTGCCGATCCTGCGCGCTGTATAGAAGGATGCATTCCGAGGGCTGACCGTCGCGGCCTGCGCGGCCTGCCTGCTGGTAGTACTCTTCGAGGCTGCCCGGGAAGTCGTAGTGGATGACCTGGCGGATGTCGGGGAAGTCGACACCCATGCCGAACGCCGACGTGGCGACGATGACCTTGAGGCGGCCGGCGGCGAACTCCCTATATACATCCTGCCGCTCATCGCCATCTAGCGCGCCGTGGTATGGGGCGGTCGCGATGCCCGAGTTCGAGATGAGAGCCGAGAGTTCGGTCGCGGTCTTGCGGGCGCCGCAGTAAACCCGGGTTGCGCAGGCCCAGGCTGGCGATGATGTCGAGCCGTACTCGAGGCGTCGCGGTGGCCGTGAACGCACCGACCGGCGGCCTGCCGCACGCCGCGATGGCGTCACCCAGGCGGCGGTACTCGGGTCGAAAGTCATGTCCCCAACTCGAGATGCAGTGCGCCTCGTCGACGACGAGGCGCGAAACCCTCAGTCTCCCGAGCGCATCGAGAAAGCCTCCCGCGCCGATCCGCTCCGGCGCCAGGTACAGGAAGCGCAGCTCGCCAGCTGACGCCCGGATCATCGCCTCACGCCGTTCTTCGGCCGTCATCTGGCTGTGGACGCAGGCCGAGGGGATGCCCAGCTGGGTCAGCCGTGCCACCTGGTCGACCATCAGGGCGATCAGCGGCGAAACCACGATCGTCAGATCACCCGCGACGATGCCGGGCACCCAGTAGGCGATGCTCTTTCCCGACCCGGTCGGGGCCACGAACAGGACGTCGGCACCGGACTCGGCCGCGGCAACAACTTCCCCTTGCCCCGGTCGGAAGTCGGGCAGGCCGAAGACTTCCCGGAGGACCGTAATTGCCGCAGCCGACGGCTCCGTAGCTGGCTCTATTGAGGAACGCGGGCCGGCAGATTGCCGGCCCGCATCCGTGAGTTCGACTAGCGCGGCGCCATCTTGAGCAGCCCGAACGAGGCGCCCTGCGGGTCGGTGACGATGGCGAAGCGGCCGCCGGGGAAGTCCATCGGCGATACCAGCTCGCGTGCGCCGGCCTGGGTTGCCGCCTTGAACGACTTGTCGACGTCGTTGACCGCGAAGTACACCAGCCAGTAGCTCGGCACCTGGGCCGGAACCATCGGCTGCATTTCCTGGCCGCCGGCGACGCTCTCACCACCGAGCTGGAACTCCGTGTACGGCGGTTGATCCGGACCCATCGATTGCGTCTTTGGGCTCCAGCCAAACACCTTCTGGTAGAAGGGGATCGCCTTCTCGACGCCCCGTGCGCTGAGCTCGGCCCATCCGAACGTGTTGGGATCGCCCACCGGCATCTGACTGTTCATCGCGCCACCCTGCCAGGCCGAGATGACCGCGCCACTGGGATCCTGGAAGGCCGCCATCCGGCCCTGGTCTCCCACGTCGAACGGCGGCGCAACGACCTTTCCACCCGCGGCCTCTACCTTCTTGGCCAGGGCGTCGATATCATCGGTGGCGATATAGACGGACCACGCGGTCGGCGCGTCCGGTGACATCTTGGGACCGATTCCGGCGACCCGCTTGCCACCAACCTCCGCCATCCCATAGCCGCCGTACTGCGGATCCGGATCGACCTCGATCTTCCAGCCAAACACCTTCGAGTAGAACTCCCGCGCCGCGGGCGCATCGGTGGTCGACAGATCGACCCACGTTGGCTTGTTTGCGATTGCAGTCTTCGTTTCTGCCATATCCCGCCTCCTTATCTTGAACCGACCAACTTGACATCAGCTCCGGGGATAGACCCCAGCCGGTCAGACCCCATTTTGCACTTCCTTCGCATTCGTCGTCGATCGGCAACGAGAAGTTAACGAGTGGTGGAAGTCGACGTCACGTGATGTGAACTCGATCTCTGTAACCCTTGTCGTGGCTACGCAGGAGGTATTCCGACAAGGTCCGCGCTGACCTGCCAGAGCCTGGCGGCCCTGTCGGCGTCGGAGGCAAGCTTATTAGCGGGCTTCGATTTGCGGTTCACGAAGAACTGGCCGGTGACCCCATCCACGTCGGGAGAAGAGGCCAGATAGATCGGCGTTTGCGCACCCTGCGCAGGTGTCTTTAGCAATGGGCGGGCCACACCGCTTATCACGCTTAAGAACCAGGCCTGATCTTCCGCGCCAAAGTTAGTTCGCACGACGCCGGGGTGCAGCGAGTTGGCCGTAACGCCGGTGCCTGCGAGGCGGCGGGCCAGCTCATTGGTGAACATGATGTTGGCGAGCTTGGACTGGTTGTAGGCGCGCTGTCCGGAGTAGTGGCGCGCGCTCTGCAGGTCGTCGAAGTCGACCCGCCCCATCGACTGCGCGCCGGAGGAGATGGTGACGACCCGCGCCGGTGCGCTGGCCTTGAGCCGATCCAGAAGCAGGTTGGTGAGTAAGAACGGGGCCAGGTGGTTGAGGGCGAAGGTGAGCTCCAGGCCGTCGGCGGTCGCATGCCGGTGTGCCCAGAACCCGCCGACGTTGTTGACGAGTACGTCCAGCCGGGGGTAGACCTCGAGGACGGCGACCGCGAGCCGACGCACCTCGGCCTGCGAGCTCATGTCGGCAGCAAACGCGTCGACGGCCTGGTTTGCCGACGCGGCACGAATGTCAGCCGCGGCCGATTCGGCGCGTGCGAGGTCCCGACCCGTGATGCCCACCCGGGCGCCGAGGGTGGCAAGCCCGGTCGCAGTGGCCTTGCCGATTCCCCCGGTGCCGCCGGTGATCAAGACGACCCTGCCGGCCATAGGGAGTGGGCCGACCATGGTCCGCACCTCAGTTACGAGGTTTAAGCATTGATGGGCTGGCCTCGGTAGGCCTCGGGCTGGAAACCCTTGAAGAAGAGCCAGAATGGGAGCACCAGCTCAAAGAAGAAACCGGGGACGGTGAGGTAGAGGCCGATGTGGATCGCGAAGATCTCGGCGATGGTGCCCGCCACCAGAATCGGGTAGCCGATCAATCCGGAAATCGCTAGCCACCGGGGAATGAGTTGGGTCCGGAACAGCAGCAGGCAGAGGAATACGGCCCCAACTCCCAGCGTCATCTCGCCCATCTGGTAGGCGGTGGCGTTCGTCTGGACCAGAATTGACCCGAGGGTTTGCGCCCCTACCTCACCAGCATGGCGGGCCAGGGGAACGATCATTAGGAGAGCGAGCACCCCGACGCTCAGCAGCACGACCTCAACAATCATCGTGGCCAGGTAGGCGAGCGCAGTTCTCTTGCTGTGTTTCTCCAGGATGGGGAAGAACAGAACGCCCTTAGCCAGATCCACCCCGGTGTTCAGAAACATCAGGAAGGCGCCAATGACCAGCATGGTCTGACTTCCGGCAATCGTCGAGAGAAAGTTAGGGCCGCCGACCAGGGAAGTCGCAAGCCCGGAGCCCACTCCGTAGAAGAGGAATCCGGCCAGAAACAGCGCTCCGATTAGCCTCGAATAGGTCATCCGAGACCCCGCCAAATCACCGCGCGTCGCTTTCGCCCCAGTTGGGGTCTGCAAGGTCGCGAGCCCGTGGCCATTCGTAGTGGGTTTGGTATCGATCATGATGTGACTCCGCTGATTGACACGACAACTTTGCCGCGAGCGTGGCCCTTGCCGACGTAGCGAACGGCATCGGCGGCCTCGCTCAGCAAGTACGTTCGGTCGATTACCGGTGCAATCTTGCCAGCCTCGAGGAACTTCGCCAGCGCAACCAGGTTCTCCTGCTTCGACGAGGCGATGAACGTGCGCACGCTCTGGCTTCCGAACGCAAACGACACCTTCGCCGCGATAAGGCGACCTCCGCTCGCGAACCACCGATGCTCGAAGCCCCCGCCGTTCGGCACGAGCGTTCCCTTGGGGGCGAGCACGCGCCGTAGGTCGGCCAATGAGCGGTTCGCGACGTTGTCGAGAATGAAGTCGTAACGCTGCCCCGTCCGCGTGAAGTCTACTTTGGTGTAATCGATGACTTCGTCTGCGCCGATCGATCGCACCATGTCCACGTTTCTCGTGCTGGTCACGCCGGTCACCTCCGCTCCGAGCGACTTCGCGATCTGCACCGCGAAGGTCCCGATGCCTCCCGAGGCGCCGTTGACCAGGACTTTCTGCCCAGCTTGGACCTTGCCGTGATCGCGAACCGCCAGGAGGGCGACGGTCCCGGCCATGGGAACGGCCGCAGCCTGCTCGAACGTCAGCTTGGCCGGCTTGAGTACCAGCGCGTCTTCCGCGACAGACGCGTACTCCGCAAAGGCGCCGCCGAGACGCCCGCTCCAGCCGAAGACCTGGTCACCTGGCCGAAACCGCGTCACGCCCGCGCCGACGGCCTCAACCTCCCCCGCCACATCGGTGCCTCGAACCGGATTCTTTGGCTTGCCCATCCCGTACAACGGCCGAGCGATATACGGCAGGCCGCCTACGATCGCCCAGTCGGCCGGGTTGACGCCGGCTGCCCGAACTCGAACGAGCACCTCGCCCTCCCCGATCTCCGGCTTGGCGATGTCCCGGAGCTCGAGGACCTCGGAGGTGCCGTACTGGTTTTGAACGATAGCCTTCATCGTCGCCAGCTGTACGCTGGTCGTCTCACGGGCGCGCGTCTTCGTCGTAATCATGGTTGCCACCTTCCTTGCGGGATTAGGTCCCGCACTTACACCGTAAACTTGAGGACGTAAGCTTAGCACATACAGCGTAAGCCTGCAGGGGACTTACGGTGTATGCTGTTGATCGGGTGTGGTGAAGACAAATGGCCCTGCGAGCTAAACGGGCGGCAAAGCGCCGCGCCGCCTTGACCAGGGGGCGGATCCTGCGGGCCGCCATCACCCTTGCCGATCGGGACGGTATCGAATCGCTCAGCATGCGCAAGCTCGGCACCAAGCTCGGGGTCGAGGCGATGTCCCTCTACAACCATTGTCGGAACAAGGTGGACATGCTGGACGGCATGGTCGATATCGTGTTCGGCGAGATCGATCTGCCGGCCAACGGGGCGGACTGGCAGACGGCGATGCGCAAGCGGGCAATCTCGGCCCGCCAGGTTCTTCTGCGCCATCCGTGGGCCATCGGCTTAATGGAGTCGCGAGCCACACCCGGCCCCGCAACCTTGCGACATCACGATTCCGTGCTCGGAAGTCTGCGGACGGCAGGTTTCTCGGTCGACATGGCCGCCCACGCGTACTCCATCCTGGACGGCTACATCTATGGCTTCACCCTGACCGAGTTGGCCTTGCCGTTCAGCACCTCGGAAGGCGCTCCCGCGGTGGCAGAGATGGCGGGAACCATCATGGAGGGATTTCGTCCGGGCCAGTATCCCCACCTGGCGGAGATGGCTGTCGACCGCGCCATGAAGCCTGACTACAAGTACGGCGACGAATTCGAATACGGGCTCGATCTCATCCTCGACGGCATCGAGAGGGCCCTCTAAGCCGATCCGGCCGGCCGCCCGCCTGTTATACCGATGGCTTGGGAGCACCAGCTTCTGATTTGACGCCCGACGCCATCGGCATTGGCGCAGGACCCTTCAACCTCAGCCTCGCGGCATTGCTCGCGCCCACGGGTTTCGAGGCCCGTTTCTTCGATAAGAACGAGGAGTTCGAATGGCACCCCGGCTTGCTGCTTCCTGAGGCCACCATCCAGGTCTCATACCTGAAGGACCTTGTCACCCTCGTCGATCCCACCAGTGCGTACTCGTTCCTGGCATTCCTCCGCGCCCACAAGCGCCTCTATCGCTTCATCATCCGGTCACTGCCTGTGAGTCGCAAGGAATTCA
>VBIS01000132.1:7531-8552 GCA_005880605.1 Chloroflexota bacterium
TCGACGTCACCGGGCGGGTTGTCGTCGTGGTGGGAGGCGGTCAGAGTGGCGCCGAGGTGGTCTGGCATCTATTGCTGGATCTCGTGCGCTTGCCCGCACAGCTGGTGTGGATCTCGAATCGACCCAACTTCCTCCCTTTGGATGAGTCGCCCTTCACCAACGAGCTCTTCAATCCCGTCTACAGCGATTATTTCTTCAGCCTGACTCGGGATCGGCGCGACACCCTCCTTGCCGAGCAGAGGCTGGCGAGCGACGGCATATCGCAGGGCCTGTTGCAGCGCATTTACGACCGGCTCTACGACCTCGAGTTCCTGGAAACCGCGGGTCGCCGAGTCCGCTTGCTGCCCGGCCATGAGGTTGTCGACATGCAGCACACGGAAAGGGGCTGCGATCTCGCACTCCGCGACCGATGGGGCGCAAACCGGAGGGTGCGCGCCGATGTGATCGTGCTTGGAACCGGCTCCAGTTATGTCTTGCCCGAGGCGATGGAGCCGCTCGCTGAGCGGTTGAGCTGGGATCGCGATGGGTTCGCCGTTGGCAAAGATTTCTCGGTCGAGTGGGACGGCCCGCCCGAGCTGCGGATCTACGCGCAGGATGCGGCCCGGCACATGCGCGGCGTGGCGGATCCCAACCTGAGCCTGATGGCTTGGCGCAGCGCCATCATCGTGAACAGCCTGCTCGGCCGGCAGATCTACGATGTGAGTGGCGAGAGCTCGGTCTTCGATTTGGAGATCAATGACTGAGGACCCGGGCACCAAGCGGCCCCACCCGGACGTCATCGCTCCACCCCCGCTGCTCTTTGCGGGCCCATGGCTGGTCGGCTTGCTCCTGCACCTCGTGCTGCCCCTGCCCCGATTGCCGTTTGCCGCGCGGCTTGCCGGCCTTGCGCTGATCGCGGCGGGCCTCGGGCTGGGCGGCTGGTTCATCCTGACGATGCGGCGCGCCGGCACTCCGGTCGATCCATACGAAACAACCACGGCCCTGGTCACGGAGGGGCCATTCCGATACACGCGCAACCCGG